>NZ_JAJJPG010000086.1:0-16155 GCF_032907665.1 Intrasporangium sp.
TTCCTGCCGCGCAGACCGTCGAGGATGGGGCCCCGGCCGGGTCCGACGAGGATGCGCCTGCGGAGGACACGTCCGAGCGGCGCTGAGCCCAGCGGCATACGGCCCGTTGGGGTCTCGTCAGGTGGCGTCCTGCGCGTTGCCGCGCCCCCGCCTCACATACAGCCAGCCGATCGCGCCGAGCACGATCCCGGCGACGCAGGCCCAGGGCCACCAGTCGCGGTCGCCCTCGTGCAGCGCCGGGACGACGAGGGTGACGACGAGCGCGACGGCCCAGCCGACGATGCCCGCCTCGACGATCCTCAGCATGGGCACGTGGACCGGCTCGAGGGGCTCTCCCGGGCGGCGCGGAGGGGTCTGGTCGGTCACGGTGCCAGCCTAGGTGATGACTTTCGGCAGCCCGGCGGAGGTAAACGGCACACGACCGGACGTGCGCCACTAGAGTGCCCGCCATGCCGACCCAAACCACCACGAAACGTCCGGCCCCAACCGGACTCGACGGCTACTTCCGGATCACCGAGCGCGGGTCGAGCGTCGCCCGCGAGATCCGAGGCGGAGTCGTCACCTTCTTCACCATGGTCTACATCGTCGTGCTCAACCCGATCATCCTGTCCGGAGTGACGGACGGCTCCGGGCTCATGATCGGCGGCGTCGCCGACCTCGAGCAGAGCAAGCTGCTCGTCGCTGTGGGCACCGCCCTCGTCGCGGGGGTCATGTCGATCCTCATGGGCCTCGTCGCGAACTTCCCGATCGCGCTCGCAGCCGGCCTCGGGATCAACGGCCTCATCGCGGGCATGGTCTTCACGCACGCGGCCGATGGGATCACCTTCGCCGACCTCATGGGCCTCGTCGTCATCGAGGGCGTCATCATCCTCGTCCTCGTCCTCACCGGATTCCGCAAGGCGGTCTTCCGGGCGATCCCGGCGCCGCTCAAGGTGGCGATCTCCGTCGGCATCGGCCTGTTCATCGCCTTCATCGGCGTCATCGACGCGGGCTTCGCGCGCCGCCCGACGAGCCCGGGATCGGTCCCGAGCGAGCTCGGCATCGGCGGCAGCCTCAACGGGTGGCCGACGCTCGTCTTCGTCTTCGGCGTCTTCACCATTGCCGTGCTGCTCATCCGCAAGGTCAAGGGGGCGATCCTCATCGGTATCGCCGCTGCCACCGTGCTCGCGATCATCGTCGAGGCGGTCTTCCGGATCGGGCCGCGCGTCTACACCGACCAGGGCCTGCAGAACCCCGAGTCGTGGATGCTCACCGTGCCGCGGCTGCCGGAGTCGGTGACGAACACCCCCGACATCGGGATCCTCGGCCAGTTCAACCTGCTCGGCTCCTTCGAGAAGCTCGGGATGGTCACGGCGATCATGTTCGTCTTCTCGCTCCTCCTCGCCGACTTCTTCGACACCATGGGCACCGTCGTCGCCATCGGCACCGAGGCCAAGCTGCTCGACAAGGAGGGCAACCCGCCCCACACCGACCGGATCCTCGTCGTCGACTCCGTCGCGGCGATCGCCGGAGGTGCCGGAGGCGTCAGCTCCAACACGAGCTACATCGAGTCCGCGGCCGGCGTCGAGGAGGGTGCTCGCACCGGCCTCGCCTCGGTCGTCACAGGCGTCCTCTTCCTCCTCACGACGTTCCTCGCGCCCCTCTTCGCGATCGTCCCCTCTGAGGCCGCCGCGCCCGCCCTCGTCATCGTCGGGTTCCTCATGATGATGCAGGTCAAGAACATCGAGTGGGACGACATGGAGGTGGCGCTGCCGGCCTTCCTCACCATCGTGCTCATGCCCTTCACCTACAACATCACCGTCGGCATCGGCGCGGGCTTCATCGCGTGGGTCCTCGTCAAGATCGCCCGCGGTCACGCTCGCCAGGTCCACCCGCTCCTGTGGATCGTGTCGGCGTTCTTCGTCATCTACTTCATCAAGACACCCTTGGAGAACGCGCTCGTCTAGCCCTGCTGACGGCGTCGGGTGCTGCTCGCGGCCCGACCGAATGCCGTATGCCGCTGGGCCCGCTTCCGCACGGAGGTGGGCCCAGCGCAAGACGGGCGACAATCCCGGTCGGGCCGGGGCGAGGAATGATTAGCACGACTAATGAGTTAGGCTAATGAGCACAGCACATCACCTGACTCAGGACCCCGCATGACCGCACCACCTCCCCAGCCACTGGCCCGACCCGGGCTCGTGCCCCTGGCCAACGACATCCGGCTCGCCTGCATGCGCATCGCGCGCCGCGTCCGCTACGAGTCCGACCGGGAGCTGCCACCCCACCAGGTGTCGGTGCTCGCCCGCCTCGAGGACACCCCGCGCACCAACAGCGAGCTCGCCGACATCGAGCGTGTGTCGGCGCCGAGCATGAAGCGGACGACGAGCTGCCTCGTCGACTCCGGCTACGTCGCCCGCGCCGACGACCCCAAGGACGGGCGTCAGGTGATCCTCTCCCTCACCCCCGAGGGTCGCAAGGCCCTGCGCCGCGTCCGCCGCCACCGGGACGAGTGGATGCTGGACCGATTCGCCAACCTCACCGAGGACGAGCTCGAGCTGCTCCAGCAGGCGAGTGCTGTCCTCGCGAAGGTGGCGAGCAGGTGAGCCCCACCTTCCACTCGCTCGGAGTGCCGAACTACCGCCGCTACGCCTCAGGCGCGATCGTGTCGAACGTCGGCACGTGGATGGGCCGCGTCGCCCAGGACTGGCTCGTCCTCACCGTGCTCACCGACCACTCGGCCACCGCGCTCGGGATCGTCACCGGCCTTCAGTTCCTGCCCTTCCTCGTCCTTGCACCCTGGGCGGGGATGATCGCCGACCGGTTCCCCAAGCGGCACATCCTCCTCGGGACCCAGGCCGCCCTGCTCGTCACGGCACTCGGCCTCGCCGTGCTCACCGGGACCGGTGTCGTCGAGCTCTGGCACGTCTACGCTCTCGCCCTGCTGCAGGGCGTGGCCACCGCGATCGACAACCCGTCGCGCCAGGCCTTCGTCTCGGAGATGGTCGACCACGACTACCTCGCCAACGCGGTCGCCCTCAACAGTGCGTCCTTCAACCTCGGTCGCCTCGTCGGACCTGGCGTTGCCGGCCTCGTCATCGCGTGGTTCGGCATCGCGCCGGCTCTCTACATCAATGCCGTCACCTTCGTGTTCGTCCTCGTGGCACTGCTGCGGATCGACACGGCCGCCCTGAGCCCGGTTCCGCGGGCCCGGGGCAAGGGGCAGATCCGCGAGGGCCTGCGTTACGTGCGTCGGCGGCCCGACCTCATCCTCATCATGAGCCTCGTCTTCGTCCTCGGCACCTTCGGGATGAACTTCCAGGTGACGATGGCCCTCATGTCGACGCAGGTGTTCCACAAGGGCCCGGGCGAGTTCGGCCTGCTCGGCTCGATCATGGCCATCGGTTCGCTGGCCGCGGCCCTGCTGTCGGCCCGGCGCGCGCCGCGGCTTCGGGTCCTCGTCTTCGCCCTCGTGGGCTTCACCGTCTCGACGGCGCTGCTTGCGACGGCCCCCAGCTACGAGCTCTTCGCCATCTTCCTCGTGCCGACGGGTCTCTTCGCCCTGACCGCCCTGACGACGGCGAACGCGATGGTCCAGATGAGCGTCTCCCCGGTCATGCGAGGGCGGGTCATGTCCCTCTACATGGCGATCTTCCTCGGCGGCACCCCCGTCGGCGCGCCGATGATCGGTTGGATCGGCGACGCCTGGGGAGCCCGGTGGACGATCGCCATCGGCACCATCGCGGTCGGGCTGAGCGTGATCGCGGTGGTCCTGTGGATCACTCGAAGGCAGAATGTGGCAGTGACCTTCGAGACACAGAGCCGGCCGCGCTTCCGAATCCGGCTCGACCGGCCCACGACCCCGCAGGTGGCCAAGTGAACTTCCGCACCCGCCACCGGCTGACGGTGGCTGCGCTCGTGCTCTTCGTCGCGATCGCCGTGGTGGCCTCCATCGTCAACGGCGTGGGCGGCTGATCGTCCGGGGAGCCTCCCACCTCACGGGCAGTCGACGACAGCGTCCCCGAGGATGCACACGACCCGCCCGGTGACCGGGCTGAGGACTCGGACCAGTCCGAGCGGGTCGCCGAGGAGCCTGGGCAGCCGAGGCAGAGCCAGCAGCTGCTCGATGGTCGGCATGGTGCCGGTCGGCAGCGGCACTGTCGTGACCGGTAGCGGCACCGTCGGCACTGCCGGCGCTGTCGGCACGGGCGCGGTGCTCGTCGGGCGCTGGAGGCTCGGCAGCGGGATCACCGGGCTGCTCGGGTCATCGCGGGTCGCGGACCGCTGCGGCACGGGGTCAGAACGGGAGCCCGTCCGATCGCCCGGCTCTGCGGCAGGTTCGCTCTTCCGTGACGCGGTCGCCGTCGGGCTCGATGTCGAGGACGACGAGGACGACGGGGACGATGTTGGCGTGGAACCGCCGCCCCAGCCGAAGCCCGATCCCTCCGGCGTCCCTGCGCCCGAACCCTCGGCAGGTCGGGCCGCCGGGATCGCGGCGACGGGCACCACGGTCGCGCCGGACCGATAGGCCTCGGCGATGGACAGCACGCTCCGGGCGTAGTCATCGGAGTGGTTGTAACGCAGCACGGCGGCGTAGGCGTCGTTCGGATCGCGGAGGTCCCCGTCGCCGGAGCAGAGATACACGCCAGCGGCTGCCGCCGAGTCGGCCATGCTCTGCGGGTTCATGGCTCCGTCGCCATCGGCGTCACGGCCGGCGATTCGCCAGGTGCCCGGGATGAACTGCATCGGACCGACCGCCCGGTCAAAGACGTCGTCGCGATCCCAGCGGCCACCATCGGTGTCGGTGATCCGCGCCGTCCCATGGCTGCCGTCGAGAGCGATGCCGATGATCCCCGGCCTGGCGATCCCGGCACTGTCGAGGCTGTTCCCGCCGAACCGGGAGTGGTTGCTCTCGACCCGTCCGATGGCCCCGAGCAGGGCCCAGTCGAGACCGCACGCAGCATCGACTGAACGCAGCAGGGCCGCCGCCCGCTCGTAGGCCGCCAGGGCGGGGGCCGGGATGCCGTGGGCGTCGATCCGCACCGGCGCCATCGAACCGATCGCCCGCACGGCCTGACCCGTCGACCGGGGCACGTCGACCGTGGGGAACGGGTCGGTGAAGGTGCGGTAGATCGGTGGCAGCTGCATCGGGGGCGGAGGCGGTCCCGCGCTCGGATAGGGCGGGCTCGCGCCTTCGGTGAGCGCCTCGTCGGGCACCGTGAGGGCCGACGTCGGCCCCCAGGGCGCCGCCCCCGCGGTCAGGACGACGCCGGTCGTCGCGACGGCGATGGCGGGCAGGACGGCCGCCACGCGGCGTGCGGCCTCCGAGACGCTGACGATCCGGACCATGGTGACTCCTGGACTCCCGTGCCGACCTGTGCCTGAGCCGCCGTGTCGGCGACTCATGGTGGACAACGAGAGATCCGGCCAGAGGTCACGCCTCGCCGAGGAGGAGGCCCGCGACGTCAGCGGTGAGGGTGAGCCCGCTCAGCGGCATACGCCTCAGGGGACGGCTCAGCCGAGCTGGGAGACCACGTGCTCGACGGCCCGGGTCAGCGTGCTCACGTCCTCCGGCTCCACGGCTGGGTACATGCCGACCCGGAGCTGGTTGCGGCCGAGCTTGCGATAGGGCTCGACGTCGACGATGCCGTTGGCGCGCAGCGTCTTCGCGATCGCGGACGCATCGATCGCGTCGTCGAAGTCGATGGTGCCGACGACCTGCGACCGGGCGGCTGGGTCGGCGACGTAGGGCGTCGTGTAGGACGTCGCCTCGGCCCACTCGTACAGCCGCGTCGACGAGTCCTTGGTGCGCGCGGCAGCCCACTCCAGGCCCCCGTTGCCGTTGAGCCACTGGAGCTGCGCGTCGAGCATCGCGAGGGTCGCGACGGCCGGGGTGTTGTAGGTCTGGTTCTTCAGGGAGTTGTCGATCGCGGTCGGCAGGCTGAAGAAGTCGGGCACCCAGCGGCCCGTCGCCGCGATCTCCTCGACCCGCGCCAGTGCGGCGGGGGAGAAGGCCGCCAGCCAGAGCCCGCCGTCGGAGGCGAAGCACTTCTGCGGGGCGAAGTAGTAGACGTCGGCCTGCGTGATGTCGACGGGGAGGCCGCCCGCGCCGGAGGTCGCGTCGATGAGGACGAGCGCATCGGAGTCAGCTCCCTCGACGCGGTGGACCGGGGCCATGACGCCCGTGGACGTCTCGTTGTGCGGCCACGCATAGACGTCGACGCCCTCCTCGGCGCGAGGCGTGGCGAGCGTGCCCGGGTCGGCCTTGATGATGGTCGAGTCACCGAGGAACGGGGCCTTCTGCGTCACCGTGGCGAACTTGCTCGAGAACTCGCCGAAGGCCAGGTGCTGCGCCCGCTCGCGGACCAGACCGAACGCCGCGATGTCCCAGAACGCCGTCGAGCCGCCGTTGCCGAGGATGATCTCGTAGCCGTCCGGGAGGCTCAGCAGGCTTCGGAGCCCGTCGCGGACCGAGCCGACGAGGTTCTTGACCGGGGCCTGCCGGTGCGAGGTGCCGAGGACCGTGCGACCGAGGCCGGCGAGGTGCTCGACCTGCTCGGGACGCACCTTCGAGGGGCCGGAGCCGAAGCGTCCGTCGGACGGCAGCAGCTCGCTCGGGATCGTGATGGCGGGGGTGGTCGCAGTCGCGGGGGCGTCGGTCACGGTTTCACCTTGGGATGGGGCCACGTTGCGCGGAGGTGGCGGGCGTGTTGATGGCAGGTGACGCCGTTGTCACCGACCCATTGAACCGCAGGTGCCCGCGAGTTGGACACGCGCGCCCGGTGTGTGGACGACCACACGCAGGCTGCCGTATGCCGCTGGGCCGGCTCCCGCTCCCAGGGCGCGCTCGCGCCGCCCTGCCTCTCGCGAGCGTCGCGCTGCCCGGCCCCGTCCGTGCCACCCGGTCCCTCGCGAGCGTCGCGACGACCTGGATGCGTCGCCTCGAGGAGCATGTGTCGGAAGAATGTCTCGCCCGACCTGGATGCGTCGCTTCGAGGGGGCGCATCGAGGTTGGAGCAGCGCCGGAGGAACGGTCGGTTTCCTGCGCAGAGCTGGCGACAGGAGCAGCCTGTCGTGCGGCGCTGTCCACATCCCCCCGGGGAGGGTGCGACATCGTCCACTGGTGTCCCGGGAGCGTCCGCCGGCAGACCGGAACGGGCCACCCTGCTGTCATGGATCTCTCACACCTGGCTCGCCGCGAGGTCTTCTCCGCGGCGTGGGCCCGGGCGGCCGGCCTGGACTCGGATGCGGTGGCGCGTGCGGTGGCCGAGGGCCGAGCTCATCCCCTGCGGCGCGGCTGGTACGCGATCCGGGCGCCGGTGGACGACCTCGACTGGAACCGGCTTGCGTCGCGTGCAGCGTTCCTCCACTTCGGCGGCCGTGCGATGGTGAGTCACCAGTCGGCCCTCATCTGGGGCGGTAACCTGGATGCGTCGGCTCGAGGCGACGCACCCAGGTCGACGAGACTGCTGCGGCGCCGGCTCAGTGGGCGAGATCGGGTGACCAGCCCTCGACGTCCTCCGGCTTCCGCGGGCCCTCGCCGATGTAGCGGGACGATGGCCGGATCAGTCGACCGGTCACCTTCTGCTCGAGGATGTGCGCGGACCAGCCGGCGGTGCGGGCACAGGTGAACATCGGCGTGAACATCTGCGGCGGGACCTCGGCGAAGTCGAGCACGACCGCGGCCCAGAACTCGACGTTCGTCGCGAGGACCCGGTCGGGCCGACGGGCCTGGAGCTCCTCGAGCGCGGCCTTCTCCAGGGCGGCCGCGGTCTCGAACCGCGGCGCCCCGAGGCGCTCGGCGGCCGACCGCAGGACGCGAGCCCGCGGGTCCTCCGCCCGGTAGACGCGGTGGCCGAAGCCCATGAGCCGCTCCCCGCGGTCGAGCACCCCCTTGACGTAGGCCGTCGCGTCACCCTGCTCCTCGACCCCGTCGAGCATGTGCAGCACCCGTGACGGGGCGCCGCCGTGGAGCGGGCCCGACATCGCGCCGACTGCTCCGGAGAGCGCTGCGGCGACGTCCGCGCCCGTCGAGGTGATCACGCGCGCGGTGAAGGTCGAGGCGTTCATGCCGTGCTCCGCCGCGGACACCCAGTAGGCGTCGACCGCCTCGACGTGCTTGGGGTCCGGCTCCCCGCGCCAGCGGATGAGGAAGCGCTCCGTGATCGTCTTGCCCTTGTCGACCTCCGACTGCGGCACCATCGGCTTGTCGAGACCGCGAGCCGACTGGCCGACGAAGGAGAGGGCCATGACAGCGGCGCGCGCGAGGTTCTCGCGGACCTCCTCCGGCTCGATGTCGAGCGTCGCCTTGAAACCCCAGCCGGGAGCCAGCATCGCGAGGGCGGACTGGACGTCGACCCGGACGTCACCGGTGTGCACCGGCAGGGGATAGGGCTCAGCTGGTGGCAGGCCGGGGTTGAACTTGTTGTCGACGAGCAGCCCCCAGACGTTGCCGAACGAGATGTGCCCGACGAGGTCCTCGATGTCGACCCCGCGATATCGCAGTGCGCCGCCCTCCCTGTCCGGCTCGGCGATCGTCGACTCGAAGGCGACGACTCCTTCGAGGCCTGGCTTGAAGTCCGGGTCGGGAGCATGGTCTGCCATGACGTTCCTTGTCACGTTCGAGGTCACCGGGGTGGGTTGCACCCGGTGTGGGCCAACAGCCATTCTGCACGCGGCAGGGCAGCCGGGGGCCGACGGGGCTGACAAACTCACCGTATGCCGCCCGAGCCGGACCAGTCCGTCTTCCCGCACCCACTTCTCACAGGACGGGAAGCCGGGCTCGACACCGACTTCGACCTCGTCCGTTTCGAGGCCACGGACTTCAGCAGGGGTCATCTCGAGGGCGGCAGCTTCCTCGAGTGCACGCTCGTCGGGTGCGTGCTCGACGACGTGCACCTCGAGGCGACGCGCTGGTCGGAGTGCCGTTGGGAGCGCGCCCACGGTGCCGGGGTACACCTGGCGCGGGCGAGCCTCGCCGACCTGGCGATAGAGGGCTCCCGGTTGGCGGCGGTGGCTGCCGGGGGCTCGACATGGCGCGACGTCACCGTCCGCGCCAGCCGGATCGACTTCCTCAACCTGCGCGGCGCCCGCCTCAAGGACGTCCGCTTCGTCGACTGCGTCGTCAGCGAGCTCGACCTCAGCGAGGCCACCGTCGACGGGTTGGTCTTCGACGGGTGCACGCTCGTCGAGCCGGAGTTCGGGAAGGGGTCGTATGCCGGTCTCGACCTCTCCGGGGCGACGCTGCGGGCTCCACGTGGCGTGGCCTCGTTGAAGGGGGCGACGGTGAGCCGGGTTCAGCTCCTCGACCTCGCCGAGCCGCTCGCTGCCGAGCTCGGCCTGCGGGTGACGGACTGACGAGGCCCGACGGCGTCGAGTGGCCCGGATGTCCCCAGGTGCGCTGTGCACGACGGGGCCACCCGAGCAGGGCGAGATGCACCGAACGGTGTCGAGTGGCCCGGATGTCCCCAGGTGCGCTGTGCACGACGGGGCCACCCGAGCAGGAAGGGGGCGAGCGGGAGCCGGCTCAGCGGCATACCCCAGCAGTCAGTTGATGGCGCCCGGCTTGCCGCGCCGGAGCGCGGAGGTGGCGGCGTCCTTGGCGCGGTCCCTCGCGGTCAGCTTGTCGGTGGGACGGATGCGCTTGGTCAGGTCGGCGCCCTGGAGGAGGCGAGGAAGCGGCGTCTCCGAGACGGGGTACACGGTGATCGCCGTGTCGCCGCTGAAGACGATCCAGAGCGACTGGTCGCCCTCGTAGACCTTGAGGATGCTGCCGTCGGCAAGGGACTTGGCGTGGTCGAAGGCGCTCTTGCGGGCCTTCTCGCTGGCGATGACCTTCTGGGCGGCCTCCTTGGCCGGCTCCCGGATCGCCTTGCTCGCGACCCAGATCTGCGGGCCGTACTTCGCGCCCACCTTGACGACCTTCGCGACCGCCTTGCTCTTGCCTGCCATGTGACGACTCCTCGTGCCGGGGGCCTTTGCGCAAACCCTAGTCTGGCCCCATGGTCAGACCCGATCCGATGGACACCGGTCGCATCGACTACCACGGCGACGGGCTGCTCGAGAGCGACGTGCTCGAGTCGCCGTATCTCCAGGTGCGGGCGTGGGTCGACGACGCCCTCGCCGCCGCTGCGGCGCGCGTGGACGTCTCCGAGCCGATGGCGCTGCACGTGGCGACGGTCGATGCCGACGGCGCCCCGAACGTCCGGACCGTCCTCATGCGCTTCTTCGACGAGCAGGGTCCCGGCTTTGTGACGAACCTCCGCTCGACCAAGAGCCTCGAGCTCGAGGCCAACCCGCGGATCGCGGCCGGACTCACCTGGCCCGCGATCTTCCGGGCGATCCGGTTCCGAGGCGTGGCCGAGCTCGTCACCAGGACGGAGGTCGAGGAGTACTTCGACTCACGGCCCTACGGCTCCCGCCTCTCCGCGTGGGCGTCAGACCAGTCCCAACCCGCTGCGGGCCGGGAAGACCTCGAGCGCCGGTGGCACGAGGCGCTGGCCCGGTTCCCGGACCGCGGGCAGCACGGTGACGTGCCGGTCCCCGACTTCTGGGGTGGCTGGCGGGTGCGTTGCGACGAGGTCGAGTTCTGGGCGGGCCGGCGCAACCGCCTCCACGACCGACTCGTCTTCAGCCGGACCGGCGAGGGCAACCTCGCCGACGCTGCGTCCTGGGCCCTCTCCCGGCGCCAACCCTGACGAGCCTCGGTGGGCGCTCTCGCCACGGCCCCCTGAGTCGAGTGGCCCCATGTGCCGCGCACACCCTGAGTCGAGTGGCCCCACGTGCTGCGCACACCCTGAGTCGAGTGGCCACAAGAGCTGCGCCGGGGTCTGCATTCGGGGCCACTCGACGGGTTGGGGGGCTGCATTCGGGGCCACTCGACGGGTTGGGGGGCTGCATTCGGGGCCACTCGACGGGTTAGGGGGGCTGCGTTCGGGGCCACTCGACGAAGCGGGAGGACGCAGCAGGGCAGCCCGAACCAGTCGGACTGCCCTGCGTCATCCGCGGTGTGGATGGGGCGCGACTATCGCGTGGCCACCTCACACGTTCCGGAAGAAATCACTTCTCGGATCACCTCCTTCCTTGCTGCTTCCTCGACCGTACGACGCGTTCGCCGCGTGAGCCAAGGGGTTTTGCACCGGTACCTCTGGCGGCGCCTGCGGTGTCCCCTGGGCTGTCGTGGGAGCGGGCTCGGGGTGGTCCGACTCGCTGGTCAGCGGGCTCCGAGCGAGCAGAGCCAGCAGGAGCGGTACCTCGACGTAGACGTGCGGCAGGGTGAGGGCGTCCTGAAGCAGCACTCCGCTGGAGTAGTCGCCGACGAGGACGACCGCGAAGAACGCTGCGGCGAGGAAGCCGATGGCCCAGACCCGGGCGCCCGTCAGCCAGGGGAACAGCTCCTCGAGGCCCGCTGCCGCGTCCGGGGCACGGTGCGGGAAGAAGACAACCCACGTGAGCAGGTGCATCGTCTGGAGGAAGGCGAAGACGGTGACCAGCCGCGCTCCGAGGACCGTCCCGGCCTCGCCGGGCGGGACGATGGCCGCGACGACCGCGCGCCCGTCATCGACGAGGCTGCGCACGAAGGCGGGGTCGGTGCCCAGCCACGCGTCGGCGAGGCCGAGGAGGACGGCGACAGGGACGACCATCGCCCAGGCGAGCTGCACCGAGCGGAAGAGAATGCGAGTGCGCACCGACGGCAGGCGCCGGGACCACTCCCACAGGAAGGCGACGACAGCGACGAGATGCAGGTGCGCGAGGACGAGGAAGTGCTGGTCCGGCCAGAGGAGCGACAGAGCCGCGGCCGCTGCGGTCAGGGCCCACCCGACGTTCCTTCGGGTGGGGGCGAGGACGTGGGGGAGCGCCAGGCCCACGATCGCGTAGCCGAGGAGGATCTCCGCGATGTCGGCTGGTCTCCCGAGGACACCGCCGAGGAGCCGGCTGACGACGATGCCGGCCAGCAGCAGCGCGACGGTGCGAAGGAACGGCCGCCCCAGCCTGAGCGCGAGGCCCGCGAACCGCCCGGCGACGTACCGCAGCTCGAGGATCGCGTGGAGGACCCCGAGGACGACGACTCCGACGACCACCGTGGCCACCGAGGATGCGAGGGACACGGCGAGGGCAGCCGCCGCGACGAGGGCGAAGGAGGCCGACAGCACGCTTCCGCGCGGACCCGGCCCGGCGGGTCCGGGAGCCGTCACGGCACCCGCTCCGCCGTGGCCCGGGCAGCGAGCCCAGCGGCATACGGCGGGCCCGTGAGATGCGTGCTGCGCGAACTGGCCACGACGCCATGGTTTCCGGGACCGACGAGACGGAGCGAGCGCAGATACGCAATCGTTAGGCCCCCGTGGCACGTCCGAGACCGCTGAGCACGAGGGCCGGCAGGTCGCCTGACCACACTGTGACCACGGCCCACCGAGCGGACCGCGGAGCCGTAGAGTTCGAAGGATGACCGGGCAGCCAGTGCCGGGTTCGCGGGGGACGCTGCGAGCCATCGCGCTCTCGGCCTACGGGCCGACGCTGCTCGGCTCGACCGGTGCCGGCGCGGTCGCTCCGATCATCGCCGTCTCCGCCCGCGAGCTCGGCGCCTCGGTCGGCGTCGCCGCGCTCCTCGTCGCGGCGCTCGGTCTGGGCACGCTGCTCGGCGACCTGCCCTCCGGGGCCCTCGCCGCCCGCATCGGGGAGCGCCGCGCCCTGCTCGTCGCGGCCGTCATCGAAGCGGTCGGGATGCTCATGTCGGCCACCGCCCGCTCGCTGACCGCGCTCTTCGCCGGCGTGCTCGTCATCGGACTCGCCGGCTCGCTCTTCGGGCTGGCCCGGCAGGCGTATCTCACCGAGGCGGTGCCCGTCCGAATGCGAGCCAGGGCCCTTTCGACCCTCGGGGGCGTGCACCGCATCGGCTATTTCGTCGGGCCGTTCCTCGGATCGGTCGTCGTGGCGAGGTGGGACGTCAACGCGGCCTACCTCGTGGGCGGGATCGCCAGTCTCGCGGCCTTCGTCCTCGTGCTCGTCGCGCCGGACATCACCGCCCCCGGCAGGGCGGGCGCCACGACCGCCGCCCGACGATCGGTCGGCTCGGTCCTCCTGGAGCACCGCCCGGTGCTCCTCACGCTCGGCGTCGGCGCATTGTGGGTGTCCGGCGCCCGAGCCGTCCGGGAGGCGCTCGTGCCGCTGTGGGCCGAGTCCGTCGGACTCTCACCCGCGCAGACCGCGCTCGTCTTCGGCATCGCGGGGGGCGTCGACATGCTCCTCTTCTACCCGTCGGGCTGGCTCATGGACCGACACGGCCGGGTCGCGGCCGCGGTCCCGAGCATGCTCGTGCTCGGCCTGGGCATGGCCCTCCTTCCGCTCAGCACCACCCTCGTCGCCGTCACGGCCGCGGCGACCGTCCTCGGCCTCGGCAACGGCCTGGGGGCGGGACTGATCATGACCCTGGGCGCCGATGCCGCCCCGCCCGAGGCCCGGGCCCAGTTCCTCGGGGGGTGGCGGCTCTGCGCGGACCTGGGGCGGGCCGCGGGACCGGTCGCCCTGTCCGGGTTGACGGCCGTCATGACTCTCGGCGCGGCTTCCGTCGTCCTGGGCGTCGGGGCGGTCATCGGCGCGGGCTGGCTGCGGATCTGGGTTCCGCGTCACGACCCGACCAGACTGCGGCGCCAGGGCGAGCAACGCGGCACGAGTCGCGACGACGCGAGCGGCGCGCGCGGGGCGAGCGGGGCGAGCGGGGCGAGCCGCGACGGCCAACGCGGGACGTGACGGATTTTGAGAGAGTAGGTGCGTGACCGACCTCATCGACACCACCGAGATGTACCTGCGCACGATCTACGAGCTCGAGGAGGAGGGCATCGTGCCCCTCCGTGCCCGGATCGCCGAGCGGCTCGGGCACTCCGGCCCCACGGTGTCGCAGACGGTCGCGCGCATGGAGCGGGACGGGCTCGTGGCGGTCAGCGGCGACCGCCATCTCGAGCTGTCCGAGCGGGGCCGCCTGCTCGCCACCCGGGTCATGCGCAAGCACCGCCTGGCCGAGCGACTGCTCGTCGACGTCATCGGCCTCGAGTGGGAGTACGCCCACGAGGAGGCGTGCCGGTGGGAGCACGTCATGTCCGAGAAGGTCGAGCGCAAGATCCTCGGTCTCATCACGGACGGGCGGGAATCCCCCTACGGCAACCCGATCCCCGGCCTCGACGAGCTCGGACTGGACGTGTCCGGGGACTTCCGCACGGGTCTGGTGTCCCTCACCGAGGTGGCTGTCGCCGAGCCCGCCACGGTGACGATCCGCCGCATCGGCGAGCCGGTCCAGGTGGACCCGGACGCGCTGGCACTGCTCACCTCGGCGGGGATCATGCCGGGCGAGCGGGTGTCCGTCGTGCGCGAGGACGGAAGGATCATCGTCTGCCGAGACGGCGTGGACCGGTCGGCGGGGGTGTCGCTTCCCCAGGACATCGCCGTCCATGTGTTCGGGCAGACCGGAGTCGACAACCGCGTCGGGGGTGCTGCTGGAAGCGGCTCCGGGACCGCTCCAGCGGGCCCGGCCTGAAAAAGTTGTCAACAGACCGTGATCAGGGCGTGACAAACGGCGGGCGGTTTGGATAGTTTGAGCGGGCTCGCCCGAAGGGGTGGGTGCTTCGGACCGGATCGCCAAGTCCTGCCACCGGTCAGGGGCTCGCGACCACACCGCATGGCAGGAGCGGGGGAACCAATCTCTCCGGGCGTCGTGAGACGCCCTTGGGGTCAAGTCCTCCGAGGACCTTCGGGTCCGAGCGAGGGCCGGGTAGTACCTCCCACCCGAACCCGACAGCTCACCTCGCAGGCGTCGAGAGGTACACACGTGGCTCAGAACGTTGCCGGCCGCCACCGCGCCCCCGGTCGTTACAACCCGCTTTCAGAGCTCAAGGTCATTGCGAAGGAGTCGGCGCAGCCGGCCGTCAAGGGTGCCGCGGTCGTGGCGGCCTCCGGCGGTCTCGTCGCGACGTTCGCCCAGCCCTCCTTCGCTGCCGACGGTCAGGCGGTCGCGGCCGCGAACGTCACCCCGAGCAGCGCCGCGGTCGTCGGCCCCGCCTCCGCGACCGTGAAGGCTGCGAGCGCGCTCAACGCCATCGGCTTCGCGGAGCAGGCGACGACGAAGAAGGCCAAGGCGCCCAAGCCGATCGTCATCAAGGACGTCGTCGTCGAGAAGGAGCGGGCCGAGGCGGCTGCTCGGGCCGAGGCGGCCGAGCGCGCGGCTGAGGAGCGTCGTCAGGCGGCGGAGCGTGCGTCGCGGACCACGACCGAGCGCACCCCCATTGCGGACCCCGCCCCGTCTGCCTCGGGCATCGTCGGCATCGCCCAGTCGATGTTCGGCGTTCCCTACGTCTATGGAGGCAACTCCCCGAGTGGTTTCGACTGCTCCGGTTTCACCTCCTGGGTCTACCGCCAAGCCGGCATCTCCATCCCTCGCACCGCCTCGCAGCAGCAGGCCAGCGCGACGCGGGTGAGCAGCCCGCAGCCCGGCGACCTCGTCTTCTTCGGCTACCCGGCCTACCACGTCGGCATCTACGTCAGCCCGGGCCGCATGATCGATGCACAGCGCCCGGGGACCGTCATCGGTTACCACTCGATCTGGACGACGCCGTCCGGCTACGGCCGCTACTGACGCACGCCGTCCTGACACTCGCGCCCGAGGCCCCCACCACCACCGGCGGGGGTCTCGTCGCGTCCCGGCCCTCGGTCGGGCCCGACACGCCTGGCCATCCGGGACCCACTCGCACCCACCGGCGTGATCGGCAGGCCCGGAGGGCCATGCAAGACTGAGGCGATGACCAACCAGTCCGCTGCCGAGTCCACGACCCGCGTTGCCCTGGAGATCTGGTCGGACCTCGTCTGCCCGTGGTGCTGGATCGCCAAGCGGCGGATGGAGGCGGCGATCGCGTCCTTCGAGCGTCCCCATGACGTCACGATGCGCATGCGATCCTTCCAGCTCGACCCTGCGGTCCCCGTGGGTGAGTCGATGGGAGTGGCCGAGCACCTGGGCCGCAAGTACGGCGGGGGCGTGGAAGGGGGCCGTCTCATGAATGCTCGGGTCAGCGAGGAGGCGGTGGGAGACGGGCTCAGCTTCGACTGGCACACTGCCGTCCGCGCCAACACGTTCGACGCCCATCGCCTGTGCGCCCTGGCCCTCGAGATGGGTGGGCCGGCGCTGCAGGCCGCCGC
>NZ_JAJJPG010000087.1:0-6165 GCF_032907665.1 Intrasporangium sp.
CCCGGGCTCCGGACCTCCGCGCCACGGCGTGGGCGTCATGAGAGTGTGGCCCCGTGATCTCCACGCGCGCGAGCGGCGTCCAGCTGCACATCACGTCACTGCCGGACGGGCGGTTGGGGCCTTCAGCGCGTGCCTTCGTGGACTGGCTCGCGGCGGCCGGCCAGTCCGTGTGGCAGGTCCTGCCCGTGGCGGTGCCCGACGCCCACGGCTCTCCGTACAGTTCCCCCTCGGCCTTCGCCGCCTCGCCGGCACTCCTCGAGAACCCGGAGGCGCCCGTGACCTCGGCGGAGCTGGTGGAGTTCTCGGAGCGGGAGGCCTACTGGGTCGACTCGTGGACGGCAGTCGGCGGCGACCTGGCTGACCAGGTCCGTTTCGCCCGCGAATGGGCCGACCTGCGGGCGTATGCCGCTGACCGTGGGGTCCGCATCATGGGCGACGTCCCGATCTACGTGGCCCCTGACGGGGCCGACGTGCGGGCCTGGCCCCACCTCTTCCGCACCGACGCGGTCGGGGGGGTGCCTCCGGACGCCTACGCCGCGACTGGCCAGCTCTGGGGGAACCCCCTCTACCGCTGGGACGTCATGGCGGCGGACGGATACCGCTGGTGGATCGAGCGCCTTCGGCGGACGTTCGAGCTGTTCGACTACGTGCGACTCGACCACTTCCGCGGGTTCGCCGGCTACTGGGCGATTCCCGCGGACGCCGACACCGCGATGAGCGGTCGCTGGGAGCCAGGCCCGGGGCGCCTGCTCTTCGACGCCGTCCGGGCGGCGCTCGGCGAGGTGCCCATGCTCGCGGAGGACCTCGGTGACATCGACGCGCCCGTCGTCGCGCTGCGCCGGGAGCTCGGGCTGCCGGGGATGGCGGTGCTCCAGTTCGGGTTCACGCCGTGGGATCCGGCCAACATCCACCACCCGAGCCACCTGCGGTCCGACCAGGTCGTCTACACCGGCACCCACGACAACGACACCGTCCTCGGGTGGTGGGACCAGCTACCGGAGGACGCGCGGGACATGGTGCGGTGGGCCTGCAAGGACGCCGACGTCGACGTGGACGTCGACCGGGAGCCGTCATGGGCCCTCATCGGTCTCGCGCAGGCGATGCCGTGCCCCCTCGCGATGACGCAGGCGCAGGACGTCCTCGCCCTCGGCTCCGAGGCCCGCATGAACACCCCCGGCGTCGAGGGCGGCTGGGGCTGGCGGATGGAGCCCGGGGCCCTCACCGCGGCTCACGCGAAGCGGTTGCGCTCCCTCACCGAGGCCACCGGACGCCTCGACACCGGCAGCTGAGGGACAGGGGCCTCAGGAAGCTCCGCCCTCCGGCGGCGGCTCGGCGCTCTGGTGGCGGCCGTCGTCGCTCGCGGCCCCCAGTCCCTCGGCGACTGCTGCGTCGATGGTGAGCTCCCGCCCCGCGGCGTAGGCACGGTCCCACTCGACCGGTTCGACATGGGCTCGAGCCGGCGCGACACAGCGGTCGAGGAGGGCGGCGTCGGGCACCGGCCGGGGGAGGCCGGCCGACTCGCGGTGCCGGTCGGCGGCCCCGAGCAGGGCGGCGGCGCGCCGGCCGTCGCCGAGGGCCGCCCGAATCGCCGCGAAGCTCTCGACGACGCTGATGGACAGGTCGATGTCACCGAGCCCCACCGTGGTGGGCGCGAACTCCACCAGCTTCTCCAAGGCCGGCCCGGGGCCTTCGGCATGGAGCAGCGCGTTCACGAGGTTGGTCCGGTCGATGGCCGCGCCCCACGGGTCCTGGCGCGCCTCGTCCGCCGCCGCCGCCCGAAGCGCCGCGGTCACGGCGGCGGAGTACTCGCCGCGGTCCAGGTGGATGTGGACCAGGTTGCTCAGCGCGGTGGCCTCGCGCTGCGTGTCCCCGGCTCGTCTCGCGAGCTCGATGCTGCGCTCGATGAGTGCATGGGCTGCGTCGACATCGCCCTGCTCGCGGCGGGCAATCCCGAGGCTGTTGGACTCGCGCGCCTCGCGGGCCACGTCCCCGAGGCGCTGGGCCATGCCCAGCGCCCGCTCGAGCGTCCGGGCGCCCGTGGCGACGTCGTTCTGCTGCAGGGCGAAGACCCCGTGACCGTGCAGGGCGTCCACGACGTGGGGTGAGTCCTCGAGGCCACGCCGGCCCAGCACGGCCATCGCACGATCGGACCATCCGCGACCCTCCTGCACGTAGCCGAAGCGGTACCAGTAGCGGTCCATCGGCTGGAGCAGCTCGAGCCCGCGCTCGAAACGGTCGCCTGTCGCGTCGGGGGACAGGGTCCAGTCGAGCGCTGCGCGGACGTCCTCGATGACCGCCTGGATCCGGTCGAGCGCGGCCATCTGGCGCGGGCCGTTGAGCAGGCTGCTGCTGTCGTGGGCCACCCGGATGCACCATTCGGCGTGGCGGAGCCTGGCCGCTTCCGACTCCCCGTGGCGCTCGAGCAGCTCTCCGGCGAACCACCGGATCGTCTCGAGGAGATGGACCAACGGCTCGCCGTCGGGCCCCTCACGGGCCTCGAGCAGGCTGGCGTCGACGAGCCGCGAGACCACCTCGAGCGGGTCGCGATCCTGAGCTACGACCGCATGCACGGCGTCCATGCCCACGGGGCCGGCAAAGACGCTGAGCTGCCGGAAGACCCGGCGTTCCTCGTCGGTGAGCATGTCGTAGCTCCACGAGATCGTCGCCGCGAGGGTGCGTTGGCGCTCCGGCCGGTCCGCCGCGGGCGTCGCCTCGCCGAACCAGCTGTCGAGGTGCGCGAGGAGGGCGCGTGGCCCCAGCAGTCGACTTCGTGCGGCGGCCAGCTCGATGGCGAGGGGCAGGCCGTCGAGCCTGCGACAGAGCTCTGCGATGGCGCCGACATTGTCCTCCGACAGGGCGAAGCCCGGCCGGACCATCCGGGCCCGCTCGACGAAGAGCTTCACCGCGGGACTCTGCTCGGCCTCATCGGGGGCCAGCGTCCCCTGCCCGTCGCGGGGTCGCCGGGGAGGCAGGGGGAGCGCCGACAGGGGGTACTGCCACTCCTCGGCGAGGTGCAGGGGACGTCGAGAGGTCGCGAGGACGGCGACCCGGGGAGCGGCGCCGAGCAGGCCGGCGACGACGTGGTGGGCGTCCGTGATCTGCTCGAGGTTGTCGAGCACGATCAGCGCGGACCGTTCGCGCAGGAACGCCAGGGCGCGGTGTTCGGGGGTCTGCTCGGCGGGGCCGACCGCGGAGTCGACGGAGCCGACGGAGCCGACGGAGCCGACGGCCTCGCCGATCGCCGCCCACATCAGCTCAGCCCGGTCGGACGTCTGGAGCGGGACGAAGTAGACGTCGCGCGGGCTGCGGGTGTGCAGCTCCGTCGCGACAGCCACGGACAGACGGGTCTTGCCTGTCCCTCCCGGCCCGGTCACGGTGACCAGCCGTGCGCCGTCGGTCTCGAAGGCCGCCACGACGGCTCGCAGGTCGGCATCCCGTCCGACGAGCTCCGTCGGGTATCCGGGCAGGTTCGCGACCACACCGAGGGAGCGCAGTGGTGGGTGCTCCGCAGGCATCCCGGGGCCAACGACCTCGTAGAGGTGCTCCGGCTGCGGTAGGTCCTTGAGCCGGTGCCACCCGAGGTCCCGGACCGTCTCGTCCCGCAGCGCACCGGACACGAGCGTGTGCGTGGCCTGGGACATGACGACCTGGCCGCCGTGGGCCGTGGCCATGATCCGGGCCGCACGGTGCACGTCCAGGCCGATGTAGTCGTCCTCGTGAAGCTCGGGCTGTCCCGTGTGCAGGCCGATGCGGACCCGCAGCGGCCGCCCGTCCGGCCACTCGTGCGCACCCAGTGCGCGCTGGGCGGCCACGGCCGCCGCGACCGCCTGCGGTGCGGAGGTGAAGACGACGAAGAAGCTGTCACCCTCGGTCCCCACCTCCCGCCCCCCGTGCCGGACGAAGGCGTCCCGCAGGATGGCGCGGTGCTCCGAGAGCGCCTCGCCCCAGCGCGGTCCCAACCTGGTCAGCAGTGTCGTCGAGCCCTCGATGTCGCTGAAGAGCAGGGTGAGTGTGCCCACGGGGAGCGGACCCATGCCCGACATTCTCGTGCACGACCGCCCCTCCCGTCAGGCGGCCACGAATCGCCGCTCCGGGGGATCCCGGTCCCCTTGCTCGCGGTGGGCGTAGCGTGGCGTCTCGTGGCCATCCTCCCCGCGGTGACGATCGACGACGTCCGTGCAGCCCAGGCACTCCTCGAGGGCATCACGCGGCCGACGCCGCTCGAGTACAGCCGCGGCCTCAGCGAGCTCGTCGGAAGCCCGGTCCGGCTCAAGTGCGAGAACCTCCAGCGCGCCGGGTCCTTCAAGATCAGGGGCGCCTACACGCGGATGGCCCGCCTCACCGACGACGAGAAGGCGGCGGGGGTCGTGGCGGCGTCCGCCGGCAACCATGCCCAGGGTGTCGCCCTCGCCGCATCGATGCTCGGCATCCGTGCGAAGGTCTTCATGCCCCTCGGTGCGCCGATGCCGAAGCTGCTGGCGACGCAGGGCTACGGCGCCGACGTGGAGCAGCTCGGCACGACGATCGACGAGTGTCTCGTTGCGGCGCAGCGGTTCGCCGACGAGACGGGGGCAGTGCTCATCCATCCCTTCGACCACCCGGACATCGTCGCCGGGCAGGGGACCTGCGGCCTCGAGATCCTCGAGCAGTGCCCCGACGTGAGAACCGTCGTGGTCAGCGTGGGCGGCGGCGGTCTGCTGGCCGGCATCAGCACCGTGTTGCGAGCCCTCAAGCCGGACGTGCGCATCATCGGCGTGCAGGCAGCGGGGGCCGCCGCCTACCCGCAGTCCCTGGCCGCCGGCCACCCGGTCCCGTTGGAGAGCATGGCGACCATGGCGGACGGGATCGCGGTGGGTCGTCCCGGTGACGTGCCCTTCGCCGTGATCCAGGACCTGGTCGACTCCGTCGAGACGGTGTCCGAGGACTCGCTCGCGCGTGCGCTGCTCTTCCTGCTCGAGCGCGCCAAGCTCGTCGTCGAGCCGGCCGGTGCCGCCGCCGCGGCCTGGCTGCTCGACGGCCAGCAGGACCACCCGCTGGAGGGACCGGTCGTGGCGGTGCTGTCGGGCGGGAACATCGACCCGCTGCTCCTGCTCCGGATCATCCGTCACGGGATGGCCGCGGGAGGTCGTTACCTCGAGCTGCGGTTCCGGGTCCCCGACCGCCCGGGATCGCTGGCGGCCGTGCTCGCTGACTGCGCGGCGCTCGATGCCAACGTCGTCGACGTCGCCCACTCGCGCACGGTCAAGGCGCTGAGCGTCCAGGAGGTCGAGATCGGCGTGACCCTGGAGACCAGGGGCAGGGAGCACGCCGACGCGGTGACCGCTGCGCTGCGCGAGAAGGGCTACCGCCTCAGCGTGGACTGAGGCTTCGGCCGGCGGGAGGGACGGGACGTCGCGACCCAGCCCAGCGGCATACGGGATGGTCGTATGCCGCTGGGCTCGCTTCGTGGCCAGGTGGCCGATGTTTCAGCGCGGTCAGCCACGCACGATGAGTGGTGCCAGGGCCGACGCCGGCGCCACGCCAACTCCGAAAGGGAATCTTCATGGGAACAGTCAGCAACTCCACCTTCGTCAGCCTCGACGGCGTGGTCAACCACATGGACAGGTGGCACTTCGACTACGTGGACGACGAGTCCGACGCGCTGGCGCTGGAACACGTCAGGGCCGCGACCGCCATGCTGATGGGTCGCAATACCTACGAGGTCTACGCCGGTGTGTGGCCCGGTCGCGATGGAGAGTACGCCGACGCCATCAACGCCATTCCCAAGTACGTCGCGTCGACCACTCTCACCGAGCCGACCTGGCAGAACACCACCGTCATCACGGGCGAGCTCGTCGACGCGGTCCGCGCGCTCCGCGATCGCGACGATGCGTCGATCCTCATGCACGGGTACGGGTCGGTCGCCAAGACACTCCTCGAGGCCGACCTGCTCGACGCGCTGCACCTGTGGGTGCACCCCCACCTCGCCGGCGTCGGCGGGCCGGCAGACCTGCTGATTCGGCAGGGCCTGAACAAGAAGCTCCACCTGTCCGGGGTCCGCACCCTCGGCTCCGGCGTCGTCGTCCTGTCCCTCACCAACCCGGACGCCTGACCACGTCGACGCCCGAGCGTGGCCACACCGCCTCAGCACGGCCCGGCCCGACGACGCATGCATCCGTTCGCCAC
>NZ_JAJJPG010000087.1:6265-16025 GCF_032907665.1 Intrasporangium sp.
GCTGTTCGTCCTGACCTTGCGGCGCGTGACGTCCCGCGTGGACGCCGCGGGTCGGGCGATGCCCTGGGGCCTCGCGTCCGTCGGCTCGATGCTCGTGGCGAGCATCCTCGCCTGGGTCCTCGCCGTTGCGGCCGGGACCGCGTCCGTCGAGACAGTCGGGGCGCTGCGCACGGCGAACTTCATCGCGGGCGGCACGGCACACGTCGTGCTGCTCGGTGTCTTCGTCCTGCTGGCCGCGCGAATCCCCAACACCACCAAGCCGATCCGCGTCCTTTCGATCGCTGCCGCCGTGCCGGCCGTGCTGTCGTTGTCCTCCCTCGTCGTCTTCGAGGGCGCCGCACTCATCCTCCTCGGGAGGCTGCTCTGCATGGTGTGGGCGATCTGCGCCGCGGTGAGCCTGCGCCGCAGGATCGGGAAGGGCGAGGTGGTCTGACATGACGACGACCCGGGACGCCACCCCTCCCGCTGTGCGCGACGCCCGCGACGGGCGACGGCTGCCTCGGCGATGGCGCAAGGCGGTGCTCGTCACGCATGTCGTGTCTGCCGGCGCGTGGATCGGGATCGACGTCATCGTCGCCGTCCTCGTCCTCGTCGGCTGGTTCGGCGGTGACGTGCAGGTGCGCAGCCTCGCCTACCGCGCGCTCGCGACCTTCGTCGTGTGGCCCATGCTCGCCTCCGGTCTCCTGGCCCTCGTCAGCGGCGTCGTCCTCGGCCTCGGCACGAAGTGGGGGCTGGTCCGCTACTGGTGGGTCGCGGTGAAGCTGGCCCTCAACCTCGTCCTCTGCACGCTCATCCTCGTGGTGCTGGAGCCGGGCATGGGCGCCGTCGGGACGTACGGGCAGGAGCTGCTCGACGGCGCCCCCGACCCCGCGGCGGTGTCAACGCTCTTCTTCCCGCCCGCCGTGTCGCTCACCACCCTGACCCTGGCCACGGTCCTCGCCGTCTTCAAGCCCTGGGGCCGGACGGGGTGGGGCCGGGCCCGCCGGGAGCGCGTGGAAGGACGTGCGTGATGAGGTCGGGCGCGGGTGAGGAGCTGAGCCGGGGACCGGCGGCCGCCGTCGAGACGACCGGTCTGACGAAACGCTTCGGCGATCTCGTGGCCGTCGACTCGCTCGACCTCCACGTGCGATCGGGAGAGGTGTACGGCTTCCTCGGGCCCAACGGCGCGGGCAAGACGACGACCCTCCGGATGCTGCTCGGCCTCGTCCGTCCGAGCGCCGGCACGATCCGGATCCTGGGCACCCTGTCGGAGGGTCGCGGGACGACGTCCCTGGATCGGGTCGGCGCGCTCATCGAGGGGCCGGCCTTCTATCCCTTCCTGACGGGGCGGGACAACCTGCGCTCCCTCGCCGCCCGTCGTCGGCTCCCGGACGGGCGGGTCGCGGAGGTGCTCGCTCTCGTCGGCCTGGCGGAGCGGGCCGAGGACCGCTACGGGACCTACTCGCTCGGCATGAAGCAGCGGCTCGGCCTGGCCGCTGCGCTGCTGGGACGCCCGGAGCTGCTCATCCTCGACGAGCCGACCAACGGCCTCGACCCCTCGGGGATGGCCGAGATGCGTGCCGTGATCCGGGACCTGGCCGACAGTGGTTGCACCGTGCTGCTCAGCAGCCACCTGCTCGGGGAGGTCCGGCAGATCTGCGACCGGGTCGGGGTCGTGAGCCACGGCCGGCTCGTGAGCCAGCAGCGCATCGACGAGCTCGGCGGCCCTGGAGCGCTCCGCGTCCGCGCAGCCCCGCTGGAGCGGGCCCGCGACCGGCTGGCGCGACTGGTCGGGACGGACGTGGTCACCGTGGCCGGGGACGCGCTCGAGGTCGCCGTGCCCACGGACCTCGCACCGACGATCAACCGCGCTCTCGTGGCCGACGGTGTCGCGGTCCACGAGCTGCGTTGGCACGAGCCCGACCTGGAGCGGGTGTTCCTCGACCTGACGAAGGAGACCCACGATGTGGCCTGACCTGAGAGCCGAGTCGATCGTCCTCGTCAGACGCCCCGCGACGTGGCTGCTCCTCGTCGCCGCCGCCGGCCTGACCGTCACGTTCGGCTACGCCATCCCGTATGCCGGACTGGGTGCCCTTGGGGAGGCGGCCCGAGGCGATGCCCTCGGACTCCTGCTCCCCGCGAGGTTCGCCGACACGGCCATCGGCGGCCTGCCCGCCTTCATCGGCGCCCTCGCCCTCATCCACGGCGTGCTCACGGTGGGCACGGACTACGCGCTCGGCACGTGGAAGACCATCCTCGTCCAGCAGCCGTCACGCGGCGCCGTCCTCGCCGGAAAGACCGGGGTCCTGGCGATCTCGGCCCTGGTCCTCGTCACGACCCTGCTGGTCGTCAGCGCGGTGGCCAGCGCGATCATCGCTGCACTGGACGCTGGAGTACCGGTGGCGGGCGGAGCGGACGTCGGGGCGGCCGCGTGGCCGCAGGCCTCGGAGGCGTTGGCCGACCTCGCAGGCGGCTGGCTGGTCGTGTTCATGTGGGCGATGCTCGGGGCCGCCCTCGCCGTCGTGCTCCGCGGGGTCGCGCTGCCGGTCGGTATCGGCCTCGTCTGGATGCTCGCGGTGCAGAACCTCATCACCGTGCTCGCGGCCCCGCTGCTCGACTGGGTCGAGGACGTGCAGCCGTTCCTCCCCGGCCCGGCAGCGGGATCTCTCGTGGCCAGCCTCGGCGGGGGCCAGAACACGCTCGGCGTGGCCGTGCTGGCGAGCCAGTCCCAGGCCCTGCTCGTTCTGGCCGGGTACATCGTGCTCTTCACTGGCGTCGCCCTCGGGGCGCTGACCGCTCGAGACCTGACATGACCAGTCGGGCGCGAGGGGTCCCGCCGGCCGACCAGGAGGTCGGCCGGCGGGCCGGGTGCGGTGCCCGGGCTGACCGGCGAGCCGGATGCGGCACCGGGGCTCATGCGTTCGTCGGGGGCACCAGCCGGGCACCGAGGGCCTTCGCCGCAACCACGGCCGCGGCGGCGGCGAGGATGAGGTCCTTGAGGACGTACTGGGCTGCCAGGGTGGGCAGGCCGCCCGGGAACATCTCGCCGGGGAAGAGCGCCACCGGGGCCATGATCCCGGCGAGCCATCCGGCGATGACGAGCATCCCGGGCCGCAGGCCGCGCCCGGTGAGCAGGACCAGCCCGATGACGGTCTCCAGCACAGCGGTCCCGACGACGGCGGTCGTGCCGGTGACCATGCCGAACGTGAGGGCCTCGGTCGTCTGCATGACCAACCCCTCGGCCGGGGACGCTCCCGGGAAGAACTTGAGGCTGCCGAAGCCGAGGATCACCAGCCCCAGGCTGATGCGGAGTGCGTCGATGCTGTGTGCCGCCAGCAGGACGAGGCTCCGGTCGACGAGGCGCTGTCGCCACCCGGTCGTGGGATCGGGCCGGCTCTGGGTGTCCGGGTGCGAAGCCTCAGGACGCTGCGGGGCCGAGCTGCGGGAGCTGGTGATGATGGACATTGAATTCCTCCTGTTGTCAGGGGGGCTCGGTGCTGAACCCGCCACCACCGACGATCCCGGTTCTCGACGGCGGGGTCGTCGGCCAGCAGACGACACCTGGGGTGCGCGCATGGGGCTCCACGCCAACCGAGGGCTACGTCGGTGAGCGCACCGCGGCTACGTCGACTGCCCGAGCCGAGCTGCTGGGGGGTGACGCGTCTCGACGTCGGCGTGGCGGCCGCTCTCGCGGGCGTCGGCCTCGTCTTCCTCCCATGGCTCGACCGCTTCAGTGATCGCGACCGTCTCGTCGACCTCGGCGCCGTGGCGTTGATGACGCTCAGCGCCGCCGTCCTGGCGGGCCGGCGCCGATGGCCGACGTCGACCCTCGCACTCGTGGGACCTGCAGTGGCGGTGTACCTGGCCGTCGGCTATCCCTTCGGGCCCATCCTGCTGACGGTGGCCGTGGCGGTGTACACCGTGGCTCGGCAGGAGCGCGCGCTCCGAGCGGCGGTGGCCGCCACGGTCGCGCTGGCGCTGCTCCTCATGCATCTGCCGACCCATCCCGCAGCGATCTCCGGCCCAGCCGGACTGGTGCCGGCGGCTGCCTGGGTGGCGATCCCCTTCACGGTGGGGTTGTCCCGTCGGCTCGTGTCCGAGGCGCACGCTCGCGAGCGCGCCGAGGCCGACCGCCGTCTCGTCGCAGCCGAGCGACTGCGTCTGGCCCAGGAGGTGCATGACGTGGTCGGCCACGGCCTCGCGGCCATCCAGATGCAGGCCGACATCGCCCTGCACGTCGGCGACGGCGATCCGCCGAGGATGAGAGGGGCCCTCGACGCGATCAGCCGTGCCAGCGAGGGGGCGCTCAGCGAGCTGCGGACGGCTCTGGCGACGATCCACCCTCATGGTCTGCCACCGGGTGGCCACCGGGGGCCCACCCCGGGCCTCGCCCTTCTGGACGACCTGCGCGAGCGGGTGGAGAGCGCGGGTGTGAGCGTCGACGTGACGGTGTGCGGCGACCCCGTGCCCCTTCGCGAAGCGGTCGACCTGGCCGCCTACCGCGTGCTGCAGGAGGCCCTCACCAACGTCGTCAAGCACTCGTCACACCCGCGGGCTGCCATCGAGATCCAGTACCTGCCGGAGGCCGTCACCCTCAGCGTCGTCAACGAGGCCCTCGCGGCCTCCGGGGGAGAGGGGCTGGGCCTGCCCGGCCTGCGCCGGAGGGTCGAGCAGGTGTCAGGTCGGTTCTCTGCCGGGCCCGACCCCGCCAGCAGGACGTTCGTCGTCCGGGCAACCCTGCCGACAGGAGGAAGCACGTGAACGAGGTCCACACTCACCAGTCCGAGCGCGACACCGCGCGATGTCATCATGAGGGTCCTGTCTCGGTCCTCGTGGTCGACGACCAGGAGCTGGTCCGGATCGGGCTGCGGACCCTGATCGAGAGCGAGGAGGGGTTCGTCGTCGCCGGAGAAGCGCCGGATGGGCTCACGGCCGTGCAGCTGGCCGCAGAAACGACTCCCGACGTCGTCCTCATGGACATCCGGATGCCGGGGATCGACGGGCTGGAGGCGACCGGACGGATCCTGACCGGCCCGGGGGCCAGCCGGACCCGGGTCATCGTGCTGACCACCTTCGACCACGACGAGTACGTGTTCGCGGCGTTGCGCGCCGGGGCGAGCGGATTCCTCCTGAAGAACACGCCTCCACCCCAGCTGCTCGAAGCGATCCGGACAGTCGTCGACGGCGATGCGCTGCTTGCTCCCTCGGTCACGCGCACCCTGATCCGCGAGTTCACCGAGCGGGCGCACCGGACCGTGGCGCCCCACCCGAACCTCGACCTGCTCACGGACCGGGAGCGCGAGGTCGTCGCTCTGGCTGCACTCGGACTGAGCAACCCCGAGATCGCCGAGGAGCTCGTCGTGAGCCCGGCAACGGCGCGCACCCACGTCAGCCGGGCGATGACGAAGCTCGGTGCCCGCGACCGCGCCCAGCTCGTCGTCTTCGCCTACCAGTCGGGATTGGTCTGAGCGGCGGATGCGGGTCACGCCCCGACCCGCTGCTCGGCGGCGGGCTCGGTCGCATCAGCTCTGCTCCGAGCGCAGGACGCCGGCCAACGCGGTGCGGTTGGCGACACCGAGCTTGGGGAAGATCCGCGCAAGGTGCGCCTTGACCGTCGAGCGACTCATGTAGAGCTGGGTCGCGATCTGCGGGTTGGTCAGCCCCTCCGCGGCGAGGCGGGCCACCTCCAGCTCGGCCGGTGTGAGACCGCCCAGTCGGCGGGGCGCCCCGTTGCGGGGTCCGCGCCCGCGGGTCAGCGATCCGACGAGTACGTCGAGGTCCGCCGACCGTCCCTCGTCCGCGGCATCGGCGAAGGCGCGGGCGCCGAGGTTCTCGCGCAGGGCGACCACGACACGGTCGTGCAGGGCCCGATCCGCAGGGGGTCGGGGGTAGCCCATGACAGCGCGCGCCGCGTCGCTCGCTCCGAGCAGTCGGACCGCCTCGGACGGGTCCGCCCCGGCTGTGGCCAGCTCGGCGAGGGCGTCGAGGCTGTCGGGGTAGCCCACCCGGACACCGTGGTCGCGGCGCAGCACGAGGGCCTGGAGGTGCAGCTCACGGGCGCGGTCAGGGTTCTCCGCCGCGGCCAGGCGCGCGGACTCGTCGAGCAGCGCGGCCTCCTCGTACGGCGCCTGGAAGCTCCGGAGCAGGGGCGTGCCCCGGGCGGCCCACCGGCGCGCCTCGTCAGCTCGGCCCAGACGGCGCAGCGTGCTGACCAGACCGGGGAGGCACCGCCCGGCGGTCCAGTCCGTGGGCCGGTCCGCGAGCCGGCTCACACCCTTGTCGAACCATCGCAGGGCGTCGTCCAGCTCACCCGTGAAGAGATGGATCAGGCCGATCGACATCATGAAGCCGACGACGTCGAGCTCGCGCGAGGGATCGATGGAGGCGATGACCGGTTCGAGCAGGCAGTGTGCCTCGTCGATGGCTCCTGACACGGCCAGCACCTGAGCGGCGTTGCACGTCAGGGTGCCTGCTCCGAAGTAGTCGCCCAGGGGACGGACGAGCTCAACGACCTCCCGCCCCACGGCCACTGCGCCCCTGACGTCTCCACTCGTCATCCTCGTGTAGATCTCGACGCCGTGCGCCCACGCCCCGCAGAACCGGTCCTGGCGTTGTCGGCTGCGGGCGACGACGCGGCGGGCGACCGACTGCGCCTCCTCGTTGCGGTTTCGGGTCTGCAGCGCGTACGCCTCGATCACCCCTGCCCAGTCACGGCTGAAGACGTCGCCCGCCTCTTCGGCCGCGGCCTGGGCCTCCCGAGCGAGGGTCGCGCACCGCTCGAAGTCCTCGAAGAAGGCCGGGAAGGCCGCCATGGCAAGGCACCGGGCCCGAGCGATCTCGTCGCCGGTCCGGGTCGCGATGCCCGCGCCGCGCTCCGCCGAGTTCGCCACGAGCGCAAGGCGGCCCCGAGCCATGCCGAGCATCGCGTGGCCCGCGTGGAGCCGCGCCTGGAGGGCGGACTCGTCGTCCGGGGCCAGGGCGAGGGCTCGGTCGAGCACGGGCAGCCCCTCGGCAGTCTGTCCGCTGACGAGCCAGTGCCTCGCGATCGCCGCCGCGAGCCGCCGGGCCTCGTCGAGGGCCGCACCCCTCTGTGCGAGGCCCCATTGCAGCGCCGCCGAGACGTCGGCTCGGTGCCCGTCGAGGACGGTCCGCCACCGCTCCTGGTCGAGGTCCGCGCCGACCTCTGCCTCCTCGGTGAGGACGCGGACGTAGGAAAGGTGCCGGTGCCGCGCGCCGTCCGCCTCGCCCGCGTCGGCCAGCATGGCTGCGGCGTACTGACGGACGGTGTCGAGGAAGCGGTAGCGGATCTCGCCCTGCACCTCCCGGATCGTCAGGAGCGAGGTGTCCAGCAGCCTGCCGAGCAACGGCAAGATGTGATGGGACGCGGGATCCCCTGTGCTGGAAGGATGCCCGACCGCCTGCGCAGCCTCGAGGGTGAACGTGTCGGGGAAGACGGACAGGAACCGGAAGAGCTGCCGCTCCGGCTCGTCGAGGAGGGCGACCGACCACGTCATCGACGCGTCCAGGGTCCGATGGCGGGGCTCAGCCGTGCGTGGGCCACCCACGAGGAGCCGGAAGGTGTCGTCGAGCCCGGCGAAGATCTGGGCTGGGGAGAGTGCCCGCACCCATGCCGCCGCGAGCTCGATCGCCAACGGAACATGGTCGACCCGGGCGCAGATCGCGGCGATCACGTCGGCATCCCCCTCCGCGTCGAACCGTGGGGACACCAAGGACGCTCGCTCCTCGAAGAGCTGCGTTGCCTCCGGCGCCCGCAGGGGCGGCACCTGCCACACCGTCTCGCCGGCGACGTTCAGCGGCTCGCGGCTCGTGGCCAGGACCGCGAGGTCGGGGCACGTGGTCAGCACGAGCTCCACGAGCTCGGCGGCGGCATCCAGGACGTGCTCGCACGTGTCGAGGCAGAGCAGGAGGTGGCGGTGCTGGAGATGCGCCGCGATCTGCGTGGTCGGCCTGCCGTCGGGGTCGAGGGACAGCCCGATGGCGTCCGCGACGGCGCCGGGCACTCGGTCTGGATCCGGCATCGATGCGAGATCGACGAACGTCGACCCGTCCCGCCAGGCGGACCCGACCCGCTCGACGACACGTGCGGCGAGCCGGGTCTTGCCACAGCCCCCGATACCGGTCAGGGTGACCAGTCGCCGATTCACGACGAGGCCAGTCACCTCACCGAGCTCACCCTGGCGACCCACGAAGCTCGTCAGCTCCGCCGGTGCGCCGTTGAGGCTCATGCGCACCACCGACTCACCCGGACCGCACGGTCCTCACGTAGCGGTGCGCCGGGACGGTGATCGGACCCCGGGGGCCTGTCGCGGCGTAGTCGAACTGGCCCAGGTCGCGCCAGCCGGCGCCTTCGTAGAACCTCCGGGCCCGGGCATTTCCGGCGACGACGGCCAGCCAGGCCTCCGCATGACCGCGCCCGGCGACGACCGCCTCGGCAGCCGACAGGAGCGCCCGCGCCACGACGCCTCCGCGGTGCCCGGGCGCGACGTAGAGCTGCTGCACCTCGTCCTCGGCCACCATGACGAAGCCGGCGATCTCGCCCGAGACCACCGCGACGGTCGTGGCGCCGACGAGGTCCGTGGCGCGCTCGAGGAAGGACGATGCCGTCCGAGCCTTCACGAGATCGTCGGGCACCCTCCCATGGTGCGCCTCGCGCCATCCGGCGCGCCAGATGTCCGCCACGGCAGCGACGTCCTCGCGTCGGCCCGCTCGGACCCACGGGCCGTGGCGTGGGGGAGACGACACCGAGTGCTCCCGCGAGGCCATGACTAGGCGGTGCTCCTGACGACGCCGACCCTGCTCCCCCCGCGTCGAGCCGCAGGCGTGGTCGAGGACTGGGTCTGCCGGAATGCCCGGGGAGAGACGCCGTATCTGGCGACGAAGGCCTGGCGCAGGGTCTCGGCGGACTTGAAGCCGCAGCGGCGCGCGATCTGCGAGAAGGGCAGGTCGGTCGTCGACGCCAGCCCGGCCGCGAGCTCGAGGCGGATCCGGCGGACTGCGGTGCCGGGAGTCTCCCCGAGGTGCTCGTGGAAGAGGCGGTTGAGGTGTCTGGGGCTCACGCTGGCGATGTCGGCGAGCGCTGCCGCGGTGAGGTCGCGCTCCGGGTGGGCCGAGACGTGATCGATCACCGTGCGCAGGATCGCGTGGTCCGGTCGCGGCGAGGCGGTGAAGATGCTCATCTGCGCCTGGTTTCCCGGTCGCTGGAGATAGGTCACCATGCCGAGGGCGACGCGTCTGGCCAGCTCCGCGCCGTGGTCCTCCTCGATGAAGGACAGGGTCAGGTCGAGCGACGCCGTGACGCCTCCCGAGGTGGCGACGTTCCCGTCGCGGACGAAGATCGGCGAGGAGTCCACCTTGACGGACGGATACCGGGCAGCAAGCTCCGCCGCATAGAGCCAGTGCGTCGTGGCCCGGCGACCGTTGAGCAGGCCCGCCTCGGCCAGGATGCTGGCGCCGGTGCAGACCGAGGCGACTCTCCGGGCGCCTCGTGCGAGCCGGCGCACCTGGCGGACCAGCTCCGGGCTCCTGGCCGCCGTCTCGTGCCCGCGGCCCCCGGAGACGACCAGCGTGTCGACGCTGGAGACGCCCGCAAGGGCGAGCTGGGCGCCGAGCATCAGACCGGAGTCGCACACGATGGGCCCCCCGTCCGTGCTGGCGACCGTGACCTGGTAGCCCGGATCGGCGCCCAACCGGTTGGCGAGGTCGAGGGCGCTGGTCACGCACGCGATGTCGACGAGCTCCGCCCCGGGGTAGCCCGCGACGA
>NZ_JAJJPG010000088.1:0-16015 GCF_032907665.1 Intrasporangium sp.
GTCGGGCGCGGCGTCCATGCCCCTACCCGCCCCCGCCCCCGCCCGTGAGCCCGACCCCCCCGCCACAGGTGACGACGCGACCTCCACCCCCGCCGACGACTGCCGACGTGTCACCGGCCATCGCCTCCGTGCACGTGGTCCAGCAGCGCGAGTCCACGACCTTCCTGCTCCGCGTCTCCGGGGTGGACGAGCCCGTCACCATCGAGGTGTCGACTCCGGCCGGCGGTGAGCTCGCCCTGCGCAACAGCCCGTGGACCTGCACGCGGCTCGCTCCAGCAACCCTCCGCTGCGCTGGCGAGGACGGCCAGGCGATGATCCGCCAGTCAGGCCTCGACGGACCGGCACCGATCAGGGTCGTCATCACCGACTCCACCGGGGCGACCCGCACCCAGGTCTTCCTGCTCGACTGAGGTCCTGGCTCGGCGCCCCACCGGCGAGGCGCGGGTGGCGCCGAGCCCAGCGGCATGAGCCCAGCGGCATACGGTCTGGTGGTGCCGGCTCAGCGGCCGCGTGAGGTGATGAGGGTCGGTGAGGGGTCGAGGCCCGCCAACCCGTTCCACGCGAGGTTGACCAGGTGCGCCGCGACCTGCTCCTTCTTGAACCGTCGCCGGTCCTGCCACCACTGGCCCGTCAGGGCCACCATCCCCACGAGCATCTGGGCGTGGATCGGGGCCGACTTCGGGTCGAGACCGCGCTGCTTGAATTCCACCGCGAGCAAGTGCTCCACTCGCGACGCGACGTCCCCGAGCACACTCGCGAAGGAGCCGGTGGACTGGCCGGGCGGTGAGTCCCGCACGAGGATGCGGAAGCCCTCGGCATCGGTCTCGATGTAGTCGAGCAGCGCCAGGGTCGCACGCTCGAGGAGGCGTCGTGCGCCGCCCCCGCCCTCCAGTGCGGCCGTGATCCCGCCGAGCAGGCGCTGGATCTCACGATCGACGACGACCGCGTAGAGGCCTTCCTTGCCGCCGAAGTGCTCGTAGACGACCGGCTTGGACACCTTGGCCCGCGACGCGATCTCCTCGACGGTCGCCGCCTCGAAGCCCTTGTCGGCGAAGACCCTGCGCCCCACGGAGATGAGCTGCTCGCGGCGCTCGGGCCCGGTCATGCGGCTCCGGCCCGGCGAGGACCGGGGTTCGTCCGCGGCAGGGTCTGGGGTCACCCGGCCCATTGTGCCTGTCCGGAGCGGACTCGGCGCGGTGCCACGGCGGGTCGGGACCAGTCGCGCTGCTGGACTACCCTGAGGGCGTCCCGCTTCGGTCGGTGACGATCCCCGGTTGGTCTGTCGGCAGGGCCCGCCTGACTTTGAATCAGGACTAGCGACGTAGGTTCGACTCCTACCCGGGGAGCGGGCGTCCCCGCTGACACAGATGGGCGGTATTCGCGAGGTTCCCGGGGTGTGCGGCGGTTTGGCTGACATGTCAGCCAAACCGCCGACGATCAGGCGAACCCGCGTGAGTCGCCGACACGGGAACCAGACTCGGCCTGTGAGGTCCGACACGGCCCCGAAACCGGCCGGGCGAGGGGGTGGCAGGCCGCTAGTAGCATGGCTGCGGCGCCCCGGACAGCTACCTGGGGGAGCACGCCATCCGACCAGGAGGAGCTGCCACCCGTGAGCGATCGTCGGCCCACCGCCGTGATCGTCCTCGCCGCCGGCGAGGGCACGCGCATGAAGTCCACCACCCCGAAGGTCCTCCACACGATCGGTGGGCGCTCCCTGGTGGGGCACGCGCTGAGAGCGGCGCGCGGGGTCGACCCGCTCCATCTCGCCGTCGTCGTCCGGCACGAGCGCGACCGGGTCGCCGCCCACATCGCCGAGCACGACGAGGACGCCGTCATCGTCGATCAGGACGACATCAAGGGCACGGGTCGCGCGGTCGAGTGCGCCCTCGAGACCCTGCCGGACGACCTCACCGGGACCATCGTCGTCACCTATGGCGACGTGCCCCTGCTCACCTCCGAGACGCTCGACGAGCTGGTCACCGTGCACGACCGGGCCACCGATGCGGTGACCGTCGTCACCGCGACGCTGGACGACCCGACCGGCTACGGACGGGTCGTGCGCCGCGCCGACGGGGTCGTCACGGCGATCGTCGAGCAGAAGGACTGCACCGACGAGCAGCTGGCGATCCGGGAGGTCAACTCCGGGATCTACGCCTTCGACGCCGCGTTCCTCCGTGAGGCGCTGACCGAGGTCGGGACCGACAACGCGCAGGGCGAGAAGTACCTCACCGACGTCGTCGGCATCTGCACCCGACGGGGGCTCGGTGTCCACGCCCACCTCGTCGCCGACCTCTGGCAGACGGAGGGTGTCAACGACAAGGTCCAGCTCGCCCGCCTCGGCGCCGAGCTCAACCGCCGGACCGTCGAGCAGGCCATGCGCGAGGGCGCCATCGTCATCGACCCGGCCACGACGTGGATCGACGCCGACGTCACCATCGGCCCCGACACGGTGATCCACCCGGGCACCCAGATCCACGGTGCGACGACGATCGGCGCCGAGTGCGTCATCGGCCCCGACACGACCCTCAAGGACGTCGAGGTGGGCGACGGGGCGAGCGTCGTCCGCAGCCAGGCCGAGCTCGCCTTCGTCGGCCCCGGGGCCACAGTGGGCCCGTTCTCCTACCTGCGTCCCGGGACGAACCTCGGCGCCAAGGGCAAGATCGGGGCCTTCGTCGAGACGAAGAACGCCGCCATCGGCGAGGGCGCGAAGGTCCCGCACCTGACCTACTGCGGTGACGCGACCATCGGCGAGGGCGCCAACATCGGTGCCGGCACGATCTTCGCCAACTACGACGGCGTCACCAAGGGCCACACCAACGTCGGGGCGTGGAGCTTCGTCGGGAGCAACTCGGTCATCGTCGCGCCGCGCACCATCGGGGCGGGCACGTATGTCGCCGCCGGCTCTGCGGTCGTGGCGGATGTCGAGCCCGGTCAGCTGGCCGTCACGCGGGCCCAGCAACGCAACATCGACGGTTGGGTCGCCCGGCGCCGTGCGGGCACGAAGACCGACGAGGCCGCCCGCGCAGCCACCGACACGAAGGACGAGCAGCGATGAGCGCGATCAACAAGACCACCGAGAAGCACCTCATGGTCTTCTCCGGTCGGGCCCACCCGCAGCTCGCCCAGGAGGTCGCGAAGGAGCTCGGCACCGAGCTCGTCCCGACGAGCGCGTACGACTTCGCCAACGGCGAGATCTACGTCCGCTATGAGGAGTCCGTGCGAGGCTGCGACGCCTTCGTCATCCAGAGCCACACGTCGCCCATCAACGAGTGGATCATGGAGCAGCTCATCATGGTCGACGCGCTGAAGCGGGCCTCAGCCAAGCGGATCACCGTCGTCCTGCCCTTCTACGGCTACGCCCGGCAGGACAAGAAGCACCGTGGCCGCGAGCCGATCTCGGCCCGGCTCATGGCCGACCTCTTCAAGACGGCGGGCGCCGACCGCCTCATGGCCGTCGACCTGCACACGGCGCAGATCCAGGGCTTCTTCGACGGGCCGGTCGACCATCTCATGGCGCTGCCGATCCTCACCGACTACGTCAACGACAAGTACGGCCACCTCGACCTCGCCGTGGTCTCCCCGGACGCCGGACGGATCAAGGTTGCCGAGGACTGGTCGACGCGCCTCGGCGGCGTGCCCCTCGCGTTCATCCACAAGTCGCGCGACATCAACCGTCCCAACGAGGTCGTCGCCAACCGCGTCGTCGGCGAGATCAAGGGCCGGGTCTGCGTGCTCGTCGACGACATGATCGACACCGCTGGGACGATCACCAAGGCGGCCGACGCACTCATCGAGGAGGGTGCGCAGGCCGTCATCATCGCGGCGACGCACGCGATCCTCTCCGGACCCGCGATCGATCGGCTCAAGGCGTGCAAGGTCGACGAGGTCGTCGTCACCGACACGCTCCCGATACCCGAGGACCGGCGCTTCGACAAGCTCACCGTGCAGCCGATCGCCCCGCTCGTGTCGCAGGCGATCCGCGAGGTCTTCGAGGACGGCTCGGTCACCAAGCTCTTCGACGGCCGGGCCTGACCCCAAGGCCGTCGGCGCCGGGCGCAACCATGTCGTATGCCGCTGAGCCGGCTCCGCGGCATACGTGCTCTTGGGGTCCTGCCGTCCCCCCGAACCGCCCTCAGGCGTCCTCGAGCTGGGCCCGGCGCGCCCGGTAGGCAGCCGTGTGGGCGCGGGCGGCGCACCCGCCGTCGCAGTAGCGTCGAGAACGGTTCCGCGACAGGTCGACGATGACGTCGTCACAGTCCTCGCCCTCACAGATCCGGAGCCGGTCGAGGCCGTCGGCCCGGACGACGTCGACCATCGCGAAGGCGAACTCGACGGCCATCCGTTCGGCGAGAGGCGCATCGAGCGGCGTCGCGTGGACGTGCCAGCCCAGGTCGTCGTGGTCGACGAGCTGGGGGACCGCACCCGCCTCCCGAAGCATGGCATTGACGCGGGCGACGACCTCCGCCTCGTCAGCCTCCCAGAACCGTCGCAGTCTCGGCCGGAGGGCGCGGACCGCTTCGAGCTCGGCGTGGTCGCGGTCGAAGCGACCGGTCCAGGGCTGGCCCTCGAAGAACGCCACGAGGTCCTCGAGCCGGGTGAGAGTGTCGGGCGAGCTGTCCCCGGGCGCGGAGCCGGGCATGGTGTTGACCAGCTGGGCGCCCCAGACCAGGGCCTCCTCGGCGTCATGGGTGAACACGCTATTGACTCCTGACATCGGCCATCGCTACCGTCATGAGTCTAATCCGACTTTGCTCCTGACAGGAGGACCTCCGTGGGCCACCGCCATCCACTCCTCGGCCTCGGTGCCGCGCTCGCATCGTCGGCGGCCTTCGCGACGTCGGGCGCGTTCGCCAAGTCGCTGCTCATCGGCGGCTGGGCGCCGGGAGCCGTGGTCACCCTCCGCATCACGGTGGCGGCGCTCGTCCTCCTGCTCCCGACTCTGTGGGTCCTCCGCGGGCGGTGGGGGATCCTGCGGCGCAGTGCCCGCCTCGTCATCGGCTACGGCCTCACCGGGGTCGCCGGGTGCCAGCTCGCCTACTTCTACGCCGTGAGCCACCTGTCCGTCGGCGTCGCCCTCCTGCTCGAGTACCTCGCTCCCGTCCTCATCGTCGGCTGGCTCTGGCTCCGGCACCGGCAGGCGCCACGCCGGCTGACCGTGATCGGTGTGGTCCTCGCGATGGCCGGCCTCATGCTCGTGCTCGACGTCATGGGCGGTATGCGCCTCAGCGTCGCCGGGGTGCTCTGGGGGCTGACCGCGGCGGTGCTGCTCGTTCTCTACTTCCTCATCACCGCGGGCGTCGACGAGCAGCTGCCGCCGATCGCCCTGGCCGGGTCCGGCCTCACCGTCGGCGCCGCGGTGCTGTGGCTCGCCGCCCTGACCGGCGTGCTCGACACCACCCGCGGTGCGTCCACCGTGCTCGTCGGCTCCGCAGCGGTCCCGTGGTGGGTCCCGGTCCTCGTCATCTCCCTCGTCGCCGCGGCCTTCGCCTACGTCACCGGGGTGGCGGCGGTGCGCCTGCTCGGCGCGAAGGTGGCCTCCTTCGTCGCACTGTCGGAGGTGCTCTTCGCGGTGCTCTTCGCCTGGCTCGTGCTCGCGGAGCTGCCGACTCCGGTCCAGCTCGTCGGCGGTGCGCTCATCGTCGCCGGTCTCGTCGCCGTTCGAGCAGACGAGGTGAGGTTCGGCACCCCGGTCGGCCCTCCGGCCGGTACCGAGGAGTCCGAGGCGGCCGACGCGGCAGCCGACGAGGAGTACGCCGCCGAGCTGCTCCCGACCGGAGCCCTCAACCCGGATCCGGTTCACCGCGGCTCCTGAGGGCGCCGCGACGGGGGCGAGCGCGCGAGGGGGGCGAGCTCAGCGGCATACGGCCATATCGATTTCGTGACGGCGGCGGCCCTCGGTAGGATCGATGGGTTGCCTCGGCGAGGGACGCTGCGCGGCTGTCAGCTCAAGGTCAGCCGCAGGTCCGTGATCGACGCGGTGGAACCTGGACTCCGGTCCGGTCCGCCTCTGCGTGCGGACCGCCAGCCATCCGCGCACCGTCCCGCGTCGAGGCCCACACCGCAGCTCACCACCCGAGACTTCAGGAGTTCCCGTGTCTGACGCCACCAAGCTCGTCGCCGAGAAGCGCACCGACTTCGGCAAGGGCGCCGCCCGCAAGATCCGGCGCGCCGGCAACATCCCCGCCGTGATGTACGGCCACGGCACCGCGCCCGTCCACATCTCGCTCCCGGGGCACGACACCTTCCAGGCGCTCAAGCACACGAACGCCCTGCTCACCATCGTCGTCGACGGCAAGGAGCAGCTGGCCCTGGCCAAGGATGTCCAGCGCGACCCGATCAAGCCGGTCATCGAGCACGTCGACCTCGTCGTCGTGCGCAAGGGCGAGAAGGTCACCGTTGACGTGTCCGTGCACCTCGAGGGCACGGCGGCGCCGGAGACGGTTGTCACGCTCGACCACAACACCCTCCAGCTCGAGGCGCTCGCCACGAACATCCCGGACAGCATCGTCGTCTCGGTCGAGGGCCTCGAGGCGGGCACCCAGATCCTCGCCGGCGCCGTCGAGCTGCCCGAAGGATCGACCCTCGTCACCGACCCCGAGGCCCTCGTCGTCAACGTCACGCAGGCCATCTCGGAGGAGGCTCTCGAGGCGGAGCTCGCCGAGGCAGAGGCCGAGGTCGGCGTGGAGGCCCCGGCCGCCGAGGCTGCGGCCCCGGAGGGCGAGGCTGCCTCCGAGGGCGAGAGTGCCGAGCCGGCCGCCGAGACCACCGAGTCCTGAGACCACCCGCCCACCGGCGCCGACCAGACCAGGCGCCGGTGGGCAGCACGATCCAGCGAGGGAGGCCATGGACACCTGGCTCGTCGTCGGACTCGGCAACCCCGGGGCCGCCTACGCCGCCAACCGCCACAACGTCGGCGCCATGGTGGTCGACGAGCTGGCTTCCCGTCATGACCTCGGCTCGCTCGTCGTCGACCGCGTCGCGTTCCGCCGGGGCACGTCCAAGGCCGGTGGGACGGCCGGGTTCAAGACACACAAGGCCAGGGCGCGGGTCGCCGAGGTACGGCTGCGGGTCCCCGGGCCGAAGCTCATCCTCGCCGTCCCCCTCACCTACATGAACGTCTCCGGCGGGCCGGTCGCCGCCCTGATGAAGTACTACGACATCCCGGTCGATCGGCTCATCGTCGTGCACGACGAGCTCGACATCGAGGCGGGACTCGTGCGCCTCAAGCGCGGCGGCGGCGAGGGCGGGCACAACGGCCTCCGTTCGATCAGCCAGTCGATCGGCACGAAGGACTACCTGCGGGTGCGCGTCGGCATCGGCCGCCCTCCGGGGCGGCAGGACCCGGCCGAGTACGTCCTCAAGGACTTCTCCCGGAACGAGCGGTCGGAGCTGCCCTTGCTGCTCGACGAGGCCGCCGACGCGGTCGAGGCCCTCGTGGACGTCGGACTGGTCGATGCACAGCAGCGCTTCCACGCACCACGCTGACGGTCCGGCGCGCAGCACGTGCTGCGCAACGTCTGGCGGCCCGTCCCAGGCGGCACGTCACGCGTGCCGACGCACCTAGACTGGGGGACCTGATGCCTCACGCTCTCCTGCCCGCCTTCCGGGCCCTTCCTGACGTCCAGGCCGTCCTCGAGCAGGTCGGTCGCGCACGCCTCGTCGACATCTCGGCGTCCGACGGCACCCGTCCCTTCCTCGTGGCCGCCCTGGCCCACGGCACGGCCGAGTCGCCCAGCCGACGATCCCCGGCGCCCATGGTCGTCGTCACGGCCACGACGCGCGAGGCCGAGGACCTCGCGGAGGCCCTCGGCGTCTTCCTCCCCCGCGAGCAGGTGGCGGTCTTCCCGAGCTGGGAGACGCTTCCTCACGAGCGGCTCTCGCCGAGGAGCGACACGGTGGGGCGCCGTCTTGCGGTCCTGCGACGGGTCGCGCACCCCGACCCGAGCGACCCGACCTACGGCCCGCTCGCCGTCATCGTCGCGCCGATCCGGGCCGTGCTCCAGCCCATCACGAGAGGACTCGGGGAGCTCGTTCCGGTCCGGCTGCAGGCAGGCGACGACCGTCCCCTCGAGGACGTCGTCGACGCGCTGTCCGCCGCCGCCTACACGCGGACCGACCTCGTCGAGAGGCGCGGTGAGTTCGCCGTGCGAGGCGGGATCCTCGACGTCTTCCCGCCGACGGAGGACCATCCGGTCCGGATCGAGTTCTGGGGCGACACGGTCGAGGAGGTGCGGTGGTTCAAGGTCGCCGACCAGCGCTCGCTCGAGATCGCCGAGCACGGGTTGTGGGCTCCGCCGTGTCGTGAGGTCCTGCTCACCCCGGAGGTTCGGGCTCGTGCTCGGGCCCTCGCCGACCAGCTCCCCGGGGTCTCGGAGATGCTGGCCAAGGTCGCGGAGGGCATCGCCGTCGAGGGCATGGAGTCCCTCGCCCCCGCCCTCGTCGACGGCATGGAGTCCGTGCTCGACGTGCTGCCGGCCGAGTCGCTCATCCTGCTCGCCGACCCGGAGCGGATCCGACGTCGAGCCCATGACCTCGTCGCGACGAGCGAGGAGTTCCTCGACGCGAGCTGGGCCAATGCGGCTGCCGGCAACCAGGTGCCGGTCGACCTCCAGTCACTGCTCGGCTCCGCGTCGTACTGGACGCTGGCGCACGTGCGATCCCATGCGCTCGCCCACGACCGGCCGTGGTGGACCCTGACCCCCTTCGCCGCGGACGAGGAGCTCGAGGTCGAGGACGATGTCGACGCGCGACTCACTGTCGGCACGACCGACCCCGCCGCGTTCCGGGGCGACACGTCTCGGGCCGTCGACCACCTGCGCGCCCGCACGGCCGAGGGCTGGCGCGTCGCGGTCGTCACCGAGGGGCCCGGTCTCGCGAAACGCATCGAGGAGGTGCTCCTCGACGAGGAGGTCCCGGTGCGCCGGCTCAGCGACGGCGACCTCGCCCCGGGGATCGTCACCGTGTGCACGGCGCCGCTGGGCCGGGGTCTCGTCCACGAGCAGGCGCGTCTCGAGGTGATCACGGAGACGGACCTGACGGGTCAGCCGGGCGGGGGCACGTCCACGAAGGACATGCGACGCATGCCGTCCCGTCGGCGCAACCAGGTGGACCCGCTCCAGCTCCGGCCGGGTGACTTCGTCGTCCACGAGCAGCACGGCGTCGGCCGTTTCGTCGAGATGATGCAGCGGACCGTTCAGGGTGCCACCCGGGAGTACCTCGTCATCGAGTACGCCCCGTCGGGGCGCTCCAAGCACAGTCAGCCTGACCGCTTGTACGTCCCGACCGACCAGCTCGACCAGGTGACGAAGTACGTCGGGGGCGAGGAGCCGACCCTGAACAAGATGGGCGGCTCCGACTGGACCAAGACCAAGTCGCGGGCCAAGCGCTACGTCAAGCAGATCGCCGCGGACCTCATCCGCCTCTACAGCGCGCGCCAGGCCACGAAGGGTCACGCCTTCTCGTCCGACTCCCCGTGGCAGCGGGAGCTCGAGGAGGCCTTCGCCTACGTCGAGACCCCCGACCAGCTCTCGAGCATCGACGAGGTCAAGGCGGACATGGAGAAACAGGTCCCCATGGACCGTCTCATCTGCGGCGACGTCGGCTACGGCAAGACCGAGATCGCCGTGCGGGCCGCCTTCAAGGCGATCCAGGACGGCAAGCAGGTGGCCGTCCTCGTGCCGACCACCCTCTTGGTGAGCCAGCACTTCCAGACGTTCTCGGAGCGCTACGCCCAGTTCCCCGTCAAGGTCAAGGCGCTGTCGCGCTTCCAGTCGGACAAGGAGGCCAAAGAGGTCCTCGAGGGCCTGGCCGACGGCACGATCGACCTCGTCATCGGCACGCACCGGCTCCTCGCCAAGGACGTGCGATTCAAGGACCTCGGTCTCGTCGTCATCGACGAGGAGCAGCGTTTCGGCGTGGAGCACAAGGAGCTGCTCAAGACCATGCGGACCGCGGTCGACGTGCTGTCGATGTCGGCCACGCCCATCCCGCGGACACTGGAGATGGCCGTCACCGGGATCCGCGAGATGTCCACTCTGGCAACGCCGCCCGAGGAGCGCCATCCCGTGCTCACCTTCGTCGGCGCCTACGACGAGAAGCAGATCACCGCGGCGATCCGGCGCGAGCTGCTCCGCGAGGGACAGGTCTTCTTCATCCACAACAAGGTCAGCAGCATCGAGCGGGCCGCCGCCCGGCTGCGAGAGCTCGTCCCCGAGGCGAGGATCACCACGGCTCACGGCAAGATGGGCGAGCACCGGCTCGAGCAGGTTGTCGAGGACTTCTGGCAGAAGCGCTCCGACGTGCTCGTCTGCACGACCATCGTCGAAACAGGCCTCGACATCTCCAACGCCAACACCCTCATCGTCGAGCGTGCCGACCTGCTGGGCCTGTCCCAGCTGCACCAGCTGCGGGGCCGGGTGGGCCGGGGACGGGAGCGCGCCTACGCCTACTTCCTCTATCCGCCCGAGAAGCCCCTGACGGAGACCGCCCACGACCGGCTGCGGACCATCGCGAGCCACACCGACCTCGGCTCCGGGATGCAGGTCGCGATGAAGGACCTCGAGATCCGCGGTGCCGGCAATCTCCTCGGCGGTGAGCAGTCCGGGCACATCGCCGGTGTCGGATTCGACCTCTACGTGCGGCTCATCGGCGAGGCCGTCGCCGACTTCCGCGGCGAGGGAGAGGCAGCGCCGGCCGAGATCAAGATCGAGCTGCCGGTGGATGCGCACCTGCCCCACGACTACGTGCCGGGCGAGCGCCTCCGCCTCGAGGCCTACAAGAAGCTCGCGACCGTCGAGTCCTTCGACGCGGTCGACGAGATCGAGGCCGAGCTTCGCGACCGCTACGGAGCGCCGCCGGAGCCGGTCGCGAACCTCCTCGAGGTCGCACGCCTCCGCGTCGTCGCGCGCAAGGCCCGGATCGGGGACATCGGCATGCAGGGCAGGCACGTGCGCTTCGGGCCGGTCAAGGACCTGCGCGAGAGCCAGGAGCTGCGCCTCATGCGGCTCTACCCCGGCACCATCGTCAAGGAGGCCCTCGGCACGATCCTCGTGCCCGCGCCGATGACCGCGCGAGTGGGAGGCAAACCCCTGCGCGATGTCGAGGTGCTCACCTGGGCGCGACAGCTGATCACCGCCGTCCTGCTCGACGACATCGGTGCAGCCGCCGGGGTGGCGCACGCCGCGTCAGCCGCCCCGTAAGATGACACCCGGATCCGCCAGAGGAGGAGTCAAGTGAAGGCAACGTCGGTCCGCGCCCGGTCATCCAGGCGCGTCGCAGTGACCGCTCTCGTGGGGCTGAGTGCCGTCACCCTGCTCACAGGCTGTGGGTTCGAGACCAGGCAGCAGGGTGCCGCCGTGGTCAACGGCCAGGTCATCCACGAGGACGAGGTCGAGGAGACGGCGCGACAGCTCCGCGAGGCCCAGTTCGACTTCCCCGAGAACATCGTCGTCACGGCGCTCGTCGCGTCGCCCCTCCTGCACGACGCCGTCCGCGAGTCGGGCAGCTGGCAGCCGGATGCGACCTACGCGAACGCCATCGCCGCGATCCCCGACGCGACCGAGACGACGAAGGAGTTCGTCTCCGCCGTCGCACTGATCCAGTCGGCCCAGATGACCGACGACGACGTCGCTCGCTACCGCGCCAACCTCGACAAGGCCGCCATCACGGTCAACCCGCGCTACGGCGACCTCATCCGCTCCGAGGAAGGGCCGGTCTTCTTCACCATCGGCCAGAAGCGGCCGAACTGGATCAGCACACCCATCGAATGACCGACCAGGCGAGCGACGACGGCCGCGACGATCGACGCGTCGTCCTGCTCGTGACGACACCCCGGGTCGCGCCCGGGGTGCTCACCCGCGACGCCTGGGCGGCACTGTCCGCCTCGGATCACGTGTGGGCTGCTGTCGACGAACCTCAGGCGGAGGCCATCGCCGAGGCAGGCATCGAGGTGATGACGCGAGACCGCGCGGACGTGCCCACCCTCGCGCGTGAGCTCGTGGCGGCCGGCGCCACCGGCCCCGTCGTCTGGATCGGTTCGGCCGACGGCGACCCCGGCCTCAACGAGGCGATCGCCGTCGAGGTGAGCCGGCTACCCGAGCCGCCCGACGTCGAGGTCATCGTCGGCTCCTTCGACCTGCCCGGAGCGCGTCTGCTCGACGTCGTCGCTGTCATGGATCGGCTCCGGTCCCCGGGCGGCTGCCCCTGGGACGCCCAGCAGACCCACGAGAGCCTCGCCCCCTACCTCCTGGAGGAGGCTCATGAGGCGATCGAGGCCCTCGAGTCCGGCGACATGAGCCACGTCCGCGAGGAGCTCGGCGACCTGCTCCTCCAGGTCGCCTTCCATGCCCGCGTCGCCGAAGAGGATCCGGCCGCGCCGTTCGACATCGACGACGTGGCGGGTGAACTCGTCGAGAAGCTCGTCCGCAGGCATCCCCACGTGTTCAGTGATGTCGAGGCCCACACACCCGATGACGTCGAGGCCAACTGGGAGACGATCAAGGCCGCCGAGAAGGAGCACCGACTGCACCCGCTCGAGGGGGTGCCGATGAGCCTGCCCGCGCTCGCCCGCGCGGACAGGTACGTGAGCCGGCTCGAGAAGGCCGGCCGTTCACACCAGCTCGACGAGGCGGCGGCAGGTGGTGACATCGGCGCGCAGCTGCTGTCCCTGGTGCGCGAGGCCCGGTCGTCGGGCGTCGACGCCGAGGGCGCCCTGCGCGAGACCCTCCGTCGGCTGGCGGAGGCGAGCGAGTCCCCGGCACCGAGTGACTGAGGCGGGCGGCGGGAGCGAGCTCGGCGGCATACGGCGGCGAGGAGAGGCGGTGACCCCAGCCGTCAGTAGGCGCCGCGCGAGCTCAGCACCGCCCGGATCGTCTTGATGACGATCGACAGGTCCTGCACGAGCGACCAGTTGTCGACGTAGTAGAGGTCGAGGCGAACCGTGTCCTCCCAAGGCAGGTCGCTGCGGCCGGAGACCTGCCACAGCCCGGTCATGCCGGGGCGGACGTGCAGGCGCCGCTGGACGTCGGGGGAGTAGCGCCGAACCTCGGCCGGAAGCGCTGGACGCGGTCCGACGAGGCTCATCTCGCCGGCGATGACGTTGGCGAGCTGAGGCAGCTCGTCGATCGAGAAGCGTCGGATGAACCGGCCGACTGGCGTCACGCGTGGGTCCGTCTGGGCCTTGAAGAGGACGTGCTCGGGGTCGTGCTTGAGGTGCGTCACCGCCGACAGCCGGGCCTCCGCGTCGACGACCATGCTCCGGAACTTCAGGCACTCGAAGAGCTCGCCGTCCCGGCCGACCCGCGTCTGGCGGAAAAGAACCGGGCCGCCGTCCTGGAGCTTGATCGCGACCGCCACGGCGAGCATGATCGGCGAGCAGAGGAGCAGGCTCACGCCGGCGCCGACGACGTCGAAGGTGCGCTTGAGGCCGCGGCTGGCGCCGAGGCTCTGCGGCTGCTCGACGTGGACGAGGGGAAGACCCCCGATGGGGCGCATCATGATGCGGCCCGACGAGATGTCGCTGAGGCTGGGCACGACGGCCATCTGGACGTGGTGTCCCTCGAGGTCCCAGGCGATCCGTCGGAAGTCGGTCGACGACTGGAAGGCGCCCTCGGTGAAGACGACGAGGTCCGCCTCGTGGTCCAGCGTCGCCAGGGCGGTGTCGGTGCTGAGGCCGAGCACCGGCACGCCCCGCGGGGTGACGCCGAGCGCCTGCGTCGGCGGGAGCAGGGCACCGACGATGCGATAGCCGAGCCAGGACTCGCGGTCGAGGACCGCTGCGACCTCGTCGACGTGGTGGGCCGAGCCCGCGATGAGCACCTTGGTCAGCAGGTGGCCCCGCAGGTGCAGTCGGTGGACGAGGCGGCGCGCCGTCCAGCGCCACAGGAGAAGCAACGGCACGCCGACGACGAAGAGCAGGACGAAGAAGCCACGCGAGAGGTTGAACTTCGTCAGGTAGCTGATGATCCCGATGAGGCCCGCGGTCATCCCCGCCGCGGCGAGGACCTTGGCGTACTCCGTCGTGCCCACCCCGAGGTGGCTGCGCTGGTACGTGCCCACGGCGAGGTTGACGACCATCCAGGCCAGCACGATCCAGACGCCGACGGACTGCGCCACCTCGGTCACGTCATCGGTCGCGCGGAAGATCGTGAGGCGGCTGCGGCCGACCACGGCGAGGACGGTAGCGACGACGATGACGACGAGGTCGCCGGAGGCCAGCCCGAGCTGGAGGATGCGGGTGCTCCTCGTCCGCTGGGTGCGCGGCTGCACCACAGGACGGGACGCCACGTCAAGCATCACACCGGCATCGTGCACGGATTGGACCATGTCTCGCGAAACACCCACCCCGACGCACGACGGCGTCGACCCTGTTGACGGAACGCTCTGCCCCCGACGGCGAACCCTAGAGAGTATGCCCTCCCGCACGGGCGACGGCAAAGAAATCCGCGAGAATCCTCGCTTCCGTCCGAGCGACCGCATGCCGGGTCGGTCACCGTGAGCGCGAGGACCACGGGCTACGCTCGGGACGTACGTCTCGAGCATCCCGGCCCGACCGGTTCGACCGACCACAGGAGCAACAGTGGCCACCATTGAGGAGATTGGCGCCCGCGAGATCCTCGACTCGCGCGGTAACCCCACCGTCGAGGTCGAGATCCGTCTCGACGACGGCACGTTCGCGCGGGCCGCGGTGCCCTCCGGGGCGTCGACCGGCGCGTTCGAGGCATCCGAACGGCGCGACGGCGACCAGGGGCGCTATCTCGGCAAGGGGGTCGAGAAGGCCGTCGACGCCGTCATCGAGCAGATCAACCCCCGCCTCGTCGGCTTCGACGCGAGCGAGCAGCGCCTCGTCGACGGCGAGATGATGACCCTCGACGGGACGGACACCAAGCAGAATCTCGGCGCCAACGCGATCCTCGGGGTCTCACTGGCCGTGGCCCACGCGGCAGCGGAGTCGGCCGGCCTCCCGCTCTTCCGCTACGTCGGCGGCCCGAACGCCCACGTCCTGCCGGTGCCGATGATGAACATCCTCAACGGCGGCTCGCACGCCGACACGAATGTCGACATCCAGGAGTTCATGGTCGCCCCGATCGGGGCTCCGACGTTCAAGGAGGCGGTTCGCTGGGGCGCGGAGGTCTACCACGCCCTCAAGAAGGTCCTCCACGACCGCGGCCTGTCCACCGGGCTCGGCGACGAGGGTGGCTTCGCCCCGAACCTCGAGTCCAACCGGGCCGCGCTCGACATCATCATCGAGGCCATCAGGGCCGCCGGCTACGTGCCGGGCCGCGACGTCGCCCTCGCGCTCGACGTGGCTGCGTCCGAGTTCCACCGGGACGGGGCCTACGCGTTCGAGGGAGCGAGCACGTCGGCCGGCGAGCTCATCGACTACTACGCCGAGCTCGTCGAGTCGTACCCGCTGGTGTCCATCGAGGACCCCCTCGACGAGGACGACTGGGACGGCTGGAAGGCCATCACCGAGCGCCTCGGGGACCGGGTCCAGCTCGTCGGCGACGACCTGTTCGTCACCAACCCCGAGCGCCTCGGCCGGGGGATCGCGACGGGGACCGCCAACGCGCTGCTCGTCAAGGTCAACCAGATCGGCACGCTCACGGAGACGCTCGACGCGGTCGCCCTCGCGCACCACAACGGCTACCGCTGCATGATGAGCCACCGCTCCGGCGAGACCGAGGACGTGACGATCGCCGACCTCGCCGTGGCGACGAACTGTGGCCAGATCAAGACCGGCGCGCCGGCGCGGTCCGAGCGGGTCGCCAAGTACAACCAGCTCCTGCGCATCGAGGAGGAGCTCGACGATGCCGGCAGCTACGCCGGGGCGGGGGCCTTCCCGCGCTTCGACGTGTCGCGTTACGACGGCTGACCCCACCGGTCGACCCTGGAGCCCTGATGGCAGACCGCACACCACCCCGCTCGGGCGGCAACGACCGTCCGAGGTCGGGCCGCGGGTCGACGGGTGGGGCGCGGTCAGGAGCGCCGCGTGGGCGACCGGGTGCCCCCCGCGCGG
>NZ_JAJJPG010000089.1:0-15980 GCF_032907665.1 Intrasporangium sp.
CAGTACCCCGGCTCGGGGCAGTACCCCTATGCCGGTCAGTTCCCGGGCGCGCCGCAGGCACAGGCCTGGATGCGGGGGCCGGTCACGAGGGACGGCGTCCCGCTCGCGTCCTGGGGCAAACGCGTCGGTGCGTGGCTCATCGACGGCGTCATCATCCTCGTCGTCGGCGGAATGCTCGGATGGTTCGGCACGCCCCGCCTCGGTGAGCTCTTCCAGGAGCTGGGGGACGCGACGGTCGAGAACGACTCCGCAGCCATCGACGCCATCGCTCGGGACCTCACCGGCCCGATGGTCCAGATGTCCCTGATCATCTGGCTCTTCGCCACGGTCTACTGCATCCTCTTCTGGACCACGACCGCCCAGACGCCGGGCAAGATGGTCATCGGGATCAGTGTGCGTGCGGCGGACCAGCCCGGACCGCTGACCCTGGGCACCTCGGTCATGCGTCGACTCGTCCCGCTCGCGGGCCAGTTCGTGCCCTTCCTCTCCCTGCTCGACGGGCTCTGGCCGCTCTGGGACCCGCAACGCCAGGCGCTGCACGACAAGGTGGCCAAGACCGTCGTCGTCGAGGGAAAGCAGCCGCGCCGGCCGATGTGAACCGGGACCACCCGCAGCAGGTCAGAAGCACAGCGGCCCGCGGCACCCCGGCCCGCGCTGTGAGCAGTGCCCCGGCAGGACCTCCGGATAACCCTTTGCGATCGGCCCGGGGGGCTGGTGCACAATGACGGGGCGCGATCGCGCCGCTGCGGCAACGATGCCGAAGGCCAGAATCGGCCGACTCTCCACATCTTCCACGACCCAGGGGGACACGTGTCATCTTCACCTGCCTCGACGGCGACGGCCCATCCCGGTGGCCCGGACCCGTATCCCGAGAAGATCGATGCGGCCGTGCTCAAGGTGGCCGGGGTCGTCGTCCTCGGCTCGATCATGTCGATCCTCGACATCACCGTCGTCAACGTCGCGCTGCCGACCTTCGTCGAGGTGTTCTCGGACAACCCCGCCGACCCCCTGCCGTACTCCACGGTGGCCTGGACCATCACGGCTTACACCCTTGCGCTCGCGACGGTCATCCCGCTGACCGGCTGGGCGGCGGACCGCTTCGGCACCAAGCGGCTCTACATGCTGGCCCTCGCGCTCTTCACGGCGGGATCAGCCCTCTGTGCGACCGCGGACTCGATCAGCATGCTCATCCTCTTCCGCGTCCTGCAGGGGCTCGGCGGCGGGCTGCTCATGCCCCTCGGCATGACGATCCTGACCAGGGCCGCGGGGCCTGCGCGGATGGGCCGCCTCATGGCCATCCTCGGTGTGCCCATGCTCCTTGGCCCCATCTTCGGACCGATCCTCGGCGGCTGGCTCATCGACCACTACTCGTGGGAGTGGATCTTCCTCATCAACCTGCCCATCGGGCTCGTCGCGATCGGCTACGCGTTCTGGGCACTGCCGAAGGACCGACCGGAGCCGTCGGAGTCGTTCGACGTCATCGGCATGCTCCTCATGTCGCCCGGCCTCGCGCTGTTCCTCTACGGGGTCAGCTCCATCCCGGAGGAGGGCACCTTCTTCTCCACCAAGGTCGGGGTGCCGGCGACGATCGGCGTGGTCATGCTCCTCGTCTTCGTCCTCTACAGCTTCCGGCCGAAGCACCCGCTGCTCGACCTGCGCCTCTTCGCCAACCGCAACCTCACCGTCGCGACCCTGACGATGTTCCTCTTCGCGGCCTCGTTCTTCGGGGCGCTCTTCCTCGTGCCGACCTACTTCCAGCTCGTGCGAGGCGAGCTACCGGTCGACTCCGGTTGGCTGGTGGCCCCGCAGGGCCTCGGGGCGATGGTCACCATGCCCATCGCCGGCGCCCTGGCCGACCGCTTCCCAGTCGGTCGGATCGTGCCGGTCGGGCTGCTCCTCATCGTCAGCGGGATGTTCGCCCTGACCCAGGTCACAGCGGAGACGTCCTACTGGGGCTACCTCATCCCGGTCCTGTTCGTCATGGGTCTCGGCATGGGCGCGACGATGATGCCGGTGATGACCTCAGCACTGAAGACGTTGACGTCCCACCAGGTCGCGCGGGGGTCGACCCTGCTCAACATCACCCAGCAGATCGCCAGCTCCATCGGCATCGCGGTGATCTCGGTCGTCTACACCAACCTGCTCACCTCGAAGCCGCTGGCCGGGCCGGCCATCGCCACCTGGCAGAACCCGTCCATCGCAGACCAGATCGGCGGCCCGGCCGCTGTGGCCGAGGGGCTCGAGCAGGCTGCGGATGCCTTCGGCGGGACCTTCCTCGTCGCGTCCGTGCTCGTGACGTTGACCCTCATCCCGGCGTTGTTCCTGCCCCGTCGGCGCGAGGTGTCGCACCTGCTCGACGACGAGCAGGAGCCGGAGGACGAGGTCAGGGCACCCGTCGTCCTGCACTGAGACTGCCCTGATCTGCACTGAACCGGTCGCCGTCGCCATGGCTGCCCGGCCCGGATACTCCGGGCCGGGCAGTCCTGGTTTCGTCCAGCGGGTGGGTCGTCCGGGTCAGCGGGCCGGGCGGATCGTCCCGGTCACGGCTCCCAACGCGATGCGGCAGTCCTCCGGTCCGGGCGCCCAGGCGGTGATCGTGACGGTGTCGCCGTCCTCGAGGAAGCCGCGGCTCGTGCCGTCCTCGAGGGTGAGGGGCTCGGTGCCGTTCCACGTGAGCTCCAGCAGGCTGCCACGGGTCTCCTTCTCCGGACCACTGATGGTGCCGGAGCCGAAGAGGTCCCCGTTGCGCACCGAGGCGCCGTTCACCGTCAGGTGCGCGAGCATCTGGGCGGGCGACCAGTACATCCCGGCGTACTCGGGACGGGAGACGACGGTGCCATTGAGGATCACCTCGAGGTGGAGGTCGAGCCCGAAGGCATCGCCCGCGAGGTAGGGCAGCGGACGCGGCTCGGACTGGCCCGGGAGGGCGACGCGCGCGTCGCGCAGCGCGTCCAGGGGGGTGACCCACGCAGAGATCGACGTCGCGAACGACTTGCCCAGGAACGGGCCGAGCGGTACGTACTCCCAGGCCTGGATGTCCCGGGCGCTCCAGTCGTTGAGCAGGACGACGCCGAAGAGATGGTCCTCGGCCGCGTCCACCGAGATGCTGCTGCCCAGCTCGGTCGCCCCGCCGACGACGTAGCCGAGCTCCGCCTCGATGTCGAGGCGGATGCTCGGTCCGAAGACCGGCGCCGCGTCGGACGGTGCCTTGCGCTGCCCCCTGGGACGGATGACATCGGTTCCGGAGACGACGACCGTCCCGGACCTGCCGTGGTATCCGATGGGCAGGTGCTTCCAGTTCGGGGGGAGGGCTGCGTTGTCGGGCCGGAAGATCTGCCCGACGTTGGAGGCATGGTCCTCGCTGGCGTAGAAGTCGACGTAGTCCGCGACCTCGATCGGCAGGTGCAGCGTCACCTCGCCCAGCGGGTACACGTGCGGCTCGACCCCGGCCCGGTGGACCTCGTCGGTGAGGATCTCCGTGAGCCAGTCACGGGCAGCCGTCCACGCCGGTCGTCCGAGGGCGAGGAAGGCATTGAGGCTCGAGGTCTGCCACGCCGCGGCGAGATCGGGTCCGTCGCCGACGAGGCCGGCGCCCCGGCCGATCGCCGCCACAGCGCCTGCGTCGAGGACCTGGTCACCGATGCGAACCCCCACCCTCCGCTCGGGATCCCGTGAGGTCGAGAAGACGCCGTAGGGCAGGTTGTGGATGCCGAACGGGTGATCGGCGGGGACGTCGAGCCAGCTGGTCACGCGGTGTGCCTTTCGGGGAGGAGGCCCAGAGCCTCGAGCTCGGTGAGGGGATCGAGGACGCCGCAGCAGCCGAACCCCGTGAACGAGGCCCGCAGGCGGCTGACGGCGTCGTCGTCGAGCGCGGTGACCCGGTCGACGAGGTGCTCCACGTCCGTCACGGCGAGGACGCGGGCGAGGTCGGTGGTCCGGCCGCCGTCGAGGGCATCGTGGGTTGCGACGAGGACGTTGAGCAGGCCGTGCATGGGCTCCCCGGCGTAGTCACCGCGCACGACGTGGTGCAGCCCGCCGGTCAGCTTGAAGGCGAGGCCGCGCCGGGCGGCCTCGTCGAGGAATCCCGCGAGCGCGGTCTCGTCCGGCCAGGTCCAGGTCGGCGTCTGACCGGTGCGGAACTTCGCTCGCACGTCGGCCCCTGCACCGATGGCCTGCTCGATCTCGTCGAGGCCGGCCTGCCGCTCCGGGTCCAGCCCCACCTCGACGACGACCGGAAGGTCCAGGTCCAGGGTGCGGCGCCAGTCCTCTCCCCAGCCGACCTCCACGCTCGCGACCGTCACGGCAGGCACCTGGCGCAGCAGGCCGACCGCGTCGACAAGCGGCCCCAACGCTCCGCCCGGGCGAACGATGAGACCGACGCGCAGCGGGACCTGGCCGGTGCGCGGATCCGCGGCAGCGAGGTCGGCCAGCTCGGGCGCAGCGGCGGCCGGGAGGAGCAGGGGACCCAGCGCAGCGGCATACGGCCCGTCCCTGAGGTCGAGGTGCTCGTGGACGGCGACGTCCACTGGAGCCAGCCCGGGCGGGAAGACGGCGGCGTCGTCGACGAGGTGGTCGAAGAGCTGCGCCTGACGGGGAAAGCCGGTCGACCTTGACATGTCCCGGAGGGTACTCCACTGTGTCATGAGAAGGACACAGACGTCCGGAAATCGGACGCGTCGACGAGCGAGGGACGACATGGCGTACTACCGGGCGACCGGGCACATCCCGCCGAAGCGGCACACCCAGCACCGCCGTGAAGGCGGTGAGCTCTACTACGAGGAGCTCATGGGGGAGGAGGGCTTCTCGTCCGACTCGTCGCTGCTCTACCACCGCAACATCCCGTCGACGATCTCCGCGTCCCGGGTCTGGGAGCTGACCGACCAGTCGACGACGCCGAACCACCCGCTGGTCCCGCGCCACCTCAAGCTGCACGACCTCTTCGACGAGACGGCCGTCCAGACGACCGACGTCGTCACGGGGCGTCGGCTCGTGCTCGGCAACGGCGACGTGCGCATCTCCTATGCCGTCGCGGCCCGCCCGAGTCCGTGGTACCGCAACGGGATCGGCGACGAATGCGTCTACGTCGAGCGCGGCGCCGCCCGGGTCGAGACCGTCTTCGGGGCGTTCGAGGTCGGCGAGGGAGACTACGTCGTCATCCCGCGAGCCACGACGCACCGCTGGCTGCCCGTCGTCGATGAGGCCAACCCGCTGCGGGCGTACTGCATCGAGGCGAACTCCCACATCACGCCGCCGAAGCGCTACCTGAGCAAGTTCGGCCAGTTCCTCGAGCACTCGCCGTACTGCGAGCGCGACCTGCGTGCGCCCAGTGGGCCGCTCCTCGCGGAGGACGTCGGCGCCGCGGCCGACGACGAGACGGACGTCTACATCAAGCACCGCGGAACCGGCCCGGGCGGCATCGTCGGCACGGTCCACACGCTGCCCTTCCACCCGCTCGACGTCGTCGGCTGGGACGGCTGCCTCTATCCCTACGTCTTCAACGTCCGCGACTTCGAGCCGATCACCGGCCGCGTGCACCAGCCGCCGCCCGTGCACCAGGTCTTCGAGGGATACAACTTCGTCATCTGCAACTTCGTCCCGCGCAAGGTCGACTACCACCCGCTGGCGATCCCGGTGCCCTACTACCACTCCAACGTCGACAGCGACGAGATCATGTTCTACGTCGACGGTGACTACGAGGCCCGGAAGGGCTCCGGCATCGGCCGCGGGTCGATCTCGGTGCACCCCGGCGGCCACGCCCACGGACCGCAGCCCGGAGCGACCGAGGGCTCGATCGGGGTCGACTACTTCGACGAGCTCGCCGTCATGGTCGACACCTTCCGACCGCTCGACCTCGGTGAGGCGGGCCTCGCAGCGGACGACGGTGTCTACGCCCTGTCGTGGTCCCGTGGCTCCGGCGCGCAGGGGAGCGGACCCGGGGGCAGCGCCCACTCGGAGGGTTGATGCCCCGCCCCGGTGACGCGGACGAGCTGCCCCCGGGAGGGGGGACCGGCCGAGCGCCGGAGGGCTCGAAGACGCTGGACCGCGGGATCCAGCTCCTCGAGGTGCTGGCCCGGCCCGGCCATGCGAGCGGCTTGACGATCACCGAGCTGGCCACCGAGCTCGGGGTCGGGCGCCCCGTGGTCTACCGGCTCGTCACCGCGCTCGAGGCGCACCACCTCGTGGCGAGACGGCCCAACGGACGGGTTCGCCTCGGGCTCGGCGTCAGCCGACTCGCCGCCGCGCTCACCCCCCTCGTGCGGACCGAGGCCCGTCCGATCCTCCAGGAGCTCGCCGATGCTGTCGGGGCCACTGCCCACCTCACCGTGGCCGAGGGGCAGGAGGCGCTCGCGCTCGTCGTCGTCGAGCCGACCTGGACCGATCTCCACGTGGCCTATCGCTCCGGCACCCGTCACCCGCTCGACCGCGGCGCCGCCGGCCGCGCCATCCTCGAGGGTCGGGCCGGGTCCGCAGCGCCCGTCAGCTCCGACGGGGAGCTCCAGCCCGGCGCCCACGGCCTGGCGGTGCCCATCCTCCCGCCCGTCGCGGGGGCGGGTGAGGTCGATCGCGTCGTCGAGGCGTCGGTCGGCGTCGTTGCGCTCGAGCCGATCGACCCGGACACCGCCCGGCCACGCCTCGAGCGCGCCGCCCGGGCCCTCGCTGCCGTGCTGGGTTGACCCCCGGGCGCTCGGGGCCCCGGGCGCTCAGGCGCCTCGAGGACCGGCCGGTGCGTGCCGTCAGGCCGGGACGACCGGCGCGCCCACGAGGGTCACGCCTGCCTCCTCGAGCTCGGTGAGCGCGGCCTGTGTCGTGTCCTTCGCCACTCCGGCGGTGAGGTCGAGCCGGACGGTCGTCGCGAATCCCTCGCGCTGCGCGTCGAGCGCGGTGGCTCGCACACAGTGGTCCGTCGCGATGCCGACGACGTCGACGTGCGCCACACCGCGTGCCCTGAGCCAGTCGGCGAGCGAGGATCGCTCGGGATCGTCGCCGCGACCCTCGAAACCGCTGTAGGCGGCAGCGTGCTCGCCCTTGCGGAACACGGCCTGGACAACGCCGAGGGCGCCGGAGAGGTTGGGGTGGAACCCCGCGCCAGTGCTCTCGGCGAGGCAGTGCACGGGCCATGAGTCGACGAAGTCGGGGGCGGTGGAGAAGTGGCTGCCCGGGTCGATGTGCCAGTCCGCGGTGGCGATGACCTGGTCGTAGTCACCCGCGTGCGCGGCGACGTGGGCCGAGATCCCCTCGGCGACCGCCGCGCCGCCTGCGACGGCGAGGGAGCCACCCTCACAGAAGTCGTTCTGGACGTCGACGATGATGAGCGCACGTCCTTGGGCACCCGGGGTCGGAATCGAGCCAGGGCCTGTCCTCGCCGCCGGGTCCGTGCTCGTGCCCCGCCGAGTGATCGGAACCGTGGTCGGGTCGGTCGTCGGATCGGACATCGCGACTCAGTGCTCCTCGTAGATGGTGGGGATGACGGGCTCGCCACGGGAGAGCTGGGTGGCGGCCCGGGGCAGCTCGGCTCGAGAGGCCGCGTGGCGCGCCCGGGCCTCGTGGATGTCCTGGTGGTCGACGACGGCGCCGTCGCGGACGAGGTCGATCATGAGCGGCCGGTCGTTGCCGTCGTCGCTGGGCTGCTCGCCGATCCCGAGCACCTCGGCCTCGGCCACCCCCGACGGACCGAGCCGGCGCAGCGCCCACTTGCGGCCGCCCACGGACACCTTGTCCTTGCTCTTCTTGGCGACACCCTCCATCTCGCCGGAGGCGTTCTCGCGCTGCACGAGCTTGTAGACCATCGAGGCGGTCGGTGCGCCCGACCCGGTGACGAGCGCGGTGCCGACGCCGTAGCCGCTCACAGGCCCCGCCGCGAGGGCGGCGATCGCGTGCTCGTCGAGGTCGGAGGTGACGATGATCCGGGTGTCGGAGTTGCCGGCAGCGTCGAGCTGGGCGCGGACCTCCTTCGCCTGGATGAGCAGGTCGCCGGAGTCGAGCCGCACCGCGCCGAGCTCGGGTCCGGCGATCTCCATCGCGAGGTCGACTGCGGTCTTGACGTCGTAGGTGTCGACGAGCAGCGTCGTGCCCTTGCCGAGGGACTCGACCTGGGCCGTGAAGGCCTCGCGCTCCGAGTCGTAGAGCAGGGTGAAGGCGTGGGCGGCCGTGCCCGCGGTCGGAACGCCATAGCGCCGACCTGCCTCGAGGTTGCTCGTCGCCTCGAAGCCGGCGACGTAGGCGGCCCGGGCCGCGGCCACGGCCGCATCCTCCTGGGTGCGCCGGGAGCCCATCTCGATGCACGGCCGGTCGCCCGCCGCCGACGTCATCCGCGAGGCAGCGGAGGCGATCGCCGTGTCATGGTTGAGGATCGACAGGATCAGGGTCTCGAGGACGACTCCTTCGGCGAAGGTCGACTCGACGACGAGCACGGGGGAGTAGGGGAAGTAGCACTCACCCTCGGGGTAGCCGCTGATCGTCCCGCCGAACCGGTAGCCCGCCAGCCAGTCGATCGTCGCCCGGTCGACGACCTTGGCGTCGGCGAGGAAGCGCAGCTCCTCGTCGCCGAACCGGAACTGCTCGAGCGCCTCGAGGAACCGCCCCGTCCCCCCGACGACCCCGTAACGGCGGCCGTCAGGCAGGCGTCTCGCGAAGGCCTCGAAGACGCATCGCCGACCTGCCTCACCCGACGCCAGCGCAGCCTGGAGCATGGTCAGCTCGTAGTGGTCGGTCAGCAGTGCGGTGCTCACGGTGGTCAGCCTACGGTCCACTGCGGGTCATAGGGTGGACGGGTGAGTCCGACGAGCATGTCCCTCGCGCCGGTGCGCAGCCCGGAGACCGAGGAAGTCACGGAGACCGAGGAGGTCGTCTCTCCTGACCTTCCCTGGGTCACCATCGTGTGGAATGACCCGGTCAACCTCATGAGCTACGTCACGTGGGTCTTCGAGACCTACTTCGGCTATCCCCGGCCGAAGGCGGAGAAGCTGATGATGGACGTCCACACCAAGGGTCGGGCCGTCGTGTCGAGCGGCCCGCGCGAGTCGATGGAGCGCGACGCCGAGTCGCTCCAGGGCTACGGGCTGTGGGCCACCTTCGAGAAGGACGAGTGATGGCGCGCGCCTTCCTGCGCGAGGCGGGGCGCTATGTCGCGCTCCTCGACGAGCCGGAGCGGTTCATGGTCCACGGCCTCATGGAGCAGACTCGGGACCTTCTCTCGCCCGATGTGGAGTCGACCGGCGATGCCTTCGCCGACCTCGTGGCGTCGATGGGTGTGTCGGTCGCCACCGCGGACCAGGACCCGCCCGTGCTCCCCGGCGAGGAGCGTGACCCGGCCCTGGACCGGCTCCTGCCTGACGCGCACCGGGCCGACGACGCCGTCGCCGCCGAGTTCCGTCGCCTCACCGAGGAGGGACTGCGCCAGCGCAAGAGCGCCAACCTCGACCTCGCCATGGAGCGGCTCGCGGCGGCCTCGGAGGACCGAGTCGAGCTCGATGCCGCCCAGGCGCCCGCGTTCCTCATGGCCCTGACGGACGTGCGCCTCCTTCTCGGCGAGCGGATGGGCATGCGGACGGAGGAGGACGCGGAGCGGCTTCAGGACGTGATGGAGCACCTCGACGACGACGACCCCCTCGGGTATGCGATGGCGTGGTACGACTTCCTCACCTGGCTGCAGGAGACGCTCACGCAGGCGTTGCTGGGCGACGGGTGACGGGCGAGCACCCGGTCCTGCCGGTCATGTGACGCAGCCGACGCGCGAGTCGCGGGTCGGTGGCGGCCGTCGCACCTAGGCTCGGTCCGTGGACCTCTCCATCGTCGGCTGCTCCGGATCGTTCGCGGGGCCGGACTCGCCTGCCTCGAGCTACCTCGTGCGGGCCGAGCACGAGGGTCGGACCTGGAGCATCGTCCTCGACCTGGGCAACGGCGCCCTCGGCCACCTCCAGCGCCACGTCGACCCGTTGACCGTCGACGCCGTGCTCGTCTCCCATCTGCACGTGGACCACTGCATCGACCTGTGCGGCCTCTACGTCATGCTCAAGTACGTGCCAGGGGGTTCCGGCCGAGACGGCGTCCCCGCCTATGGGCCCGAGGGCCTGGGCGACCACCTCGCACGGGCCTACGGCAACGAGGAGATCGAGGACGTCCCGGGCGTCTTCGACTTCCGGACCATCCGTGACCGGGAGCCTGTCGTGGTGGGCCCGTTCACGGTGACGCCGGTCCGGGTGGAGCACCCGATCGAGTCCTACGGCTTCCGGGTCGAGGCGGATGACCGCGTCCTCGCCTACACGGGCGACACCGACCTGTGCGACGCGCTCACACCGCTGCTCACCGGGGCGGACCTCGTTCTCGCGGACGCCGCCTTCGTCGACGGACGCGACCACGTGCGCGGCATCCACCTGTCCGGCAGCCGCGCCGCCCGGGCGGCGGTCCGGGCTGGGGGAGTGCAGCGGCTCATGCTGACCCACATGCCGTCGTGGAACGATCCCGAGGTGTGTCGGGCCCAGGCCGCCGCCGTGTGGCCCGGTGACGTCGAGATCGCGAAGCCGGGTGCCACCTACGCCATCTGACGTCAGGTCGTATGCCGCTGGGCCCGGTCTTACGAGTCGGTGACCTTCGGTGGTCGGTGCGGTCCGGGCGGCGGGCGCGGACCTACGGTGGTGGCATGGCTAGCCTCATGGGCATGACTGCCACACGACATGACGGACGTGCCCCTGACCAGACCCGCGAGGTGCGGATCACCCGCGGCTGGCTCGACCATGCCGAGGGGAGCGTCCTCATCGAGTTCGGGCGCACGCGTGTGCTCTGCGCAGCGTCGTTCACCGAGGGGGTGCCCCGGTGGCTCAAGGGACAGGGAACGGGCTGGGTGACGGCCGAGTACGCCATGCTCCCGCGCGCGACGAACACCCGCTCCGACCGCGAGAGCGTCAAGGGGCGGATCGGTGGCCGGACCCACGAGATCTCCCGGCTCATCGGCCGCAGCCTCCGCGCCGTGATCGACACCAAGGCGCTGGGTGAGAACACGATCGTCCTCGACTGCGACGTGTTGCAGGCGGACGGTGGGACCCGCACCGCCGCGATCACCGGCGCCTGGGTGGCCCTCGCCGACGCCATCGAGGACGCGCGCGCCAAGGGTCTCATTGCCCGGACGGCCCAGCCGCTCACCGGCTCCGTCGCCGCGGTCTCGGTCGGGATCGTCGACGACCAGGCCGTGCTCGACCTCGACTACCCCGAGGACTCGACGGCCGGCACCGACATGAACGTCGTCATGACCGGCGACGGCCGCTACATCGAGGTGCAGGGCACCGCCGAGGGCCAGCCCTTCGACCGCGCCCTGCTCGACGAGCTCCTCGAGCTCGCGGCCAAGGGTTGCGCCGACCTCACGGCCGCCCAGCAGGCGGCGCTCGCCGCGGACGCGGAGGGGGCGGCCTCATGACGAGGGTCGTCCTCGCGACGCGCAACCACCACAAGGTCGAGGAGCTGCGCGAGATCCTCGCGGACGTGTGCGAGGAGCTCGGTCTCGACATCGTCGGGCTCGACGAGTTCCCGGATGCGCCCGACGTCGTCGAGGACGGGGTCACCTTCGCGCAGAACGCTGCGCTCAAGGCGAGGTCGGCCGCGGAGGCGACCGGGCTGCCGGCGCTGGCGGACGACTCGGGCCTGGCTGTCGACGTCCTCGGTGGGGCTCCCGGGATCTTCAGCGCCCGGTGGTCCGCGACCAAGGGCCCGGGCGCAGACCGCGCCAATCTCGAGCTGCTCCTGGCCCAGCTCGGCGACGTCCGCGAGGAGCATCGTGGCGCTGCCTTCGTGTGCGCCGCGGCTCTCGTGCTCCCCGACGGGCGGTCGGCCGTCGAGCTCGGCCGCTTCCCGGGCAGGATGGCGCACGAGGCACGGGGGACCGGCGGCTTCGGCTACGACCCGATCTTCATCCCGGACGACCAACCCGACCCCGGCGGCCAGCGCACCCTGGCCGAGTACACGCCCGACGAGAAGAACGGCAGGTCGCACCGCTATCTCGCCTTCCGGGCGCTCGCCCCACGCCTGAGGGAGCTGCTCCGGCCATGACCTCGACGAGCGCGACGGGGAGCACGACGTCCAAGGGCCCGACCACCGCGAACGGCCTGGCGGTGGCGAACGGCCTGGTCGCCGGGTTGCTCACCGTCGGGCTCGGCACGCTCCTTGCCGCGCTCCTCGAGGGCATTGGTGGCGCCGGAGGCCAGCCGGCACCGGTTGCGGCCGTGAGCAGCGCCTTCATCGACCGGACGCCATCGTGGCTCAAGGACGTCGCGATCGCGGCCTTCGGCACGAACGACAAGCGAGCTCTGCTCATCGGGGTCGTCGTCGTCCTCGCCGTGCTCTGTGCGCTCATCGGCCATCTCGCCAGGACGCGCTTGACCGCGGCCCTCGTGGCGTTCGGCCTGCTCGGAGCCGTCGGTGTGGCCGCCGTGCTCTCCCGCCCCGAGGCGTCGTGGGTCGACGCCACGCCGACCCTGGTCGGGGTGCTCGTGGGCCTGTGGTTCCTGCGCCGCGGCTCCAGCGACGCGAGCGCCTTGGGCGCCGACAACCCGGCACGACGCGTCCTGCTCGGGGCAGCGGTGGGCGGCGGAGCGGCATACGTCGGCGCTCTTCTCGGCGGGGACTCCGCCGCGGCCACGGCGTCGCGGGACGCGATCGCCCGCGAGCCCGCGCGGGCTGCGCGCATCTCGATCCCCGCCGGAGCCGACCTCAAGGTCCCGGGCGTGGCGCCCTTCATCGTGCCCAACGACGACTTCTACCGGATCGACACCGCGATCGTCGTGCCGCGACTCAACGCCGAGGAGTGGCGCCTCAAGGTCACGGGCCTCGTCGAGCGGGAGGTCGAGCTCGACTGGAACACCCTGCAGGACAAGTCGATGCGCGAAGCGCTGGTGACGTTGGCCTGCGTGTCCAACGAGGTCGGTGGAGACCTCATCGGCAACGCCGTGTGGACGGGCTGGCCGGTGCGCGAGCTGCTCGCGCTGGCCGGCCCGCTGCCGGGAGCGGACATGGTCCTCCAGACCAGCGCCGACGGATGGACGTGCGGGACCCCCCTCGGGGCCCTCACCGACGAGCGCAACGCGCTCCTCGCGGTCCGGATGAACGGTGAGCCGCTGCCCTTCGAGCACGGCTTCCCCGTGCGGCTCGTCGTGCCGGGGCTCTACGGCTACGTGTCCGCGTGCAAGTGGGTCACCGAGCTCAAGGTGACGACCTTCGCCGAGGACGTCGGCTACTGGACGCCGCGCGGGTGGTCGGCGGAGGGGCCGATCAAGACGTCGTCGCGGATCGACGTGCCACGGTCCGGTGCGGCCGTGCGGGCGGGACGGGTCGCGGTCGCGGGAGTGGCCTGGGCCCAGCACCGGGGGGTCGCCCGGGTCGAGGTGCAGGTGGACGACGGCCCCTGGACGGACGCCCGGCTGGCGGCGGACGCATCGGTCGATGCGTGGCGGCAGTGGGTCCTCGAGTGGGACGCGACGCCGGGCAGCCACACGCTGCGGGTCCGTGCGCACGACCAGGACGGCACCGTGCAGTCGGCCGCCGAGCGCCCTCCGGCACCGGACGGCGCCGAGGGACTGCACACGGTGACGGTCCGCGTCGACTGACCCCTTCCGGCAACACGCCCGGAAACTCGCAGCTCACCCCTGAAATATCCGGTGGGAGCTGCGAGTTTCCGGGCGTGTTGCGGCGTGCACCGGGCAGGGGAGCGAGCCCCGCGGCATACGGCTGCGACGGGACTGCTACCGGGCCCCGCCGGCGTGCGGGACGATGGCGTCCACCTCGATCTCGACGAGGAGGTCGGGGTCGATGAGCCCTGCGACCTCGAGCATCGAGGCGGCGGGTCGGACGTCGCCGAAGACCTCGCCGTGGGCCCGACCCACCTCCTCCCAGCGCGAGATGTCGGTGACGAACATCCGCGTGCGCACGACGTCGCGCGGGGTGGCGCCCAGCTCGGCCAGCGCGGCAGTGACGATCTCGAGGGCGACCTTCGTCTGGGTGTACGCGTCGCCGACCCCGACGACCTGTCCGTCCCGGACCGCGGTGGTCCCCGCCACGTGGACGGTGTCGTCGACCCGCACCGCCCGCGAGTAGCCGACGAGGTCCTCCCACGCGCTGCCCGTGCTCACCTGTTGCCGCATGCGGTCAGCCTAGGGAACTAGGCTGGGCACCGGCTCTCGACCCCGTGAGGGCCACGCAGGCGGACGTGGTGGAACTGGCAGACACGCAGGATTTAGGTTCCTGTGCCTCGGCGTGCGGGTTCGAGTCCCGCCGTCCGCACTCTCGTGACCGATCCCCGACGAAGGAGACCCCGTGAGCGACCGACTCGAGCCCGGCGACCAGGCCCCCGACTTCAGCCTGCCCGACGACACCGGCGCCACCGTGAGCCTCGGTGACTTCCGGGGTCGCAAGGTGATCGTCTACTTCTACCCGGCCGCGATGACGCCCGGCTGCACGAAGCAGGCCTGCGACTTCAGCGAGTCACTCGAGTCACTGAGGCGCGACGGCTACGAGGTCGTCGGGATCAGCAAGGACAAGCCGGCCAAGCTGGCGAAGTTCCGCGAGCGCGACGCGTTGACGATCCCGCTGCTGTCCGACGAGTCCCTCGAGGTCCACCGGGCCTACGGCGCCTTCGGTGAGAAGAAGCTCTACGGCAAGACGGTCGAAGGGGTCCTCCGGTCGACGTTCGTCATCGACGAGGACGGCGTCGTCTCGCACGCCCTCTACAACGTCAAGGCGACCGGCCATGTCGCCAAGCTGCGACGCGACCTCGGTCTCGCGGCCTGACGCCTGCGAGACCAGCGCGAGGGCGGGGTACGGCTAGAGTCGTCACCAGCCCGCCGAAAGGAAGCGTCATGAGCGACACCGCACGGATCGAGAGGGACATCGAGGCCGCCCGCACGCGCCTCGAGGGGACCGTCAACGAGCTGGCCTACCGGGCCCAGCCCAAGGTCATCGCCCAGCGTCAGGCGCAGGGCCTCAAGCTCAAGCTCGACGAGGCGACTCACACACCCGAGGGTGACCTGCGCATGGAGCGGATCGGCGCCGTCGTCGCGGCCGCGGTGGCCCTCGTCGTCGTGGCCGGGCTGATCCGGCGGCGCCGCCGTCGCTGAGCGACTCGATCACGGGAGAACTGCGCGACACCATGGCCAAGGGCACCGCCAACAGATCGACGGCCACCCGACTGCCGATCCGCATGCTGCACGACCGGCTCCTCGTCAGCCTCGAGCGCGAGGGGGAGCGGCGCAGTGGGGGTGGCATCGTCATCCCCGCCACCGCCTCGGTCGGCAAGCGCCTGTCCTGGGCGGAGGTCGTCGCGACCGGGCCGAACGTGCGGCAGGTGCAGCTCGGCGACCGGGTCCTCTTCGACCCGGAGGAGCGGGCCGAGGTCGAGCTGCAGGGGAACGACTACGCCCTGCTGCGTGAGCGTGACATCCATGCCGTCGCAGCGTCGCGCATCGACGACGGCCAGACCGGGCTCTATCTCTAGCCCACCCGTTGGCTCGGCGATGATGCCGTATGCCGCTGGGCCGGGTGGCGAGTGTCGCCGGGCTACCAGTTCGCGGCGTCGGTGAGGCAGAACGGGTGACCCGCGGGGTCGAGGAGGACCCGCCACCGGTCTCCGCCGGGCTGCTCCTCGGGAACCCTGGCTCCCAGCTCCACGGCATGGCTCTCGGCCGCCGGGATGTCCTCGACGGCCAGGTCGAGGTGGAACTGCTTGGTGCCGTTGGGGTTCGGCCAGGCGGGTGGCTCATAGCCCTCGACGCGGCCGAAGCCGAGGGCGTGGGCGGGGCCCGTGAGCATCGCGTAGTTGTCGTCGCCGTAGGTCAGCTCCCAGCCCAGCAGGTCGCGCCAGAAGGTGCTCACCGGCCCCGGGTCGGCACAGTCGACGGTGATCATGGCCAGTCGGGCAGTCATCGGTGTGTTCGTCATGTCCGCCACCCTGCCTACGATCGTCCCGTGGGCACTTGGACAAAGGCGACAACGTCGGAGTC
>NZ_JAJJPG010000090.1:0-15795 GCF_032907665.1 Intrasporangium sp.
GAGCACTACGCCACGTCGACGATCTACGACTTCACCAAGCCGTTGGACGACATGCTGACCAAGATCAAGGCAGGCGAGACGAACGGCTACTACCCGCTCGGCTTCGACGCCGGCGTCTCGATCCAGGAGCCGAAGAACGTCGACGATGGCGTCGTTGACAAGGTCAACCAGGCAGTCGCCGACATCAAGGCCGGAAAGATCACCGTCGAGAAGAACCTGACCCCGGTCAAGTGAGCGAGCGGGAGCAGCAGGCGGATTCCGGACCGGCATCGGAGCGGCCCCTGCCCATGTCGGGCCCGCTCCTTCTCATGCAGGGGATCCGCAAGACCTTCGGCCCGGTCGTCGCCCTCGACGACGTCGACTTCTCGGTGGGCCGCAGCGAGGTGCACGGCCTGCTGGGCGGCAACGGGGCCGGCAAGACCACCCTGATGAACGTGCTCTACGGGCTGTACCGACCCGACGCCGGTCGCGTGTCACTTGACGGGCAGCCCGTGGAGATCGACGATCCGCGCGATGCGATCAACCACGGAATCGGCATGGTCCACCAGAACTTCCTCCAGGTCGAGACGTACACGGTGACCGAGAACATCGTCCTCGGCACCGACCTGCCGTCGTGGCCGACGATGAGACTCACAGAGCCAGCCGACCACATTGCCGAGCTGTCCACCCGGTTCGGTCTCCGGGTAGACCCCACCGCCAGGGTCGGCGACCTCTCCGTCGGCCTCCGACAGCGGGTCGAGATCCTCAAGGCCCTGTATCGCGGCGCGCGGATCCTCGTCCTGGACGAGCCGACGACCAACCTGACTCCCCAAGAGGTGGAGTCACTTTTCGGCTCTTTGCGCGCGATCGTCGACGAGGGAATGAGCGTCGTGTTCATCACCCACAAGATCCGCGAGACCATGAGTGTCTGCGACACGCTCACGGTCATGCGTGACGGTCGTCGGGTGGGCACGTTGCAGCGAAGGGAGACGTCACCGGCAGACCTCGCCACGCTGATGGTGGGGGACGACGTCATCGTCTCCCGCGTCACCGAGATCGTCACGGCCGGCATGGCCGAGCCGGGGACCGCCTCGGTCACGTTGACCGATGAACACCTCGACGACGCCGACGTGCGCGTCGCGGTAGAGGGGGTCGGCGCACTCAGCGATCACGGGGTCCCCGCGGTGTCGGAGGCCTCCTTCGCCCTTCGGCGAGGAGAGATCCTCGGCATCGCCGGAGTCGCCGGAAACGGGCAGGTCGAGCTGGCGGAGGCACTCGCCGGCATCCGACCCCTCTCGGGCGGGTCTGTGGTCCTTGACGGCCGGGACCTCGCCGGCGGGCCGACGGCCGACTGGATCGATGCGGGGGTCGCCTACGTCCCCGAGGACCGGCACCGTGACGGCATCCTGCCCTCGGCCAGCATCGTCGAGAACCTCGTGCTCGGGGCACAGCGGGGCACGCGGTTCCGCAAGGGCCCCCTGCTCGACTGGTCCAAGGCCCGCAAGCATGCCGAGGACTCGATCAGCAGGTTCTCGATCAAGACACCGTCGGCCGGCCTGCCCGCTGCGCAGCTGTCCGGTGGCAACATCCAGCGGGTCATCCTCGCCCGGGCCTTCTCGCACCGACCCGGCTTCCTCATCCTGCACAACCCCACCCGCGGTCTCGACATCCCCTCGACCCAGTTCGTCTACGAGCGGGCGAGAGAGGCGGTGGAGAACGGCTCCGCAGTCCTGCTCATCTCCGAGGACCTCGACGAGCTCACCGGGCTCTGCGACCGCCTCCTTGTCATCTACTCCGGGCGCATCGTGGGCGAACGCCGCAGGGGCAACTATGACCAGTACGAGCTCGGTCACTTGATGGCCGGCCTCGGGGAGTCGGCATGACCACCACCGACACCCCGCCAACACGTACGACCCCGCGTCTCGGCAAGCAGACCGACGTCGCCCGACAGGTCGCGTCCTACGTCGTGGCCGTCCTCCTCGCCTTCGTCGTCGCCGGCATCGTCATCGCGCTGCTCGGCCACTCTCCCGTCGACGCCTACCGCGCCATCCTGACGACGTCTTTCAAGTCGTCGTTCGGGATCGTCGAGACGATCCACAAGTGGGTGCCGCTGGTCCTGTTGGCCCTCGCCTTCACCATTCCCCTGGTCGCGGGGAAGTACAACATCGGCGGTGAGGGGCAGCTCCTCGTCGGGGCCACGGCCAGCGCGGCTGTCGGCATCGTCCTGGCCGACCTGCCCCTGGTCGTGCTCCTGCCTCTCCTGCTCCTTGCCGGGCTGCTGGCGGGATCCGTGTTCGCCTGGATTGCCGCGTGGCTCATGGACCGCTTCGGCGTCAACGAGATCCTCAGCACGGTGCTGCTCAACTTCGTCAGCTTCGGCATTGTCGACTATGTCGCGAGCGAGGTGTGGAGTGACCCGGCGGCCGGACACCCCACGACCATCCCGATCGGCGAAGGCGGCCTTCTCCCCACGGTGGGACGTCCACCCCTGCACCTGGGGGTCCTGCTCGCCGTGATCGTCGCGGTCGCCGTCATCATCGTCATGCGCCGCACGGTCCCCGGCTACGAACTGCGTGCGGTCGGAGACAACCCCCGAGCGGCCCAGGTCCACGGGGTGCGCATCGGTCGGATCGCCGTGGGGTCCCTCGTCGTCGGTGGCGCCCTCGGCGGCCTCGCTGGTGCGATCGAGGTCGCCGGCGTGCACGCCAAGCTCATCGAGGGCATGCAGTCCAACTACCTGCTCCTCGGCATCATCATCGGTCTCATCGCGCGCGGCAACGTCCTCGTGGTGCCCTTCGTGGCGTTCGGGATCAGCGTCCTCGAGGTCGGCGCGAGCGCCATGCAGCGAACGGCAGGTGTGCCCAGCGAGATGGTCCTCATCGTGGAGGCACTCATTCTCCTGTTCCTCCTCTTCTCCGATGTCGTCGGTGCCCGGCTCCGGAGGTCTACCCGATGAACGAGATCACATCGTTCCTGCAGCTGATGGTCACGGCGATGGTGCCCTTCATCCTCGCCGCCCAGGGCACGATGATCGCGGGGCGTGCCGGCGTCTTCAACGTCGCGCAGGAGGGCCTGATGATGCTCGGAGCCAGTGTCGGCTTCCTCGTCTCCCTCAGGTTCGGCGGCAACGCCATGGGTCTTCTCGTCGCTGCCCTCGCAGGCGCCGCCCTCGGCTGGTTCCTCGGCTGGGTGACGACCAGGTTCCGGCTCGACCAGTTCGTCATCGGGCTCGCACTGTTCTTCGCCGCCACCGGGATCGCATCGCTGCTCTACAAGGTTGTCATCGGCGTGACGCTGCAGCCGCCACTCATTCCGGTCCTGAGCCGGATCGAGATTCCCGGTCTTGCCGCGCTCCCCGGCATCGGACCCATCCTGTTCGACCAGTCGGTGATGGTCTACGGCGCCTTCGTCGTGTCGGGCCTCCTGTACTGGTACCTCTACCGGACGAGCCACGGCCTCAAGCTGCGATCTGTCGGCGAGAACCCCAAGGCTGCGGACAGCCTCGGCGTCAATGTCAGCCGCACCCGGATCTGGGCCTCCACGGTCGGTGGGGCGCTCATGGCCCTGGCCGGCGCCTACCTGCCCATGACGTACACCGGGACCTACACCGAGGGAATGGTCGCTGGGCGCGGCTGGCTGGCCATCGCGCTCGCCTTCTTCGGCGGCTGGCGACCGCAGTACATCCTGGCCGGCGCTGCGTTCTTCGCCGGCATGGAGGTGCTCGCCCTGCGGGTCCAGGTCGCGGGCATCGACATCCCGCACCAGTTCGTCTCGATGCTGCCCTACATCGCGACTCTCCTCGTCATGATGTTCGCCCTGAGGTGGGCAAGCGTGCCCGCATTCCTCGGCCGCAACTACGACCGTGAGAGTCGCACCGGGCACTGACGTCATCGCCCCGGGCGCGACGGCTACCAGTGCCCCAGCTCGCCCAGCGGGAGCCGCGCAGGTCATGCGGGATTACGCGCATTGAGAGGATGGCGAAAGGGGCACACGGCTGATTTGATGGCAGGACAGACCTCGATGAAGAGGGTGGGATCATGAACGCGACCGACAGTCACGCCGACGGCGACGTCCACACCCAGAGCGCCCACACGCGCCGGACGGTCCGCTACGTCGCGGCCGCGATGAGCGCAGTAGTCGCGATTCTCTACGTGGTGCTCATGCTCCTCGTGAGGAACGCCGAGCTCGAGCCGGGTGCGGCTGACACGACGACGTACAGCGGCTACCTCGCCCTCGCCGTCGCCTACGGGATCGGCGCGGTGATCCTCGTCGCCGTCGACAACCGGACCCTGCACCTGCTGGGGATCGGGGTGCAGGTCGTCGTCCTGCTGCTCTTCATCGTCTTCGGGATCGGACTGCTCGGTGAGGGCGCCTTCGAGAACGAAGCGATCAGCGACCTGCCCCTCGGCCTGTGGGCGGCCCTCATCACGGCAGCCCAGGTGGCCCTGCTGGCGATGCTCGGTTACCTCGCCGACTGGCGTGTCGGGCCCCCTGACACCAGGGCGCCCTGACGACCCGCGAACGCCTCCGGGGAAGGGTCGGACGCCGGCGCCGGCCCGAGCCGAGTCGGCACGGGCCTGGCCTCGATGGCAGAGTCCGCCAAGGTGCGTACGGGAGCGGGGGCAAGCCCTGACACTCCCCTCCCCCGCGCGGAATGGCACAGTGGAGACTCGAGCCGGCCCAGCGGCATACGGCGTCATCCTGTGAACGAGGAGCGGCAGTGAGCGGACCCCTGGACGACGTCGTCGTCATCGATCTCTCCCGCGCCCTCGCCGGGCCGCACGCGGGCATGATGCTCGGCGACATGGGGGCCCGCGTCATCAAGGTGGAGACGCCGGGGCACGGTGACGACACCCGTGGATGGGGACCGCCTTTCGTCGGGCCGGAGGAGGACCCGATCTCGACGTACTACCTCTCGTGCAACCGCAACAAGGAGTCCGTGACGCTCGACCTCAAGTCCGACGACGGACGGGACACGCTCGCTCGCCTGGTCCGCCACGGCGACGTCCTCATCGAGAACTTCCGGCCCGGCGTGCTCGACCGGCTCGGCTTTCCCACCGACCGGCTCCACGAGATCAACCCACGCCTCGTCATCCTGTCCATCAGCGGCTTCGGCCACGACGGGCCGGAGGGTGGGCGTGCCGGCTACGACCAGATCGCGCAGGGCGAGGGCGGCCTCATGTCCCTGACCGGCAGCGGACCCGACGACCCCCAGCGGGTCGGCGTCCCCATCGGTGACCTGCTCGCCGGGATGTACGGCGCCTACGGCGTCGTTTCGGCCCTGCACGAGCGCAACCGGACCGGCCGCGGCCGCGTCGTGCGCACGTCGCTGCTCGCCGCCATCGTCGGGGTCCACGCCTTCCAGGGCACCCGCTACACCGTCGCCGGCGAGGTGGGGCGCGCGCAGGGCAACCACCACCCGTCGATCGCCCCCTACGGCCTCTTCACGTGCAGGGACGGCATGGTCCAGATCTCCTGCGGGAGTGAAGGTTTGTGGGTCAAGCTCGCCAACGCCTTCGGCATCGACCCTGCGACTCCGGGTCTCGCCACCAACCGCGAGCGCGTCGCCAACAGGGACCGCCTCATCGAGCTCATCGACGAGGCGTTCGCTCCCTATGGTCTGGACGAGCTCGTCGAGCGGCTCGCCGAGGTCGGCGTCCCGGCGGGGCAGGTGCGGACGCTCGACCACGTCTACGACTGGGAGCAGACGAGGTCCCAGGGTCTCGTCCTCGATGTGCAGCACCCGGTGCTCGGCGACATCAGCATCCCCGGACCGCCGATCCGCTTCGACGACAATGCCTTCGCCGGCGGGCGCACGCAGCACCTGCACCCGCCCCTGCTGGGCGAGCACAACGACGCGGTGCGGGCGTGGCTCGACGAGGAGGACGGTCATGGCTGAGCGGGCGCGTCGGCTCGGCGGACGCGAGCTGCTGGAGACAGTTCTCGACGAGGGTTCGTGGGTCGGCTGGGACAGTGCGCCCGCGCAGCCCGCGGTCGAGGGCAGCCCGTATGCCGCTGAGCTGGCTGCCGCTCGCGAGCACAGCGGGTCCGACGAGGCCATCATCACGGGCGAGGGCCGGATCCGGGGGCGCCGCGTGGCCCTCATCGCGGGTGAGTTCCGCTTCCTCGCGGGCTCGATCGGGGAGGTCGCGGCCGAGCGGATCGTGGCCGCCTTCGAGCGGGCCGAACGCGAGGAGCTGCCGATGTTCGCCGCCCCGAGCTCGGGCGGCACACGGATGCAGGAGGGGACCCCGGCCTTCGTCGCCATGGTGAAGATCAGCGCAGCCTGTGCGCGCTTCAAGGCCGCCCGGCTCCCCTACCTCGTCTACCTGCGGCACCCGACGACGGGCGGGGTCTTCGCCTCGTGGGGTTCGCTCGGGCAGGTCACCGTCGCCGAGCCGGGCGCGATGATCGGGTTCCTCGGGCCCCGCGTCTACGAGGCGCTCTACGGCCGTCCCTTCCCCGAGGGGGTCCAGACCGCCGAGAACCTCTTCGAGCACGGCCTCATCGACGCGGTCCTGCCGGTGGAGGCGCTCGCCGAGACCGCAGACCGCGCACTCAACGTGCTCATGGGCCCGCGCGAGGACCTGCCGGAGGTCCCGGCCGTCGTCAAGGAGCCGCTCGAGGACATCCCGGCCTGGGAGTCGATCGAGCGGTCACGACGGGAGGACCGCCCGGGTGTGCGCGCTCTGCTCAAGCTCGGCGCCACCGACGTGCTGCCGCTCCACGGGACCGGCTCCGGCGAGCACGACCCCGGGCTGCTCATGGCCCTCGCCCGCTTCGGTGGGGCGCCGTGCGTCGTCCTCGGTCAGGACCGCCGCGGCCAGACCCTGGAAGAGCCACTGTCCCCCAAGGGTCTTCGCGTTGCCCGCCGCGGGATGGGTCTGGCCAGGGAGCTCAACCTGCCCCTCGTCAGCATCATCGACACGGCCGGTGCGGCGCTGTCGAAGGAGGCGGAGGAGGGCGGCCTCGCCGGTGAGATCGCTCGAAGCCTGTCCGACCTCGTCACCCTCGACGCCCCGACCCTGTGCGTCCTGCTCGGACAGGGGACAGGTGGTGGGGCGCTCGCGCTCCTGCCGGCCGACCGCGTCATCTGTGCACAGCACTCGTGGCTCTCTCCCCTGCCCCCCGAGGGCGCCTCGGCGATCCTCCACCGGGACACGAGTCGCGCTCCTGAGCTCGCGGCAAGCCAGCGGGTCCGGTCGCTCGACCTGCTCGCCGACGGCATCATCGACCGCATCGTCGCGGAGCATCCCGATGCGGCCGACGAGCCGGAGGCCTTCTGCCAGCGGATGAGCCAGGCCATCCAGCACGAGCTGGTGACTCTCGCACGAGAGGACCCGGCGGCACGCCTCGAGGCCCGTCTCGCGCGCTATCGCCACCTCTGACCGGAACTGCCCATTGACGGGCCTCGGGCCACCCGCGACGGCTGTGCAGGTCGTCCCGTCGGTCAGAGCTTGAGGGCGGCGTCGCGCACCTGCTCGAGGGCTGCGGCTCGGAGCTCGTCCGCCCGGTCGGTGGCCAGGTCCGGTCGGAACTCGATCGTCGTCACGTCCTCGATGCCGGCCCAGCCGAGCCACCACTCGAGGTAGGGCCGCTGGAAGTCGATGCCGAACGCCTCCGGTCGGCCCGCGCCGTAGACAGCGCTCGTGAGCACGAGCACCGCCTTCTTGCCGGTGAGCAGCCCCGAGTACCCGGCTTCAGCGTCGAAGCCGAAGACGTATCCCGGCTGGCTCACGACGTCGATGAACTGCTTGAGGACGTAGGGCACGCCGCCGTTCCACATCGGCACGGACAGCAGGTAGGCATCGGCAGAGTCGAACCGGCGGAAGGCAGCCAGGGCCCGCTCCCATGCCGCAGCCTGGGCCCCCGAGGGCTCCTGTCCGGCGAAGACGCTCATCTTCGCGCCAGTCGCCTCGGGCCCGAAGTCCGGCAGAGAGCCGTCCCACAGGTCCCAGTGGTCGATCTCGAGGTCGGGTCGGTGGATCACCTCGGCGAGGTAGGCGTCGGCGAGGGCGAGAGATTCCGAGGCCTGCCCGCGCGGTGAGGCGGAGAGGTGCAGCAGACGGGTCATGACAACTCCTGAGAACGAAAATGAAGATAGGTGCGTGCGCACGTAACTATAAACGTGCGTGCGCACCAGAACAAGCCGATAACCTCGCCTCATGGCCACCCGATCTCGCCGCCACCTCGCCGCAGACGCGTGGGGCGCGCTGCTGCAGGTCCATGCGGCCCTCGTCCCCGAGCTCGACCGGTCGATGCGGTCGCACTCCGGGCTCCCCCTCGGCTGGTACGACGTCCTGCTCGAGCTCGCCACGGTGCAGGAGGGGCGGCTGCGGATGTCAGCCCTGGCTGAGCGAGCAGTCCTCAGCCGCACGAGGATCAGTCGAGTCGTCGACGAGCTGGTCCGGGCCGGGCTCGTCAGCAAGGAACCCAATCCGGAGGACGCCCGCTCCTCCTACGCCGTCATCACCCCCGAAGGCAGGAGGCGCTTCGAGACGAGCGCGCCGCACTACGTCACGCAGATCGAGAAGCGCTTCGCCGCCGGCCTCACCGATGACGAGCTGCGCACGATCGCCCGTGCCCTCCGCCGCGTGCAGACCCACGTCATCGGCGGGACGGCGCGGATGGCGGAAGGGGATCAGCGGCATACGCACAACTGACAACCGGAGATCCCGCGTTGGGCAGGACCTGCCAACGCGCACGGCCCCGCGCGATCCCTAGGCTCGCCGCAATGACACCGAGGAGAGTCGCATGAGGGTGCTCGTCGCACTCGGCGGCAACGCCATGACCGGGCCCGACGGCAGCGCCGCACCGCACGAGCAGCGGCGCGCGATCGGGACCGCGATGTCCCACGTCGCCGATCTCGTCGCCGCCGGCCACGACGTCGCCATCACCCACGGCAACGGCCCCCAGGTCGGCAACATCCTCGTCAAGAACGAGCTCGCCGCCCATGTCGTCCCGCCCGTCCCACTCGACTGGTGCGGGGCACAGACCCAGGGCACCATCGGCTTCACCATGCTCGATGCGCTCGAGGCGTCGCTCGCGCGCCGGGGAGTCGAACGACCGGTCGCGGCCATCGTCACGCGCACGCTCGTCGACGCCGACGACCCGGGCTTCACCAAGCCCACCAAGCCGGTCGGCCGCTACCTCACCAGGGAGGAGGCCGAGCCGTTCATCGAGCTCGGCCAGGTCTGGGAGGACCGCGGCGAGAAGGGCTGGCGGCGCGTCGTCGCCTCCCCCGAGCCCCTCGAGGTGCTCGACGCGCACACCCTGCTGACGCTCATGCGCGCGGGCTACGTCGTCGTGGCCGCCGGCGGCGGCGGCATCCCTGTCGTCCGGTCGGATGCCGCGACTGTGCACGGTGTCGAGGCGGTCATCGACAAGGACCTCACGGCGGCCCTGCTCGCGCGAGCCATCGACGCCGACGCGCTCGTCATCGCCACGGACGTCCGCCACGCCGTCGTCGGCTGGGGGACCCCGGAGGCGCGGCCACTCGAGCACGTCACTCCCGCCGAGCTCGAGGAGTACGCCGCAGCCGGGCACTTCGCCTCCGGGTCGATGGGCCCGAAGGTCGAGGCGGCCCTGCGCTTCGTGCGCGCCGGTGGTCGCCGCAGCATCATCACCGCCCTTGACCGGATCACCGACGCCGTGGACCACGGCGCCGGCACCGTCATCGAGAACCCAACGCCGACAGACGATTTCGAAAGGTGATTCACGTGCCAGAAGCCATCGAGGTACGCAAGGTCCCGATCCACTCCGTCGCCGACGCGTCGGAGCTCGCCAAGCTCATCGACGACGGCGTCATGGAGGCCGACCGCGTCATCGCCATCATCGGCAAGACCGAGGGCAACGGCGGCGTCAACGACTACACGCGGATCATCGCCGACCGGGCCTTCCGCGAGGTGCTCGTCGAGAAGGGCGCACCTCCCGAGCAGGTCAAGCAGATCCCCATCGTGTGGTCGGGAGGCACGGACGGCGTCATCAGCCCGCACGCGACGATCTTCGCCACGGTGCCGGCCGACAAGGCGGAGCCGAGCGACGACCTGCGCCTCACGGTGGGCTTCGCGATGAGCGAGCCGATCAAGCCGGAGGAGATCGGCTACACGGCGATGATCGAGAAGGTCGCGGCCGGCGTGAAGACGGCCATGGAGCGGGCCGGGATCACCGACCCCAAGGACGTCCACTACGTCCAGACGAAGACGCCGCTGCTGACGATCCACACGATCCGCGACGCCAAGTCGCGGGGCATGAAGGTGTGGACCGAGCACACGCACGAGTCGATGGACCTGTCCAACGGCACGACCGGCCTCGGCATCGCTGTCGCCCTCGGCGAGATCGAGATGCCCACGGACGCTGACGTCATGCACAACCGCGACCTCTACTCCTCGGTCGCCTCGTGCTCCTCGGGCGTCGAGCTCGACCAGGCCCAGGTCGTCGTCGTCGGCAACACCCGCGGCATCGGCGGCCGATACCGAATCGGCCACTCCGTCATGAGGGACGCCCTCGACCAGGACGGCATCTGGGCCGCCATCAAGGACGCCGGGCTCGACCTGCCCGAGCGACCGCACTGGACCGACCTGCAGGGCCGTCTCGTCAACGTCTTCCTCAAGTGCGAGGTGAGCCAGGACGGCACCGTCCACGGACGGCGCAACGCGATGCTCGACGACTCCGACGTCCACTGGCACCGCCAGATCAAGTCGGCCGTCGGCGGCGTGACCGCTGCGGTGACGGGCGACCCGGCCGTCTTCGTCTCGGTGTCGGCCGCGCACCAGGGTCCTGACGGCGGCGGCCCGGTGGCGGCGATCGTCGACCTCGGCGAGGGCGAGCCAACGGGCTACCACTGGAGCCACTGACCGACACCGCAACACACCGTTCACCTTGCAACGCACCGGAGTCGGTTCCCGGTGTGGTGCAAGGTGAACGGTGTGTTGCGAGGCGGTCGGATCTCAGTGGGCGAAGTGCCGGGTCCCGGTGAAGTACATTGTCACCCCCGCGGCCCGGGCCGCCTCGATGACCTCGGCATCCCGCACCGAGCCACCGGGGGCGACGACCGCCCGGACGCCGGCGTCGAGGAGGATCTGCAGCCCGTCGGCGAACGGGAAGAACGCATCCGACGCAGCCACCGATCCCCGGGCCCGCTCCTGCCCCGCACGTCGCACGGCGAGGTAGCACGAGTCGACCCGGTTGACCTGGCCCATGCCGATTCCGACGGCCGCACCGTCGGCGGCGAGCAGGATCGCGTTGGACTTGACGGCGCGGACCGCGCGCCACGCGAACTGGAGGTCGGTGACCGTCCCCTCGTCGGCCGCCTCGCCCGAGACGAGCCGCCAGGACCTCGCGTCGTCGCCGCCGGTGACCGAGCCCGCGTCATCGTGCACGACGGCGTCGATCCGGTCGACGCTCTGCATGAGCAGGCCCCCGGAGATCGGCCGGGTCTCCAACGTTGCGGTGTGCGTCGCAGCGTCGGCGGGGAGCCGCAGGATGCGGATGTTCTTCTTGCCCTTGAGAATCGAGAGCGCCTCGTCCTCGAAGTCCGGCGCGACGATGACCTCGGTGAACACGTCCTTGACCTGGTCGGCCATGGCGACCGTGACCGGCCGGTTGGCTGCGATGATGCCGCCGAAGGCGCTCACCGGGTCGGTGGCGTGGGCGCGCGCATAGGCCTGCTCGATCGTCGCGCCGACGGCGACCCCGCACGGGTTGGCGTGCTTGACGATCGCGACGGTCGGCTGGTCGCCGTGGTCGTGCGCGGCCCGCACCGCGGCGTCGGTGTCGACGTAGTTGTTGTAGGACATCTCCTTGCCGTGCAGCTGCTCCGCGGCCGCGACGCCGGCCTCGCCGCTGCGGTAGATCGCAGCCCGCTGGTGCGGGTTCTCGCCGTAGCGCAGGGTCGCGGCAAGGCTGAAGTCACCACCCGTCCAGGCGGGGAAGCCCCGGTCGCCCGCCTCCGCGTAGCCCTGCATCCAGCCCGCCACCGCGTTGTCGTAGCTCGCCGTGTGGACGAACGCCTCCGCGGCGAGCCGCTTGCGCTGGGCCAGCGTGAAGCCGCCGGCTCCCAGCGCTTCGACCACCTGACCGTATGCCGCTGGGTTCGTCACGATCGCGACGCTGGGGTGGTTCTTGGCCGCGGCGCGCACCATCGAGGGCCCGCCGATGTCGATCTGCTCGACGCACTCGTCCTCGCTCGCGCCTGAGGCGACGGTCTCCCGGAAGGGATAGAGGTTGACGACGACCAGCTCGAACGTCTCGACGCCCAGGTCTGCGAGCTGCTCCAGGTGATCCGGTTTGCGCGTGTCGGCGAGGATCCCGGCGTGGACCTTCGGGTGCAGCGTCTTGACCCGCCCCTCGAGGCACTCCGGGAAGCCGGTGAGGTCCTCGACCGGGGTGACCGGGATCCCGAGGTCCGCGATGGTCCGGGCGGTCGAGCCGGTCGACACGATGGCCACGCCGGCCGCGTCGAGGGCCCGGGCGAGCTCCTCCAGACCGCTCTTGTCATAGACGGAGATGAGTGCACGCGTGATCGGGCGGCGACCGTCGGGCATTGCTGGCTCCTGCGCTCGGTGGACCTCGGTTCCGGGAGCACCCAGGCGGTCGATGCCCCGACGTTCACTCCCCGGTGGTTCCCCACCTGCGCCAGTCGTGTGGAGCCAGACTACCGGCCGGCCGCGGCCCGGTGCGAAAGCTGGCGACCGGCCCGGGTCTCGGGCACCAACGATCGGGCCGCGGCCCGAAACGTGTCGGGTGAGGGTGCCCTGGCCCACCAATATTCGGGCCCGGGCCCGAAAGGTGGTGGCCCACGCGGCAGCCGGCGTCAGGACGTCCCGAACCGGACGCGGCGCCCCTCGACGACCAGGCCCTCCTGGGCGAGCCGGCGGACGACGTCGACGAGCATGGCCCGCTCCTGCACCTTGATGCGCTCATGGAGGGACTCCTCCGTGTCGCCGTCCTGCACGGGCACGACGCGCTGCTCGATGATCGGCCCCGAGTCGAGCCCGGCGTCGACGACGTGGCACGTCGTGCCCGTCACCTTGACGCCGTGGACCAGGGCGTCCCTGACCCCATGGGTGCCGGGAAAGCTCGGCAACAGTGCCGGATGCGTGTTGATGACGAGGTTCTCGGACAGGACCCGGTCGCCGAGGAGCCGCATGAAACCCGCCGACACGACGAATCGCGGCCCCGCCCCGCGGATCCGCTCAGCCAGCGCGGCATCCCACTCAGCGCGCGTCGCGTAGTCGGCTGGGCGGCATACGAACGTGGTGATCCCCGCCTGCTCGGCCCGCTCGAGCCCGCGGCACGGACGGTCGGCACCGACGGCAGCGATGCGCACGCCGTAGGCCGGCTCTCGGGCGGCGTCGATGAGCGCCTGCAGCAGCGTCCCCGAGCCGGAGACGAGGACGACGATCTCGACCTCAGGGCGGGCTGCGGGGGCCTCGGACGTCACGGCGGGGAGTCTAGCGAGCGACCCACCCGGTGACGGTCCGGGCCCATGGGTGAGGATGGACGGGTGAGCACCCCAGACCCGAAGCACGATGTCGCCTTCGCCCGCGAGAAGGCGCGGCGCACCCTCCCGGTGACGCTGCTCGTGCTCCTCGGCATCATCGCGATGTACCTGCCGCTGCCGAAGCGGTTCGTCGCGGTGATCCCCTTCGTCCTGGCGGCGGTGCTCACGGTGCGCCTGCTGCGTTTCCTTGCTGAGCGCCGCGGACGCGAGAAAGTCTGGCCCGCCATCACGCTGGGCATCGTCGCGCTCCTGCTCTCCTCGCTCGCGATGCAGGCGATGTTCTACGAGTCCGTTCGCGCCTACGAGGAGTGCCTGGAGTCCGCGCAGACCCAGCAGGCTCGGGGGGCGTGCGAGGAGCTGAGGAACGAGAGCCCGCTGGGGACGCGCTTCCTGCTCGAGTAGGGCGTATGCCGCCGGGCCGGGGCCTCGTCGAGTGCTGAGCAGGTGCCGAGCAGGTGTTGAGCAGGTGTTGAGCTGGAGTCTCGTCGATGGGCAGTACGTGCCGGCCCCGGGTTGAGCTCGCTCCCGAGGGCCGGCCCGAGTGCTCATTCACGAGTGCTCGTAGGTGCTGTCCGCAGTATCGAGGGCACCCTCGTCCCCGGCCTCGATGGCGCCGTTGCCTACGCGCTCTCGCCACGCGCGCCAGCCCGCCCAGGTCAGCGCTCCGGTGCCGACCTCGAGCAGCAGGGCACCGACCACAGGTGGCACGAAAGGTCCGACCGAGGAGAGGCGCTCCACGCCGATCGCACCGTTGCCGAGCCAGGTGAGCAGACCGATCCCGGACACGGCGATCAGGACCGCGATCGTGGTCGCAGCCAGCCGGGCGCGCAGGTTGCCGAAGAACTCGAGCTCACGGTCGACCCACCGGCCGATGACCACGCCGCAGAGGACCGGCAGGAGGACGACGGCATACATCGCCGTGGGGTAGTCGGCCTCCGCGGGCAGCGCCCCGAGCATCGGCACCAGCGGCATGAGCCCGGGTTGGGCAGCCGCCGGGGAGATGAGCGAACCGGCGGCGATGGAGAAGCCAGGGCCCGCGAGAAACGCAACGGCCCACGTCGCGGCGTTGGCCAGCAGCATCAGCTGGGCGAGGACGACGATCGCACCGGCGGCGACGTCCAAGCCGTAGTCGTCGTGGATCCGCCCCACCTCGTCTGCGCTCATGGCGATCCGGAAGAAGACGACGGCGAGCCCCACCGCGACGAGCAGGGCCACCCCCCGCCAGCCGACCCGCCACGCAGACGGCAGCCAGGATGGGCCGCGGAGAAAGCCGGCGCGGACGAAGCCCGGCGCGTCGGGCTCGTCCGGCCTGAGGAGCAGGTAGCCGAGGGCCACGATGGGGACCAGCGCCGTGCCCGGCACCGCCGCCACCCCCGGAGCGACCGGCCCACCCAAGGTGAGGAGCGAGAGGACCGCAGCCGCCCCGACGTAGCCGACGAGGAACCCCGGGACGACGCCCAGCCTGGCGACGCGGCTCCACTCGGCCCGCGACGCCGCAGCACGCTCCGTGGTGACGAGACGGCGGCCCCACCGGACGCTGACATAGGCGAAGACGAGGAACAGCGCGATGGGGGTGAGCGAGATGCTCACGCCGCTGCCGCCGATGGACTGGCCGTGGCCGAGGAACCACAGGGCGGTGCCCACCTGCACCGCCGAGAACCAGCCGAGGCTCCCCTCCGGCGCGGCGAGCCAGCCGACCAGGGATGGCAGGACGACGATGGCCCACGTGCCGAGAGCGGCGAGCGCGCCGGTACGGATCGCTGCCGACCGGGCGCGCGCGGGGGCGGGAGGCGGGTTGGGCAGCGGACTCACTCCATGATGGCGGCTCGGGTGGTTGCCTCCATGGTCACCATCAGATGCGGTCAGGGCGAGCCCCCACGCCGACGCCGCCACACCGATTACCTTGCAACACCCCGGGATCAGGAGCCGGTGCGTTGCAGTGTGGACGGTGTGTTGCGGGGGGAGGGCGGGAGGGCTGGGACGCCACGGCCATGCGGCTGCGAGCTCAGCGGCATACGACGGCGGCGACGCGAAAGGCGGCCACCCCACACAGGATGGCCGCCTCCGACGAATGCGGAAGCCTACTTCGCGAGGTTCTCCATGACCTCGCGCATGAGGCGGGCGGTCTCGGACGGCGTCTTGCCGACCTTGACCCCGGCGGCCTCGAGGGCCTCCTTCTTCGCCTGGGCGGTGCCGGACGAGCCGGAGACGATGGCGCCGGCGTGGCCCATCGTCTTGCCCTCGGGGGCGGTGAAGCCCGCGACGTAGCCGACGACCGGCTTGGTCACGTGGTCCTTGATGTAGGCCGCCGC
>NZ_JAJJPG010000091.1:0-8538 GCF_032907665.1 Intrasporangium sp.
AACGCCACGCCCGCACCCTCCCGCCCCGTCGAGTGGCCCCGAACGCACACGCCCGCCGCCTGCCGCCCCCGTCGAGTGGCCCCGAACGCACACGCCCGGCCCCCGCCGACACCCGGATGCTCCCCGTCCGGGTGTCGGCCGGGTCGCATAGGCTCGCTTCGTGACCCGGACCCCTGATGCGCCACCGCAGCTGAGCGCGGCTCCGATGAGCACGGCACCGGGGCTGTTCGTGTGCTTCGAGGGTGGGGACGGAGCCGGCAAGTCGACGCAGGTGCGCCTGCTCGCCGAGGCGCTGGAGCGCGCCGGCCGCGACGTGCTCGTCACCCGGCAGCCCGGCGGCACGCCGCTCGGGGCACGGATCCGCGAGCTCGTCCTCCACGGCGACCACGTGTCACCCCGGGCCGAGGCCCTCCTCTTCGCCGCCGACAAGGCCCACCACGTCGACGAGCTGATCCGCCCCGCCCTCGCAGGAGGGCGAGTCGTCGTCATCGACCGCTACACCGACAGCTCCATCGCCTACCAGGGCGCTGGACGCGACCTCGGCGCCGACGAGATCCGGCAGCTGCAGCACTGGGCCGTCGGCGGGCTCTTCCCCGACCTGACGGTCCTGCTCGACGTCGCCCCCGAGGTCGGGCGGGCCCGGCGCGGCGACGTGCACGACCGGCTGGAGTCGGAGGCCGACGCCTTCCACGCCGCGGTGCGTCAGGGGTTCCTCGACCTGGCCGCGCGGGAGCCGGACCGCTACGTCGTCGTCGACGCCGCCCTACCGCCGGAGGAGATCCACGACCGGGTCATGAGTCGGCTGGCCGACGTGCTGGCAGGCCGGCCATGAGCGTCTGGCGCGACCTCGTCGGCCAGGACCCCACGGTCGAGGTCCTCTCGCGGGCGGTCCGCGTCGAGGACGCCATGACGCATGCGTGGCTGTTCACCGGCCCGCCGGGTTCCGGCCGGTCCAACGCCGCCCGAGCCTTCGCCGCGGCCTTGCAGTGCCCCGAAGGAGGCTGCGGCGAGTGCCGCGAGTGTCGGACCGCGCTCGACGGGTCCCACGCCGACGTCAAGGTCGTCGCGACCGAGGGCCTGTCGATCCAGGTCCGCGACACCCGCGACCTCGTCCAGGAGTCCGCCCTCCGTCCCTCGGTCGGCCGCTGGCGCGTCATCATCATCGAGGACGCCGACCGCCTCACCGAGCGCGCCGCCGACGCCCTCCTCAAGGCCCTCGAGGAGCCGACGCCCCGCACGGTCTGGATGCTCTGCGCGCCCAGCCTCGAGGACGTCATCATCACCATCCGCTCGCGCTCGCGCCACGTCCGCCTGCGCACCCCGCCGGTGCACGCCGTCGCAGAGCTGCTGGAGCGGAGAGACGGGGTCGACGCGCCGATGGCGCTGCACGCGGCCCGCGCTGCCCAGTCCCACATCGGGCTGGCCCGTCGCCTCGCCCGCGACGAAGGCGCCCGCATCCGGCGACGAGACGTCATCGCGATGGCGACGAAGATCGTCCATGTCGGCGACGCGATCGACGCGGCCGCCGACCTCGCGCAGATCGCCGACGAGGAGTCGTCCGCGAGCACCGCCGAGCGCGACGCCGCCGAGCGGGCACGCCTGCTCGAGACCCTCGGGGCCGACCCGACGGCACGCACCCAGCCGCCCCACATCCGTTCCCAGCTCGCCGCGCTCGAGAAGGAGCAGAAGACGCGCGCGACCCGGCATGCGCGCGACATGATCGACCGCTCCCTCATCGACCTCATGTCCGTCTACCGCGACGCGCTCGTGCTCCGTCTCGGATCCCAGGTCGACCTCGTCAACCCCGATGCGATGGACCGGGTCCGCGGCCTCGCGACCGTCTTCACGTCCGAGCAGCTGCTCGGCGCCCTCGACGCCATCAGCGAGGCGCGTGACCGGATCAACGCCAACGTCGCCCCCCTGCTCGCGCTCGAGGCGATGACGCTCCAGCTGCGGGTCCCCCGAGACCTCAACCGCTGAGCCTGCCCCGGCCCCTCGCCCCTCGCCGCGAAGCTGATACGGCAACACGCCCGGCAGTGCGCAACTCACCCCTGATATTTCCGGGTGGAGTTGCCAACTGCCGGGCGTGTTGCGGGGTCAGCGGCGCTTGAGCAGCTCCTCGGCGATCTGGACCGCGTTGAGAGCAGCACCCTTGCGCAGGTTGTCGCCGACGACGAAGAGCACGAGGCCCTTGCCCTCCGGTGCCGCCTGGTCGACCCGGACCCGGCCGACGAAGACCTCGTCCCGGCCCGCAGCCTCGAGCGGGTTGGGCACGTCGGTGACGACGACGCCCGGGGCGTTCTTGAGCAGGTCGAGCGCCTCGTCCGGACTGATGTCCTCGGCGAACTCCGCGTGGATCGCGAGGCTGTGGCCGGAGAAGACCGGCACGCGCACACAGGTGCCACTCACCCGAAGCTCGGGCGCGTGGAGGATCTTGCGCGACTCGTTGCGCAGCTTCTGCTCCTCGTCGGTCTCGAGGGAGCCGTCGTCGACGATCGAGCCCGCGAGGGGCACGACGTTGAAGGCCACCGGCACGGCATAGAGCTGGGCCTCGGGCACCTCGACGGCGCGACCGTCGAGCGCGAGGCGCGTCGGGTCACCGGCCTCGTAGGCGCCACGGAGCTGGCGGTCGAGCTCCTGCACGCCCTTGCCGCCGGAGCCGCTCACCGCCTGGTAGCTCGCGACGGTGAGCCGGACGAGGCCCGCCTTGTCGTGAAGGGGCTTGAGCACCGGCATCGCGGCCATCGTCGTGCAGTTGGGGTTGGCCACGATCCCCTTGGGGATCGTGTCGAGGTCGTCGGCGTTGACCTCGGAGACGACGAGTGGGACCTCCGGGTCCTTGCGCCACGCGCTCGAGTTGTCGATGACCGTGGCGCCGGCCGCTGCGACCTTGGGCGCGAGCTCACGGGAGGCCGAGCCGCCGTTGCTGAAGAGGGCGATGTCGATGCCGGAGAAGTCGGCCGTCGCGGAGTCCTCGACCTCGATGTCCCTTCCCTTGAAGGGGATCGTCGTGCCGGCAGACCGCGCCGACGCGAAGTACCGCACCTCGTCGACCGGGAAGTCACGCTCCTCGAGGAGGGCGCGCATGACACCGCCGACCTGACCTGTGGCTCCGAAGACTCCGACTCGCATGGAACAAGGCTACGGCCCGGTGCCGGCGTGCCCGGCCATGTCTCATCCTTCGAGGCACCCTGCCATCGCCACGGGACGCCGTCAGCCCTCCCCAAGAAGAGACGGGGCGCCGGCCGGACGGGACGGGAACGCTGCCGCCTGCGAAGTCGTCTCGAGTCGGCACAGGCACGAGGCCCGGATGGGCACGTCCGCCTGCGCGCTGGCGATGCGCAGCTGCTGCTCGACGATGCCCGCCGCCTCGGTCTTGCCGAGCCGCACGAGGCACTCGTGGTAGCCGTGGAGCGACCAGACGTTGCCGGGGTGCTGGCACGCCCGCGGCAGCGTCGGGTCGAGCCCCAGGTCAGCCCGGTAGACGACTTCGGCCTCCTCGACGCGGCCCTGCTCGAGAAGGAGCGCCCCGAGCGCGTGCCGGGCCGGCTGCATCCAGCCCCAAGGCTCGTCGTAGGGCAGACCGTCGTCGAGCTCGACCGAGCGGCGCAGGTGGGCAAATGCCGCATCCACCCGGCCACGGCGGTACTCGAGCTCTCCGTCGAGCATCGAGGAGGCCACCTCGAGGATGTCCCGGCAGGTGTTGTTGAACAGCATGCGTGACTGCGGCACGTTGTCGAGGGCCGAACGGAAGAGCGCTCGCTCCGCCTCCGCCTCGTCGACGCGCCCGGTCGCGGCGAGCGCGATCCCCCGTCCGTAGCGCGTCATCGCGGTCGTGGTCGCATACAGCTCCGGATCCGATGGCAGTGGCAGGGCGAGGAGCTCTTCCCACCGGCCGAACCGGATGAGCACGTGGACCCGCATCGGCACGAAGCCCTCGAGCCAGTCCGCCATGGGCGGCACCTCGACCCGGAGCAGCTCCTCCGGGATCGCGGCCTCGAGGTCGGCCACCGCGGCTCGCGCGGTCTGCTCCTGCCCGAGGAACATCGCCCCGTAGACGAGGAAGTGCAGGTTGTGGGCGCGATAGAGCGTGTAGAAGTTGATCGGACCGCGCTCGGCGAGGAACATCGCGTCAGCGCGGACTGCGGCCCGGTTCGAGGCGACGACCCTGCGGTAGTCACCGCACAGCACGTCGAGGTGGGTCGGCATGTGCCGCAGGTGCCCTGCGTCCGGGACGAGGTCGCGGAGCAGGTCACCGACCCACAACGCCTCCTCGGGCCGGGGTGACATCTCCATGAGGTGGACGTAGAGGTGCAGGATGCCCGGGTGCCCCCGGCCCTCGCGGGTCGACAGGGCCCGGTCGAGGACCTCCTTGGCGCGAACTGTTCGAGACCCCGGCGCCGGCTCGCCGGTTCGCTGGTCCCACAGCTGCCACGCCGTGAGGTTCATCAGCGACTCCGCATAGAGGGCGACGACGTCGAGGTCGTTCGGGTGCTGCTCGTGCACCCGCTCCATCGCCTCGGCATAGGCCGCCTCCCAGGTGTCCGGCTCCGCCGGCGCCTCCCTCTCCGGGAACCGACTGGCCATCGCCTCGGCGAGGTCGCGCTCGACGGGGGTGGCACTGGCTGCGCCCTGCCGCGCGGCGAGCTGAGCGGCATACGCCCTCGTGACGGTGTCCTTGACCTCCTCGGGCGCGTAGAACTCCCACGGCTTGTTGTAGTTGGGAGCGAGCGCGTGAGCGATGCCCCAATGGGCGAGGACGCAGTCCGGGTCGAGGGCGAGCGCCCGCTCGTAGCACGCGACCGCCTCCTCGTGGTTGAAGGCGTAGGCCCACACGAGTCCGCGCTGGACCCACCCGCGAGCCGCGTCGGAGCTCGCCGTCACCTCGCGCGTCCAGCGGCCGAGGTCGTACGGATAGTCGATACCGGTGTCCGGTCGGTCGTCCATGGCCCTCACCCCCGGGCCAGTATTGCCCCCGCACGCCCCCGGCGTCGATGGATCACGCGACCTCGCTCCGCTCCTCCCTCGCTGGCGCTCGGTCGATGCTCACTCGGCGTGCCGGTCGGCGTTCGCGTGGATCGCGTCCCTCACATACTGCGCCAGCCCCTCCTCGACGTCCTCGTACGTCCTGGTGAACCGCGGATCGGCGACGTACATGTCCCCGAGCGCCCGGTGGACGTCGTGCGTGAGGTCGTAGAAGCGCTCGTGGATCTGCACCCGCGCTTGCTCGGCGGCGTCCATCGCCTCGGGAGAGTGCGGCGGCAGCCCGGCACGCTTGGCCGCGACGAACGCCGTCGTCACGCCTTCCAGCTCGTCCTTGATCTGCTGCCAGTCCGCCTTGGTGTAGCGCCTGGTCCGCCGGGCCGACTGCGTCCAGGCGTCCGTGTCGCCCCAGCGCTCCCTGGCCTCGGCTTCGTACTCGTCCGTGAAGCCGTCGCCGAAGAGCTCCTTCAGCTCCTCCGGCGTGGCTGGCTGGTCGCCCATCTCTCTCTCCAGTGCTCGATCGATTGCTGTGACGAGCTCGCTCAGCTCGCCCAGCCGCGTGAGGACCGCCTCACGTTGACGCAGCAGGTGGGTCACCGCGTCGTCCCCGCCGTCGAGCAGGGCTGCGATCTCGTCGAGCGGCAGCTCGAGCCGCCGATAGACGACGACCTGCTGCAGCCGCGTGAGGTCCGCGTCGGTGTAGAGCCGGTAGCCCGCCCGGGAGCGTTCACTCGGCGTGAGCAGGCCGATCTCGTCGTAGTGGTGCAGGGTCCGGACCGACACACCGAAGAGGTCGGCCACCTGCCCCACCGTCCACGTGGTCATCGCACGCTGCCTTCGGTCCGTGGTGGTCATGCCATCGAGGATGCGCCCTCACGTCACGTGAGGGTCAACTCCCATTCAACCGTGCCCGTATGCCGCTGAGCGCGCTCCCGACGTCGGGTCTCGGGGCGCTGCTCCCGCTCTTGGGCGCGCGCCGACCTCGCCCGGGCGGACGCGGTGCGGTCAGGAGCCGCCGCCACCGGTGAGCAGGTGCCGGACGAACCAGTCCCGCGCCTGGCCGGCCGCCTCGGCCAACGTCCCGGGCTCCTCGAAGAGGTGCGTCGCCCCCGCGACGAGGACGAGCCGGGTCTCGCACTGGGTCAGCTGGGCCTGGGCCTGACGGTTGAGGTCGATGACGACGTCGTCGTCGCTGCCGACGATGAGCAGCGTCGGAACCCGGACCAAACCCAGCCGTGGCGCCGCCAGGTCCGGTCGTCCGCCGCGGGAGACCACGGCGGCGACCTGCGAGTCCGGCTCGGCGGCCGCCCACAACGCTGCTCCGGCACCGGTGCTCGCACCGAAGTAGCCATAGCGGCAGGGCCCTGTGTCGGGACGGCCCGCCAACCAGCGCGTCGCCGCGACGAGCCGTCCGGCCAGCAGCCCGATGTCGAAGACGTTGGCCCGGTCCCACTCCTCCGCCGGCGTGAGCAGGTCGATGAGCAGGGTGCCCAGCCCGGCCTGCTGGAGCACGCGCGCCACGTAGCGGTTGCGTGGACTGTGGCGGCTGCTCCCGCTGCCGTGGGCGAAGACGACGACACCTCCGGCTCCTGCGGGGACGTCGAGGTGGCCCTCGATGCTCACCGCCCCAGCCGGGATGACGACGTCCTCGTCCGTGGCCGCGCCGGGATTCCCGCTCGTCCCCGCGTCAGTGTCCCCGCCGGTCGCCACGGCTGCCGGTGCGCGGCGCCGGGCTGCCTCGAGCAGGACGCCCACTTCGTCGTCGGTCGTCGGGGTGAAGTCCCGGTAGTGCGCCCCCACCGCGTAGAAGTCCGGGGGCGCCGAGACCGAGACCACCTCATCGACCTCGTCACCCGCCGACAGCTCCCGAACCGACTCTGCGGCTGCGACCGGAACGGCAAGCACGACCCGCTCCGCCCCGAGGTGCCGGGCCACCCGGCAGGCGACGCGGGCCGTCGCGCCCGTCGCGATCCCGTCGTCGACGACGAGGGCCACCTTGCCGTGCAGGTCGAGCCGTGCTTGTCCACGGCGGAACCGCGAAACGCGCTCGTCGAGTGTTGCCCTCTCCCGGCGTTCGACGGCCTCGATCTCGGCCTCGGTGATGCGAGCCCGGTCGATGAGGTCTCGGTTGAGGAACCGAACACCGTCCTCGCCGATGGCTCCCATGGCCAGCTCAGGCTGGAAGGGGACGCCGAGCTTGCGCACAACGATGACGTCGAGGGGTAGGTCGAGTGCGGTGGCGACCTCCGCTGCGACGGGCACTCCTCCACGCGGGAGCCCGAGCACGACGGCGTCCTGCCCTCGGAAGGACTCGAGCCTGGTTGCCAGCTGGACCCCGGCGTCGACCCGGTTGGCGAAGACGGTCACGACAGCCTCCTTCATGCCTGCCCACGTCACGCATCCCGAGGCCGCTCCATCCGCGCCCGGTCAACAGCATGACCTCCTGCCAGTGTCGACCAAGCCCCCGGGCGAGGCGAGGGACGATGGTCCCGACTCGGGCCCAGAGTCCCCGGGTCAACAGACGTGGCGTCCCGTTGCACGCGTCGAGCGGCGACGACGTGGGTGGACGCGCGGATCGTGCACGAGAGTGTGGTGTGCGTGTGGTTGGCGACCCGCACAGCGGGTACGCCGCTGGCATGACCTCGCCCAGCCCGCGGCCCCCCGCACCGTCAGAGACCACCGGTGAACCGGACTCCCTGACGCGGGCCGATCGGCTGCGGCGGCTCGCGGTCGTCGTCGCCGAGATCTTCTGCCTCGTCGGCACCCTGGTCGGCATCGGAGTCATCGGGCAGCGGGTCGAGGAGTCTGCAGGTGGTGCCCTGTCCGACGACGCGACGCTCATCGCTCCGGCGGGGCCGGCCTTCTCGATCTGGACGCCGATCTACCTCGGCCTGCTCGCCTACACGGTGTGGCAGTTCGTCCCCCGCAACGCCGGCCGGTCCCGGACCCGGGCCACCGGATGGCTGGCGGCGGCCTCGATGGTGCTCAACGCGGTGTGGTTGCTCGTGACGCAGCAGGGCTGGATCTGGGTCAGTGTCGTCGTCATCGTGGCCCTTCTCGTCGTCCTCGTCGTCCTCGTCTCCCGGTTGGGCCGGGAGCGGGCGACCGACGGGTGGGAACGGCTCACGGTCGACGTCACCTTCGGGCTGTACCTCGGCTGGGTCAGCGTCGCCACGTTCGCCAACATCGCGGCCGCACTCGTCGACTCGGGCAATGACGTCGGGGTGGGAAGCAACGCAGCCGTCGCGGTCGCCGTCCTCACGATCGTGGCACTCGTCGGCGTCACCCTCGCTCGGAGCCTGGGTGGTCGCTGGTCCGTCGCCTTCGCCATGGCCTGGGGGCTGGCGTGGATCACCGTCGGTCGCTTCACCGACGAACCCCGCTCAGCCGCGACAGGGATCGCAGCGGCGGTCGCGGCCGTCATCGTCCTTCTCGCCGCGGCGGGCTCCCGCGGCCGCGCGAGAGGAGCGTGGACGCGGTGACGGGCGAGGACACCGAGATCGTCGTCGTCGGCGCCGGACTGGCGGGCCTGCGCTGTGCGAGTCGCCTGCTCGA
>NZ_JAJJPG010000091.1:8638-15351 GCF_032907665.1 Intrasporangium sp.
TCGTCGTCGTCGGCGCCGGACTGGCGGGCCTGCGCTGTGCGAGTCGCCTGCTCGAGCTCGGTCACGACGTGCTCGTCCTCGAGGCGGGAGACGAGGTGGGCGGCCGGGTCCGCACCGACCTCGTCGACGGCTTCCGGTGCGACCGGGGCTTCCAGGTGCTCAACCCCGCCTACCCGGCCGTGCGCCGTTGGGTCGACGTCGGCGCGCTCGACGTCCTGCCCTTCCGTGCCGGTGTCCTCGTGCGCACCGACGACGACCTCGTCACCGTGGCCGACCCGGTTCGCGAGCCGGGCCTGCTGCCCGCCACTCTTCGCAGCGGTCTCCTTCGGCCGCGCGAGCTCGCTGCCCTCACCCGATGGGCGGCGCGCGTCCTCGTCGACCCCAGAGGGGTGATGCGCGGGCCTGACACCGAGCTGCACAGCTCGCTCGACGCCGCCGGCGTTCGAGGGCCGCTGAGGCACCAGGTGCTCGAGCCTTTCATCGCCGGAGTGCTGGCCGACAGCCACGGGACCACGTCGGCGACCTTCACCAAGCTGCTGCTGCGCATGTTCGCCCTCGGCCGACCGGGCCTCCCCGCGGCGGGCATGGGCGCCCTCCCCCGTCAGCTGGCCGGTCCGCTCGGCGACCGCATCCGATTCGGCGAGCGCGTCGTCGCGGTCGAGGCGCCCGGCTCGTCGGGAGCCGGGTCCGGCCGCGTCACCGTTCGCTCCGGGGCCGGGGAGCGGCAGGCCCGCGTCGCCGTCGTCGCGACCGACCCCGTCACCGCGGGGGCGCTGACACCGATCCCTCCTCCCCCGGTCAAAGGCCTGGTGACGTGGTGGTTCGACGCACCGGAGGCACCGACCGGGCAGGCCCTGCTCGCCGTTGACGGGCGTGGGAGTCACGGCGGCCGCCCGGGCAGCCCGGGACCGGTGTGGAACACGGCAGTCGTCAGCAATGCCGCGCCCACCTACGCACCGCCGGGCCGCCACCTCGTCCAGGCCACCACCCTGCTCGACCGGCCTGATGGGGACGCGCCCGAGGAGGACATCCGACAGCACGTCGGCCAGATCCTCGGCTGCGACACGAGCCGGTGGGAGGTCGTCGCCCGTCACCAGATCGACGTCGCCCTGCCAGCCATGCCGCCGCCACTGCGTGCCCGCCTCGACGTCTCCCTCGGCAACGGGCTCTTCGTCTGTGGCGACCACCGGGACACCGCCTCGATCCAGGGCGCCCTCGTCTCCGGGAACCGCACCGCCGAGGCGATCGCTCGGCACCTGGCCCGCGGACGGTAGGCGGCCAGCAAGGATCATCCCGCCCTCCCGCCGACCAGACCTCCTGCCGTCGGCAGGTCACAAGTCCATCACCACTCTGCTGCAATAGATAGTAGAAGTGCTATCTTTCAGCGCATGGATGCTGCGAGCTCAGCAGTCGTCAGCTGCCGGGACCTCACCATGGCCTACGGCGACCGGGTCGTCCTCGACGGCATCGACCTCGAGATCCCGCGGGGGCAGGTGGTCGCGCTACTGGGTCCCAACGGCGCGGGCAAGACGACCACGCTCGAGATCTTCGAGGGTTTCAGGCGGCCCTCGCGCGGGGAGGTCCGTGTGCTCGGGCACGATCCCGCGACGGCACCGGAGGACTGGCGCTCCCGCGTCGGCGTCGTCCTGCAGAGCTGGCGAGACCACGGCACCTGGAAGGTCCGTGACCTGCTCGACGTGATCGGGGCCTACTACGCCCCGTACGCCGCACCCGGGGTCCAGCGGCCCTGGCCGGCCGACGAGCTGCTCGAGCGGGTCGGGCTCGGCGGGCACAGCACTCAGCGCATCGACCGGCTCTCCGGCGGTCAACGTCGCCGGCTCGACGTGGCCGTGGGTCTCGTCGGTCGTCCGGAGCTGCTCTTCCTCGACGAGCCGACCACGGGCCTCGACCCCGCCGGCCGCCGGGACGTCCACGACCTCCTCGCCGACCTGGCCGACCTCGACACCACGATCCTCGTCACCACCCACGACCTCGCCGAGGCCGAGAAGGTGGCCGACCGGCTGCTCATCCTCGCCGGCGGGACGATCGTCGCCGACGGCACACCAGACGCCCTGCGGGTGCAGCTGTCCCGCTCCAGCGAGGTTCGGCTGCGCGACACGGACACTGGCCGGGTCACCGTCCATGCGTCACCCGACCCCACGGGCTACCTCACCGAGATGCTGACCACCCGGGCCGGCCACGTGCAGGTCGTCGAGGTGCGGGCTGCCTCCCTGGAGGACGTGTATCTCGACATCGTGCGCCGGGCGGAGTCCGGCGGGCAGCTCGGCGACCTCCAGGCACTCGCTCCCGGTCCGTCCGTCACCCAGGAGGAGTCCCGATGACGGGCACGTCCGTCCCCCGTTCCGTCATGGCAGCCGCTTGGCGCCAAGCGCGCACCACCGTGGTGCGCAAGTACACGTCGGCGAGCGGAATCGGCAGCGTCGCCCTGATCGCGGCCCTGCTCGTCGCACTGTGGTTCCTCCGCGACGTGGACTTCGGCGACGGCGCTGTCGCGGCGGGGAGCTACGTCCTGACCGGGTTCCTCGCCTTCGGCGTGGTCGCCGCGGCCGTCATGGGCGTCGCCGGCGAGCTCCAGGCCGAGCGCGAGGACGGCACGCTCCTGCGGGCCAAGGCCGTGCCCCACGGGATGACCGGCCACCTCATCGCCAAGCTGATCGTGGCGCCCGTCGACGCGCTGGTGCCGGTCGTGCCGGCCGCCGTGGGCGCGACCGTGCTCCTTCCTGGCACCATGCCCGACGAGCTGGGCAGGTGGGCGTTGCTCGCCGTGGTGTTCCTGCTGGCCGTGGCCGCGATGCTGCCGTGGGGGGCGATCCTGGGATCGGTCTTCCGCAGCATGCTCGGGCTGGCCTGGGCGATGATGGGGATGTATGCCGTCGCCGCCCTCTCAGGGCTCTTCTACCCGGTGACGGCACTGCCCGCGGTCCTGCAGTGGCTCGCCCACGCGACGCCGCTCTACTGGATCGGGCACGCTGTCCGCGCGGTGCTGCTGCCCCCTGAGGCCGCGGCGGTCGAGTTCGGCGGCGAGTGGCGCATCGGACTGACCGTCGTGGTGCTCGTGGCGTGGGCGGTCGTGGGGCTGCTCGTCGCTCCGGTCGTGCTGCGCCGGATGGCCCGACGACAGTCCGGGCGCACCGTGGCCGCGGCACGTGAGCGAGTGCTCTCCAGGGGCTACTGAGCCGATGGCAGCATCGACGGACGCCGTGCACAACCGGATCGCCATGCTGCGCGCAGAGCGGGGTGTCTCCCGACGCGCGCTGGCGGAGGCCCTGGGCGTGCACTACCAGACGGTGGGCTACCTCGAGCGTGGCGAGTACAGTCCCTCCCTGCACCTGGCCCTGCGTGTCGCCGCGTACTTCGAGGTGCCGGTCGAGGTCGTCTTCTCACTCGAACCCTTCCCCCGGTTGGGGACCAGCTGACGCCCTGGACGTGGCGGACGCCCGGCGTCGGGCACGCCGCATGCTCGCCCGCCACCCCGCCAGGGGCGCCAGGCGCGCTGCGAGCCCAGCGGCATACGGCTGGGAGGGAAAGTTTGAACAATCTTTGTCCAAGGTGCATCCAATCTTGGGGCTTCGGCGGAAGTAGGGGCAAGGACGGCCACGAGGGCCGTCCGGTTCGACAGGACCACCCCAACCGCACCGTCCCGGAAGGACACCCTCATGAAGATCCTGCGCACCTCCGCCGTCCTCACCCTCGCGCTCGCCCCGGCGGCCTTCGCCCTGCCCGCCTTCGCCGCGGACGAGGCCACCGTCTCGATCCTGCACGGCGTGCCGGGGGCCACCGTCGACGTCTACGCCAACGGCGACTCCCTCCTCACCGACTTCGAGCCCGGCACCCTGACCGACCCGGTCCAGCTCCCGGCCGGCGAGTACGACCTCAAGGTGACGGCCGCTGGTGCCGGAGCCGACGGCGACGCGGTGATCGAGGCGAACGACGTCACGGTCCCGGCAGGCGCCAACATCACCGTCGTCGCGCACCTCGACGGCTCGGGCAACCCCGTCCTCACCCCGTTCGTCAACGACGTGTCCGCCCTCGACGCCGGGCAGGCCCGACTCACCGTCCGCCACACGGCGGCCGCTCCCGCGGTCGACGTGCGCGCCAACGGTGACGTAGCCTTCGAGGGCCTGACCAACCCCAACGAGGTGAAGGCCGACCTCGCGGCCGGCACGATCTCGGCCGACGTCGTGCTCGCCGGCACGGACACCGTCGCGATCGGCCCGGCCGACGTCACCCTCAAGGAGGGGACGAACACCATCGTCTACGCCTGGGGCAGCGCCGCGAACAACGACCTCGACCTCGCCGTGCAGACCGTGACCGGTCTGCACTCGGCGCCGAAGGGCGTCCCTGCCGGCGGCGGCACGGGCACCAACGACGCCAGCCGGGTCGCGCTCATCGCGGGCTCCGCCGCCCTGGCCGGCGGCCTCGTCCTGACGGCCCGCCGTCGGGCCACGTCGCGCGCCTGACGACCTCAGCCCGACTCGTCCCCCGTCTGACATGACCGTGTCCCGCTCGCGAGCGAGGGTGGTGGCCGCCGCGGCCGCCGCCCTCCTCGCGGGCGCCACCGTCACCCTGGTCACCCAGTCAGGTGGCCCGGAGTGGCCGCTGGCCACGGACGGACACGGGGCGACCGAGGCCCCCAGCGTCTCGGCACCCGTCCTGCCATCCGGGCAGGCACCGGGCACGGCGCGACCGCGGACGACGACTCCCGCTCCCTCGCCAGGCACCTCACCAGCAGGCAGACCCCCGCCGATGGTGACCGCGCGCGACGCACGGCCCGCCGCGGCTGCGGCGAGCACGCTCCCGGCGCCGACCCGCTTCGAGATCGCCGAACTGGGGATCTCGATGCCGGTGCGGGGAGTGGGCGTCGCCGAGGACGGGCAGATGGCTCTGCCGGAGAGTCCGGCCATCATGGGGTGGTACGAGTACGGCCCCCGTCCGGGCGAGCGGGAGGGGGCGACCGTGCTCGCCGCCCACCGGGACATGCCGGACTTCGGCACCGGTCCGGCCGCCGACCTCGACCGGCTGTCGCCTGGCGACATCCTCACGGTCCGCTCAGGGAGCTCCTCCGGGGGCTCTGCGCGGCGGTACCGGGTCACCCAGGTGACCCGGCTGAGGAAGGAGGCGCTCGATCTGCCGGCCATCTTCACCAGGACCGGCCCGGCCCGGCTGCACGTCGTCACCTGCAGCGGCCGCTTCGACTCCCGCACCGGCAGCTACGAGAAGAACCTCGTCGTCGTCGCCACCCCGCTCCGCTGATCGCGCTCCATCATGATCGGTGCTGGATATGGTGTGCTCGTGCACGACGAGCCCGGCGTCGACACCAGCGAGCTGGCCCTGAGGCTGGCCGCGGGCCAGACCGACGCGCTCGCCGAGATCTACCGCCTGTGGTCCAGCCTCGTCCACACGATCGCCCTGCGCTCGCTCGGTGACCCGTCCGACGCGGAGGACGTCACACAGCAGGTCTTCGTCTCGGCGTGGAACGGCCGGCACACCTTCCGTCCAGAGCAGGGCAGCATCCAGGCCTGGCTCGTGGGCATCACCAAGCACCGGATCGCAGACCTGCGCACGCAGCGATACCGCAACCGCCGCAACCTGCAGGCCGTGGCGCTCGAGTCGGCCGCCACCACCTCGGTCACCGACGACACCGACTGGGCCGATCGCCTTCTCGTCGTCCACGAGCTCGAGCGGATGGGCGATCCGCGGGCCGCCGTCATCCGGATGGCCTTCCTCGACGACCGGTCCCACGACGACATCGCGGCCACCCTCGACCTGCCGCTGGGCACGGTCAAGAGCCACATCAGGCGGGGGCTGCTCCAGCTGCGGCAACGACTTCAGGAGGTGGAACGTGTTGCACCCTGACCCAGGGCTCCTCGTCGACGTGGCGCTCGGCACCGAGTCGGCGCCGGATGCCCGGACCCACCTCGAGAGCTGCGACGAGTGCGCACGCACCGTGGCCGACCTGCGCCGGACCGCCGCGCTCGTGTCGAGCAGCGCAACCGCCGTCCCCAGCCCGGGGGCCTGGGAGAGCCCACCACCCCGGGTGTGGGACCGGGTCCTCGCAGCGATCGCCGTCCCCGAAGGCGTCCAGCCGGAGGTCCAATCCATCCGATCCGATGACCACCCCGGCGAGCGCCCGGACGTCCGCGTCGGCACGCCCGAGGGGCGTCCCGGCCGCTCCACCGGCCCTTCCGTTCCCGACGTGACCGACCTGGGCGAGCGCCGAGCCAGGCGGCCCCGGAAAGCCTGGCCCTGGGCGGCCGGGCTCGCCGCGGCGGGCCTCGCCGTCGGCCTGCTCACCGGCCGGGCGCTCTGGGACGGGACGGACCCGCCCGCCGCCACGGTCGCGCAGGTCCAGCTCGACACCCTCGACACCCGGGAACGGCTCGGCGAGGCGGCAGTCGTCCGGACCGACTCGGGGGTGGATCTGCGGATCGCCACGACGACCACCCTCGATCCCGGCGACGGCTACCTCGAGGTGTGGCTCATCAACACCGACGGCACGCGGATGATCTCGGTCGGAGTTCTCGGCGGCGAGTCCGCCACCTTCCCCATCAGCCAGGACCTGCTCGACCAGGGCTACGTCACCGTCGACATCTCGCGCGAGCCCTTCGACGACGAGCCCGAGCACTCCGGTGACAGCCTCGTGCGGGGGACCCTGTCCGCGTAGCTGGCCCTGCGGCGGGAGCCGGGTCGGT
>NZ_JAJJPG010000092.1:0-15199 GCF_032907665.1 Intrasporangium sp.
GCGCGGATGATGCTGACGCGGTCGCCCAGGGCCTCGACCTCCCCGAGGATGTGGCTCGAGAGCAGGACGGTGCCGCCCTCGGCGGAGAAGCCACGCACGCACCGGCGGAACTCCGCATCCATGAGCGGGTCGAGCCCGGCGCTCGGTTCGTCGAGCAGCAGCAGCTCGACGTCGGAGGCGAGCGCCGCGACGAGGGCGACCTTCTGGCGGTTGCCCTTGGAGTAGGCGCGACCCTTCTTCGTCGGGTCGAGCTGGAAGCGATCGACCAGGTCGGCGCGCTTGCGCTCGTCGAGACCGCCACGGAGCGATCCGAGCAGGTCGATGACCTCGCCACCGGTCAGGTTCGGCCAGAGCACGACATCGCCAGGCACGTAGGCCAGCCGCTGGTGCAACGTCTCCGCGTCGTGCCACGGGTCACCGTCGAGGACCGTCGCGCTGCCGCCGTCGGCCCGCACGAGGCCGAGCAGGATCCGCAGCGTCGTCGACTTGCCCGCGCCGTTGGGCCCGAGGAACCCGTGGATCTCGCCGCGCTCGACCGTGAGGTCCAGGCCGTCGAGGGCGACCGTGTGGCCGAAGGACTTGCGCAGGTCGCGGACCTCGATGGCGCTCATGGCTTCACGATGGACCCCCCGGTGGGGGCAGGCAAGGAGGTTCGATCGCTGAGCCGGCCCAGCGGCATACGGGATGGCGGTTTCGAGGCGCGAGACGCGTGCGTGACCTCGACTACGTTCGCTGCCGGAGCGGCGTCGCGTGCAGTGAGCGCCGATAGGCTCGGCTGCATGGCTGACAGCACAGGAGCTCGCTCCGAGTCCGACCTGCCGATCAAGGCCGTCTACGACGCGTCGGCGCTGGGCGGCTGGGACCCCCAGACCAAGCTGGGCGCGCCGGGCAGCTACCCGTTCACGCGGGGCGTCTACCCGACGATGTACACCGGCAAGCCGTGGACGATGCGGCAGTACGCCGGCTTCGGCACCGCCAAGGAGTCCAACGAGCGCTACCACCAGCTCGTCAAGGCCGGCACCGGCGGCCTGTCCGTGGCCTTCGACCTGCCGACGCAGATGGGCTACGACTCCGACGAGCCGATCGCGCACGGCGAGGTCGGCAAGGTCGGCGTCGCGATCGACTCGATCGAGGACATGCGCACCCTCTTCAACGGGCTGCCGCTCGACAAGATCTCGACGTCGATGACGATCAACGCGCCCGGCTCGACGCTGCTGCTGCTCTACCAGCTCGTCGCCGAGGAGCAGGGTGTCGCCGGCGACCAGCTCACCGGCACGATCCAGAACGACGTGCTCAAGGAGTACATCGCCCGCGGCACGTACATCTACCCGCCGCGCGAGTCGCTGCGCCTCATCGCCGACATCTTCGCGTACTGCCACAAGGAGCTGCCGCGCTGGAACACGATCTCCATCTCCGGCTACCACATGGCCGAGGCCGGGGCGACGCCCGTGCAGGAGATCGCCTTCACGCTGGCCAACGCGATGGAGTACGTCCGCGCCGCGCAGGCCGCCGGGCTCGACGTCGACGACTTCGCGCCGCGCCTGTCCTTCTTCTTCGTCGCGCGCACGACCCTGCTCGAGGAGGTCGCGAAGTTCCGCGCGGCCCGCCGGATCTGGGCCAAGATCATGAAGGAGCAGTTCGGCGCCACGAACCCCAAGTCGATGATGCTGCGCTTCCACACCCAGACCGCGGGCGTCCAGCTGACCGCGCAGCAGCCCGAGGTCAACCTCGTCCGCGTCGCGCTCCAGGGCCTCGGCGCCGTCCTCGGCGGCACCCAGTCCCTGCACACGAACTCCTTCGACGAGGCCATCGCCCTGCCGACCGAGAAGGCCGCCCGCCTCGCCCTGCGCACCCAGCAGGTCATCGCCTTCGAGACCGACGTGACCAAGACCGTCGACCCGTTCGCCGGCTCCTACGTCGTCGAGTCGATGACCGACGAGATCGAGGAGGCGGCGCTCGCGCTCATCCAGCAGGTCGAGGACCGCGGGGGAGCGGTCGCGGCGATCGAGCAGGGCTTCCAGAAGTCCGAGATCGAGCGCTCCGCCTACCGCGTGCAGCTCGAGATCGACAGCGGCGAGCGGACCGTCGTCGGCGTCAACCGGTTCACGGTCGACCAGGAGGAGCACTACGAGCCCTTGCGCGTGGACCCGCAGATCGAGGCCGACCAGCGGGCCCGCCTCGAGGCCCTGCGGGCGGAGCGCGACAACGACGCCGTCAAGGCGGCGCTCGGGGAGCTGCAGGAGGCGGCCCGGGGCACCGACAATCTCTTGTATCCCATGCGGGAAGCCCTCAGGGCCCGGGCCACCGGCGGTGAGGTCGCCCATGCGCTCCGCGAGGTCTGGGGCCTCTACCAGCCGCGCGAGACCTTCTGAGAGGCCGTATGCCGCTCAGCCGGCCCCCAGCCCCTCGCTGAGGCCCGCTCCGGCTGGGTTCACTGGGCCGACGGACTACCACGAGTTGCCCGGTCCGGCCGTGGCCCGCATGGTCCGGGTGATGCGGAATCTTTGGTGGTAGTCCGTCGGCTCGCCCTCAGCCGGCCGCCGGGGTCCGCCGTCGGGCCGGCAGGAACAGCGCCGCGACCACGGCGGCCCCGACGGCGACTGCGCCGGTGAGCAGAGCAGGCCCGACCGCCCCGTCGTAGCCCGTCGGCGTGAGCTGGCCGCCGGCCCCGAGGAAGACCGCAGTGAGGGTGGCGACCCCGAGGCTCACTCCGAACTCCCGGATGGTCGAGTTCGCCGAGCTCGCCACGGCGAAGTCCTCGTGGGGGAGGCCGTCGAGCACGGCGGTCGCGGCCGGCGCGAAGGTCAGGCCCATGCCGATCCCGGCGAGCGCGAGGGGAGTGACGAAGGCGCCGTAGTCGAGCCCGGCCTCGGCGACCCGGGCGAACCAGACGAGGGCGACGGTCTGCAGCGTCAGGCCGGAGACGAGCAGGGGCCGCACGCCGACCCGGGGAGCGAGCAGCCCGGCGAGGGGCGCGACGACCATGGGGGCCGCGGTCCAGGGAAGGGTGCGGATGCCGGCCTCGAGAGGGCTGTAGCCCTGGACGATCTGGAGATACTGGGAGAGCAGGAAGACCGCGCCGAACATGCCGAGCGTGAAGAGCAGGGCCGCGGCGTTGGCTGCCGAGAAGCTGCGTGAGCGGAAGAGCCGCAGCGGCAGGACGGCGTGGGTGCGACGCGCTGCCCAGGGCACGTAGCCGACGAGGAGGGCGACTCCGCCCGCGAGGGATGCGATGACACCCGGCGACGTCCAGCCGTCGTCGTTCCCGCGCACGATGCCCCAGGTCGCGAGGAGCACCGCGCCTCCGATGAGGAAGGTGCCGACGAGGTCGAGCGGCTTGGCGGCCCCGCGTGACTCCGTGACGGCCGCGAGGAGCAGTCCGACGGCGATGGCCGCGACGGGCACGTTGACCCAGAAGATGGCCTGCCAGCTGATCCCTTCGACGATGGCCCCGCCGACGACCGGGCCGACGGCGACGCCGAGTCCGGAGACGCCGCCCCAGATCCCGATGGCGGCCGGGCGCAGCCGTTCGGGCACGGCGCCCGCGAGGAGGGCGAGGGACAGGGGCATGATCGCCGCCGCCCCGAGGCCCTGGGCCGCACGGGCGACGACGAGCGCCTCCGAGGTCGTGCTCAGAGCCGCGCCGACGGAGGCGAGGGTGAAGACAGCGATCCCGGCGAGCATGGTCCGGCGCCGTCCGAGTCGGTCGCCGAGGGTGGCGGCCGGCAGCATGAACCCGGCGAACGCCAGCGTGTACGCGTTGAGGAACCACGCGAGCTGCTCCACCGTCGCGTCGAGGTCGCGCTGGATGACCGGGAGGGCCGTCGTCATGACGAGGTTGTCGAGGGTGGCGAGGAACATCGGCAGGGAGGTTGCGACGATCGCGAGCCAGAGGGGGACGGTGGGACGCCGACGCCCCGCTGCGTCGCGGTGACCCGGGCCCGGCGGGTCGGTCGTGCCCTCGGTCCCGTTGTGGCTGGCCCTGGAGTGAGGGTCGAGGGAGGCGGATGCGGGGGCGCTGCCGGGGCTCTCGTTGGTGAGCGTGCTCATGAGGTCTCCACATGTAGGCATCGAATGATTACTTAACGGTGGGACGATAAGTAATCGACTGATAACCTGTCAACATGGTTCCTGCTTCCACGTCAGCGACCCCGTCGACCCGCATGTCCGCAGAAGCTCGCCGAGAGCTCATCCTCGCGGCCGCGACTCGCGCCTTCGCCGAGCAGGGCTACGCCGCGACGACGACGGACACGGTGGCGCGCCTCGCGGACGTGAGCCAGCCCTACGTCGTGCGGATGTTCGGCACCAAGCTGCAGCTCTTCGTCGAGGTCTTCCGCCGAGCGACCGGGCGGATCATCGACGCCTTCGAGCGCGAGCTCGACGCTCAGCCCTTCGACCCCGACCAGCCCGACGACTGGACTCGCCTGGGCCAGGCCTACCGAGCGCTCGCGGAGGATCGCGACTTCCTGCTCGTCATGATGCACGGCTTCACGTCGGCGGGGGTGGAGGAGATCGGGCGGGCCGCGCGCGAGGGCATGGGTCGGATCTTCGCGCTGCTCCAGCGCACGGGCGGCACCGAGGACCAGCTTCGGGTGTTCATCGCGCACGGCATGCTCGTCAACGTCCTCGTCGCGATGCGGGCGCCGGAGCACCTGGCCGAGGGCGGACCGCTCGCCGAGCTCGCAGCGTGCGCCTTTCAGGACTACCGGCTCCCCACGACGGACTGAGCCGGCCGAATACAGCACTGGCGGCGTGTCTCATCGCCGCCCGGTCAGCACCACCGGGTCAGCAACGCCGGAGGTAGGCGGACCCCGGTTCGAGGGCGGTCAGGCTTCCTGCCGCGCGAGCTCGGCCGCCACCTCTCCAGCGAGGAGGGCGTTGGCCAGGACGAGCTCGACGTTGGCCCGCAAGGACTCGCCGCCCGAGTGCTCGTGGAAGTACTCGAGCAGCCGCGGGGTCACGTCCTTGCCCGCCACCCGATCGCGGTGCTGGAGCAGGAGCCCCTCACGCAGCAGCCGGTCGTGCAGCTCGGGGTCGAGCTGGCGCTCCTGGGGCAGCGGGTTGGCGAGGACGACGCCGGCGCGGTCCGTCGGGAGGCGGTCACGCATGACGACGATGCGCGCGGCCTCCTCGGGCGACTCCACCCGCCACGGGACGGTGTGGCCGGAGTCGGTGAGGTAGAAGCCGGGGAAAGCGTCGGTGCGGTACCCGACGACCGGCACCGACAACGTCTCGAGGTACTCGAGCGTCCCTGCGACGTCGAGGATGGACTTGACGCCGGCACAGACGACGAGCACGGGTGTCGACGCGATGACGCCCAGGTCGGCGGACACGTCGAAGGTCTCGGCGGCACCGCGGTGCACCCCGCCCAGTCCGCCGGTGGCGAAGACCCGGATCCCCGCGAGGTCGGCCAGGGCGGACGTCGAGGCGACGGTCGTGGCGCCGCTGCGGCCCAGTGCGGCGGCGACGCCGACGTCGCGGACCGAGAGCTTGGCGACGTCAGGGTCGGTGCAGACCCGTTCCACCTCGGCGGGCCCGAGGCCGATGCGGACCACCCCGTCGAGGACGGCGATGGTTGCGGGGACCGAGCCGCCGTGACGCACGGAGTCCTCGATCCGTGCGGCGATCTCGAGGTTGTCGGGGTGGGGGAGGCCGTGGGCGAGGATCGTCGACTCGAGGGCCACGACACCGCGGCCCGCGTCGAGCGCCTCGCGGACCTCGTCGTGGACGACGAACGGAGCAGCGGGAGACGGCGCGCGGTCCATGGGCCCACCCTAGGACGGCGCGTGGCGAGGACAGGCTGCACACGCCTTCATGCCGGGCAGCGCGACGATGAAGCAGCAGGAGATGCGTTGCTGCTCCGGCCCCACCGGTCTCCCGGCCGCGACGCGGGCAGCGCGAACTGCGGCGACCCACCGGTCCGACACGACCCCCCACCGTTGTCGGGAGCTCATCTTCACGTCGGGGGCGAAGTGCCGGGCGACCCCACCCACGAGGCTGTCGTATGCCGCTGAGCTCGCTTCCAGCGCGGCGCTCCTCGACGCCTCCGTCCCCGAGTTCCTCCCCGAGGACGTCCCGGCGTCCGCTCCCGCCTGCTCCCTCGGGACGACCTCGACCGCGCCCGGGAGCAGGACGATCCGGGACGGGTGGAGCCCGGGGGCGAGCTCGAAACCCAGCCCCATCGGCGAGGGAAGCAGGACCCAGGGACCCAGCTCAGCGGCATACGCCAACGGGGTGGCGACGACGTCGCACCACCACTGGAGGACGAACGCAGCCGCCACGTGCGGCTTGTGCTCGGAGTGCTGTCTCCCGACGAGGGCGCGACGCCACGGGGCCAAGGGGTCGGCGCCGGCCGCGGCGTGGGCGATCACGTCGCCGACCCACGTGGTCGCGGCCGACGGCTCCGTCGACACGGTGACGAAGGGCAGCGCACCGTCGATGGCGCGCGCGACGTCGGGCAGGCTCGGCACGGTGACGCGGCTCCTTCCCGAAACGCCCCGGGGGACCCGTCCATCCTGTCGGTAGACTCCCGTACTCGTGACCATGCCCCCGCCGTTCGACGAGATCTCCCGTGTCGTGGCCGAGCACGAGGACGAGCTCATCGACTTCCGGCGGGATCTGCACCGGCATCCCGAGCTGGGACGTGCCGAGGTGCGCACGACGCGAAAGGTCGGTGAGCGCCTCGAGGCCGCGGGGATCCCCGTCCGCCGTCTGCAGGGGACCGGGCTGGTTGCCGACATCGGCGCGCCGGAGCCACTCATGCGGGTAGCCCTGCGGGCGGACCTCGACGCGTTGCCGATCCGCGAGCAGACCGACCTCGAGTTCGCTTCCCGCACCGACGGGGTGAGCCACGCATGTGGCCACGACGTGCACACGACGGCACTGGTCGGAGCAGCGTTGGCGCTCAAGGCCGTCGAGGACCGCTTGCGCGACCACGGTGTCGGTGCCCGCCTCGTCTTCCAGCCGGCCGAGGAGCTCATGCCCGGTGGCGCGGAGGACGTCGTCGCCCAGGACGGCCTCACCGGTGTCGACCGGATCTTCGCGCTGCACTGCGACCCCGCCCTCGACGTCGGCCATGTCGGCCTGCGTGTCGGCCCGATCACGGCGGCGGCCGACCAGGTCGAGGTGACCCTGACGGGCCGCGGGGGGCACACGTCGCGACCGCACCTGACCCAGGACCTCACCTATGCCCTCGCGAAAGTCGTCACCGACGTGCCGGCGGCGCTCTCCCGGCGACTGGATCCCCGCGCGGCGGCCGCGCTCGTCTGGGGTGCGATCCACAGCGGCGGCGCGCACAACGTCATCCCCGCCACCGGCAAGGCCTCCGGCACGCTGCGCATGCTCGACGTCGAGACGTGGGACGGCGTCGAGAAGCTGCTCGACGAGATCGTCCACGCCGTCGTCGCCCCTTACGGCGTCAGTGCCGACGTGACCATCACCAAGGGTGTGCCACCGGTCGTCAACGACGCGTCGTGCATCGAGGCGCTCACCGCGGCGGTCGTCGGCGCCGGGGCGACGGTCGCATCGACGCCGCAGTCGCTCGGCGGTGAGGACTTCGCCTGGTACCTCACGCATGTCCCCGGTGCGATGGCCCGGCTCGGCACGCGGCGCATCGGAGGTGTGACCTACGACCTGCACCGAGGAGACCTCATCATCGACGAAGGGTCCATCGGCGTCGGCGCAAGCACTCTCGCGGGCTGTGTGCTCGCATCCGCCGCGCACCATCTCGCGGCGCGGCCGGCCGCGGCAGAGGCGCCTCGGGCGGGGTAGCGGATCGGTAACACTTGCGATGTGTTTTACCGCACTGGCCCGGTCCGTGCGGGCTCTCAGGACTAGAGTCGGTTCACGTGAGGCCGATGTCGTCGTCGGCCCATCGAGTGAAGGAGCACCCCTTGCGTCACGCAACCAAGATCGCAGCAGTCGTCGCTGCTGCCGCGCTCGGCCTCGCTGCCTGCGGCAGCGACACGCCAGAAGAGACCCCCGGTGCCGGAGGCACCGGCACGAGCGCAGCAGGCGGCGAGAAGATCATGGTCGGACTCGCCTACGACGTGGGCGGTCGAGGAGACCAGTCCTTCAACGACGCGGCGGCTGCCGGCCTCGACAAGGCCAAGGCCGAGCTCAACGCGGAGGGGCAGGAGGCCACCGCCACGTCCGGTGAGCCGGAGTCCGCCCGAGAGGAGCGGCTCGAGCAGCTCATCGACGCCGGCTACGACAACATCGTCGCCGTGGGCTTCGCCTACGCGCAGGCCGTCGGCAAGGTCGCCAAGAACAACCCGGACGTCAACTTCGCGATCATCGACGATGCCTCGGCCGACTCCGCCGGGCCGAACGTCCAGCAGCTCACCTTCGCCGAGCACGAGGGGTCCTTCCTCGTCGGTGTCGCGGCCGCACTGAAGTCGACGTCCAACATCATCGGCTTCGTCGGAGGTGTCGAGACCGACCTCATCAAGAAGTTCGAGGCCGGCTACGTCGCCGGCGCAGAGGCGGTCAAGCCGGACATCGACATCAAGATCCAGTACCTGACGCAGGTTCCCGACTTCTCCGGGTTCAACTCGGTGGACAAGGGCAAGGCCGCGGCTGACGGCATGTACCAGGCCGGCGCGGACGTCGTCTACCACGCGGCCGGCGGCTCGGGCGGTGGCGTCTTCCAGTCCGCCAAGGCTGCGAACAAGATGGCCATCGGCGTCGACTCCGACCAGGCGCTCACGGCCGATGCGGCGGTCCGCGACGTCATCATCACCTCGATGCTCAAGAAGGTCGACGTGGCCGTCTTCGACTTCATCAAGTCGGTCAGCGACGACACGTTCCAGGGCGGCAACAAGGTCTTCGACCTCAAGGCCGGTGGCGTGGACTACTCCACGACCGGCGGCAAGATCGACGACATCAAGGACCAGATCGACGAGTACAAGGAGAAGATCATCTCCGGCGAGATCACGGTTCCCACGGCCCCCTGAGCCTGCGGCCAATCGGTTCGGATGTGGGACGGCCCGGACGACGCGATGCGTTGTCCGGGCCGTTTCCTCGCCCAGCGGCGCGCCGACTGTGTACGTTCGGGCGTGGTGGTTCATTATTCGGTCGATGCCCGCCTGGCGCGGGCCCTGATGAGGAGCGTGTGTCATCGTCCCCAGTGACTCAGCCGCCAGCGTCCCGCCGGAAGGGGAGTCGGGCTCGGCCCCGGGTGCCGCGACGCGAGGGGAACCGATCGTCGAGCTGCACGGGATCACCAAGCGCTTCCCCGGTGTCATCGCCAACAAGGACATCGAGCTGACTGTCCATCGCGGCACGGTCCACGCCATCGTCGGTGAGAACGGCGCGGGGAAGTCCACCTTGATGAAGATCCTCTACGGCGTGCAGCAGCCCGACGAGGGCACGATCACCCTCGATGGCCGGGTCCAGCAGCTGAAGACCCCGGCAGACGCCATCGACGCCGGCATCGGCATGGTGTTCCAGCACTTCCAGCTCGCCGACAACTTCACCGTGCTCGAGAACGTCGTCCTCGGCGCCGAGAAGCTGCACGGGATCGGCGAAGCGGCCCGGGAGCGCATCCGGGAGATCTCCGGGGCCTATGGCCTCGACATCGATCCCGACGCCCTCGTCGAGGACCTCGGGGTCGGTGCCCAGCAGCGGGTCGAGATCCTCAAGGTGCTCTACCGGGGTGCGAAGATCATCATCCTCGACGAGCCCACCTCCGTCCTCGTCCCCCAGGAGGTCGAGGAGCTCTTCGACAACCTTCGAGAGCTCAAGGCCGAGGGCCTGACGGTCATCTTCATCTCCCACAAGCTCGACGAGGTCCTCAGCGTCGCCGACGCGATCACCGTCATCCGTCGGGGCACCACCGTCGCGGAGGTCCTCCCGGAGGACGTGACCGCTCACGACCTCGCACAGCTCATGGTCGGCGCGGAGCTGCCCTCGCCGAGCACCGAGGAGTCGACCGTCACCGACACAGCCCTGCTCATGGTCGAGGACACCTCGCTGCTCAACCCGAAGGGCGGTCGCCCACTCCTCCAGGACATCAACCTCACCATCCACGCGGGAGAGATCGTCGGCATCGCCGGCGTCGAGGGAAACGGCCAGGACGAGCTCGTCGAAGTCATCATGGGCATGAGGGACCCGTCGTCGGGCCGGATCCTCCTCGGCGATACAGACACGTCGACCTGGCACACCCGGGAGATCAGGGAGGCCGGGATCGGCTACATCCCGGCGGACCGGCACCGACACGGCCTGCTCCTCGAGGCGCCCCTGTGGGAGAACGTCGTGCTGGGTCACCAGACCGAGCCGGTCTACGTCTCCGGTCCCGGTGGAGCGCTGGTCAACGCGCGAGCCGCACAGGAGGAGACCCAGCAGGTCGTCACGGCCTACGACGTCCGCACCCCGTCGATCCACGTCACGGCCGGCTCGCTGTCCGGCGGCAACCAGCAGAAGCTCATCGTGGGCCGCGAGATGCGGCGCGAGCCGAAGGTGCTCGTGGCTGCGCACCCCACCCGGGGTGTCGACGTCGGCGCCCAGGCCGCGATCTGGAACCACATCAAGGCGGCCAGACACGACGGCCTCGGCGTGCTGCTCATCTCCGCCGATCTCGAGGAGCTCATCGGCCTCTCCGACACGATCTGGGTCATCCTCCGTGGCCACCTGTCCGGACCCTTCGACCCCGACACGGTGACGCGCCAGGAGCTCGGTGCGGCCATGACCGGGGCCACCGCGACGGACGGAGCAGCCTGATGACCACCCGCTTCGACCCGCGCAAGGCCCTGCTGGCCCTGAGCGCCCCGGTGCTCGCCATCCTCGTGGCCGTCATCGTCACCTCGCTCATCCTCGTCGTCGCCGGCGACCCGGTCGGCGAGGTCTGGAGCACGATCCTGTCGGTGCCGAGACCGCGTGTCGTCGTCTCGATCATCAACGCCTCGATCGTCTACTACATCTCGGCAGTGGCCGTGGCCATCGGCTTCCGGATGAACCTGTTCAACATCGGGGTCGACGGCCAGTACCGGATCGCCGCCTTCGCCGCCGCAGTGGTCGCCGGTGAAGGCTGGCTGCCGGGACCGCTGAACATCCTTCTGGGCCTCCTCGTGGCCATGCTCGCCGGCGGCATCTGGGCCGGCATCGCGGGCCTGCTCAAGGTCTATCGCGGCGTCTCCGAGGTCATCTCGACGATCATGCTCAACGCGATCGCGACGATCCTCGTGGCCTTCCTGCTCCGAAAGGTCGCCTTCCGGACCGAAGGCTCGAACATCATCAGTACGACCCCGCTGCCGGAGGACTCCCGGGTGCCCGGTATGGCGATCATCCCCGACGTCTCCCGCGAGGTCTACGGCCTGCTGTTCCTCGCGGTCGTCGTCGGCTTCTTCTACTGGTTCATCCTCGGCAAGACGCGCTTCGGCTTCGACCTGCGAGCCACGGGTCGGTCGGAGACGGCCGCCGTCGCGAGCGGCGTCAAGGTCAAGCGGATGGTTCTCATGTCCATGGTGCTGTCGGGCGTCGTGGCCGGCCTCGTCGGGATGCCCCTGCTGTTCGGGCAGGACCACGCCTACGGCTCCACCTTCCAGCCGGGCCTCGGCTTCGCCGGGATCGCCATCGCGCTGCTGGGCCGCAACCACCCGATCGGCATCATCTTCGCCGCGCTCCTGTGGGGGTTCCTCGAGCAGCAGTCCAATGCGCTGCAGATCACCGCGGGCGTCAGTGACCGACTCGTGCTCATCATCCAGGGCGTCATCGTCCTGTCGGTCGTCATCGCATACGAAGTGATCCGCCGAGCCAATGTCCGCTTCGAGCAGCGCAAGGTCGCGCAGGCGCTCGAGGAGCAAGAGTCCATGACGAAGGAAGGGGCGCCGGCATGAGCCAGATGACGACACAGACCGTGCCCGACACTCCGGCCGAGAAGCCTCCTGCCCGTGGCCTACGCGGCCTCGTCGGTTGGCGACGCATTCTCGTGCTCGCTTCCGTCGGCCTCGTGGTGATCTCGCTGACTCGCGTCATCACGGGCGCCAGCGACATGAGCTCCTCCGGGGCGATCAGCGCAGCCCTCGCCCTGGCGGCACCGATCGCGCTCGCGGGGCTGGGCGGCCTCTGGTCGGAGCGCGCCGGCGTGGTCAACATCGGCCTCGAAGGCATGATGATCATGGGCACGTGGGGCGCGGCGTTCTTCGCGGTCCACTACGGCGCGTGGGCTGGAGTCCTCGGAGCCATCGGGATGGGCCTCATCGGTGGCGCGATCCACGCCCTCGCCACCGTCGTCTTCGGCGTCGACCACATCGTCTCCGGCGTGGCCCTCAACCTCCTCGGCGCCGGCGCGGCCGCCTACCTCGCCACCCGCACATTCAGCGAGACCGGCGGGACGCAGTCGCCGAGCCTGCCGGCGCTCCCGAGGCTCACGATCACCCCCCTGTCCGATGCGCTCGCCGACGTGGAGCAGGGCGGGATCTTCATCCTCGCCGACCTCGCGAGCGTCCTGCGCGCGCTCGTCACGAATCTCTCCATTCTCACCGTGCTCGTCGTCGTGTTCCTCGTTCTCACCTGGTGGCTCCTGTGGCGAACCGCGTTCGGTTTGCGGCTGCGGTCCTGCGGTGAGTCACCGGTCGCCGCCGAAACACTCGGGGTCAACGTCCTGCGCTACAAGTTCATCGCGGTCCTCATCTCCGGTGGGCTGGCCGGCCTCGGTGGCGGCTTCCTCGCCATGGTCGCCTCGAACCTCTACCGCGAGGGCCAGACCGGCGGCCGAGGCTACATCGGCCTCGCGGCCATGATCTTCGGCAACTGGCGTCCCGGCGGGCTCGCGGCGGGCTCCGGCCTGTTCGGCTACGCCGATGCGGTGAACCTGCGAGGGGGCGGCAACATCGTGCGCGCCTACCTCCTGCCGTTCGCCGTCTTCCTGCTCATCTGGGGGCTGTGGTCCCTGTGGCGCCACCGCAACGGCAAGCGGGTCATCGGCGTCGTCAGCGTGGTCATGGCCGCCGTCGTCTTCGCCTGGTTCGCCCTGACGAGCACGTTCCCGCGCGAGCTGACCGGCATGACGCCCTACCTCGCGACGCTCATCGTGCTGGCCTTCGCCTCACAACGCCTGCGAATGCCCAAGGCGGACGGTGTCGTCTATCGCAAGGGCGAGGCCTCGTGATGGAGGCGTCGCCCGGAGCGAGCCCAGCGGCATACGACATCGACTGGGACATGCTGCAGGCGCGAGCTGTGGAGATGCTCGAGCGAGCCTATGCGCCCTACTCCGACTTCCCGGTGGGCGCGGCAGGACTCGTCGACGACGGGCGCGTCGTGGTGGGGTGCAATGTCGAGAACGCCTCCTACGGTGTCGGGCTCTGCGCGGAGTGCGGCATGGTCTCGGAGCTGCATGCGACCGGCGGCGGGCGACTCGTCGCGGTGTTCTGCGTCGGGAAAGACGGCCGGGCCCTCATGCCCTGCGGCCGGTGCCGGCAGCTGCTCTGGGAGAACGGCGGGCCCGACTGCCTGCTCATGACGCCGGAGGGCGTGCTCACGATGCGTGACGTGCTCCCCCAGGCGTTCGGGCCGGACGACCTCGCGCGTAAAGAGTGAGGACAAAGCCGGCCCGTTGGGTGAGGATGACTTCGTGACCGAAGCCTTCGACACCGTTGACATCATCGCTGCCAAGCGCGACCGCAACCGACTCACGGACGAGCAGATCGACTGGGTGATCGACGCCTACACCCGAGGCGTCGTGGCCGAGGAGCAGATGGCTGCGCTGGCCATGGCCATCTACCTCAACGGCATGAGCCCGGAGGAGATCGCCCGCTGGACCGACGCGATGATCCGCTCGGGGGAGCGGCTGGACTTCTCCGGTCTCTCCCGGCCCACCAGCGACAAGCACTCGACCGGCGGCGTGGGCGACAAGATCACCCTGCCCCTGGCGCCGCTCGTCGCCGCGTGCGGAGTGGCGGTGCCGCAGCTCTCGGGCCGCGGCCTCGGCCACACCGGCGGCACCCTCGACAAGCTCGAGTCCATCCCGGGATGGCGCGCCTCGCTGAGCACCGACGACATGATGCGCCAGCTCGAGGATGTCGGTGCGGTGATCTGCGCCGCGGGCTCGGGGCTGGCACCGGCCGACAAGAAGCTCTACGCGCTGCGTGACGTGACCGCGACGGTGTCCTGCGTTCCCCTCATCGCCTCGTCGATCATGAGCAAGAAGATCGCGGAGGGGACCGGCTCGCTCGTGCTGGACGTCAAGGTCGGGTCCGGTGCCTTCATGAAGGAGCTCGACGAGGCCCGCGAGCTCGCCGAGACCATGGTCCGCCTGGGCAAGGACGCCGGGGTGACCACCGTGGCGCTGCTGACCAACATGGCCACCCCGCTCGGCCTCACCGCCGGCAACGCCCTCGAGGTCCGCGAGTCCCTGGAGGTCCTGGAGGGCGGCGGGCCGGCCGACGTCGTCGAGCTGACGCTCGCGCTGGCACGCGAGATGGTCGCCGCCGCGGGGCGGCAGGAGGTCGACCCCGCCGATGCGCTCGCGGACGGGCGGGCCATGGACGTGTGGCGCCGCATGATCCGTGCACAGGGTGGCGACCCCGACGCGCCCCTGCCGACCGCACGCGAGACACATCAGGTCCTCGCGCCGGCTGACGGGGTCCTCGTCGAGCTCGACGCCCTCGCTGTCGGCGTCGCGGCGTGGCGCCTCGGCGCGGGACGGGCCCGCAAGGAGGACCCGGTGCAGGCGGCCGCCGGTGTGGAGATCCACTACAAGCCGGGTGCCGTCGTCCGCGGTGGGGAGCCGCTCCTCACTCTGCACACGGACACGCCCGAGCGCTTTGCGCGGGCGGAAGAAGCGCTCGACGGCGCCTTCACCATTGCTCCCGAGGGCTCCCGGCCCGACCTGCCACCGATCGTCATCGACCGCGTCTCCTGACGTCGCGGTCCCGCCCGGATGGGACTTGTCTGGGCGCGGGTCGAGGGTCGGCCGAGAGGCGCAGTGCACGTCGGCACCACGTCGGCTGGCCGGGAGCTCCAACCGGCTGGTCCGGACGGCATGTGCCCAGGTCAGGGCCCGGTTCGATGGGGGTCCGGGGTGGATTAGGAGATCGGCTGCACCGGGTGTAGTGTTCTCTCTGCCGCAAGGGACACCAAGCGAGCAGGTTCGGCGCCTCCAAGAGGCGGTCACGGATTTGACTCCCAAGCAGACGAGCGGCAAACTTGAAGGGTTGCCCCGGATGCTGGCCTGGTTGGGTTGGTTGATGGTGTGTGTCCG
>NZ_JAJJPG010000093.1:0-4386 GCF_032907665.1 Intrasporangium sp.
GGGCGGGTTGGGCATCGGCGGGAACTCGGTGCCGGGACCGACGTAGCGCTGGGCGAGGTCATGCAGCAGCTCCGGCGCTCCGCCCTCGGTGATCCGCGCCTCTCCCTCGACGACGAGGTGGTGCTGCATCCCGTGCGTGTTGCCCACGGCCTCGATGGACAGCGAGACCCTCGGGTCGCGACGGATGTTGCGCACCTTCCGGTCGACCATGAGCTTGCCGATGACGATGTCGCCGCCGTCGAGTCCGACCCAGACGATCGTCACGTGTGGGCTGCCGTCGGCGTTCACGGTGACGAAGTGCGCCAGCCGTCCCGACTCGATGACTGCTCGCGCCTCGGACGAGAACTCGACCATGCACTGACGCTAGGGGTGCCCAGCCGGCCTGTCGAGGGTCAGCGGCCACGCACCGCCTTCTGCGTCGCCGCACGTGCTTCTGGTCCCACGGCCAGGCCCCCTCGACGTCGACCGCTCTTACGATGGTGGGGTGCCGAGACGTCCCCGTTTCGTGCTGGCCGCCGGCGTCGTTGCGGCCGCGGTCGGCGGCGCGATCCTCGTCCAGGTGACGCTCGATCCGATGCAGCGCGACCAGCCCGCGGTGACCAGGTCCGGCGCGCCTCCCCCGGGCGCCACCCCGACTCACACCCCGACTCACACCCCGACTCACACCCCGAGCGAGACACCCGCGGCTACCCCGACCGGCTCCACCGCGGCGACGCTGCAGCTCGCCTTCGCCGGGGACGTGCACTTCGAGGGCGCCTACCGCGACGTACCGTCAGACCCCGACTCCACCCTCGGCCCGATGTCGGACGTCCTGAGCGACGCGGACCTGGCGATGGTCAACCTCGAGTCGGCCCTGGCGATCCGAGGTGACCGCACGCGCAAGGAACTCGAGGACCCGGCGAACCGCTACTGGTTCCGCACCGGCCCGGCCGCCCTCGAGGTGCTCGGTCGATCGGGGGTCGACGTCGTCACCGTCGCCAACAACCACGGCGCCGACTTCGGCGTCACCGGCCTGCGCGACACCCTTGCAGCCGCGGAGACCAGCGCCGTGGCTGTCGTCGGCGTCGGTCGGAACGACCGTGCGGCCTACGCACCGCACCGCGTCAAGGTCAAGGGCACGGACATCGCCATTCACGCCGCGGACGCGTCGTTCCGCGAGAGCGCCGACGCGATCTGGGCGGCCGCCCCCGGGTCGGGGCCGGGCCTCGCCTCTGCGCGAGGGCCCGGGATCGCGACCCTGACCGCTGCCGTGCGCGAGTCGGCGCGGAGCGACGACCTCGTGGTCGTCTACCTGCACTGGGGCGAGGAGGGCAACTCCTGCTCGACCGCGAGCCAGCGGCGCCTGGCCAGCAGTCTCAGCCGTGCCGGCGCGGACATCGTGGTCGGGTCCCACGCGCACACGCCGCTCGGTGCCGGCCTGCTCGGCTCCACCTATGTCAGCTATGGGCTGGGCAACTTCTACTGGTACCACGGTCGCCAGGCGGACACGGGTGTGCTGCGCCTGTCCGTCCGGGACGGCGCGGTCGTCGGCGACGAGTGGCTCCCCGGCCGCTTCCGCCCCGAGGGCGGCGGCCCGACAGCGCTCACCGGCGACTCCTCGGCTGCCGCCGTCCGCGAGTGGCGGGACCTGCGCGGCTGCACGGCCCTCGAACCCGGGCCCGGTCCCGCCCCACGGGCCACGGACGGCGCCATCGACCCGCAGCCGACAGACACCGCGCTCCCCGACTTCGCCTCCTCCGTCAGCCGGATCGGTCCGTCGGTCCGCGCCGGCATGCAGAGTCATGACCCCACGACCTGTCCGGTTCCCCTCGCGGACCTCCGCCACCTCGTCGTCACGCATGTCGGTTTCGACGGTCGCGCGCGCCGAGGTGAGCTCGTCGTTCATTCCGACGTCGCCGCCGACGTCGTCGACGTGTTCGCCGCGCTCTATGCCGCCCGGTTCCCGATCGAGCGGATGCTGCTCATCGACGAGTTCGGCGGCGACGACGACAGGTCCATGGCCGCCAACAACACGTCCGCCTACAACTGTCGGCGGGTGGCAGGCCGGGCGTCCTGGTCCGACCACGCCTACGGGCGAGCCATCGACGTCAACCCCGTCCAGAACCCGTATGTCATCGACGGGGAGGTCCGGCCGTCCGCGGGACGGCCTTTCGTGGGCGTCGACCGCTCCGCGGACGCCCGGCCGCAACGCGGCGTCATCCGTGACGGCGACGTCGTGCGCCGGGAGTTCGACCGCCTCGGTTGGGAGTGGGGCGGGCTGTTCGCCGAGCCCGACTTCCAGCACTTCAGTGCGCCCTAGGTTGGGGGTCACGTTGGCCCCCAAGGTGGCTCAGCGGCATACGACCATGTCCGTATGCCGCTGAGCTCGCCTCAGCGCCCACGCACCCTTCGCTGCGTGGAAGGCTGGGCGCCATGAGTACGTCCGCAGGCCCCGCGCCGCTGGTCCTGGAGACCCCCAGACTGCTCATGACGCCACTCGGCTCGACCCGGGCCGACGAGCTGGCCGCCCTGTATGCCGATCCGGAGGTCACCCGCTTCCTCGGTCCGGGGCCCTGGGACGACGCGGCCGTGCGCGAGCAGTGCCACCGCTTCGAGCGGATCTGGAGCGATCGCGGCTGGGGCCAGAGCGCCGTGGTGGAGAAGGCCTCCGGCCTGATGATCGGCAGAGTCGGACTGCACGACTGGCCGGCCTGGGGCGAGGTCGAGCTCGGCTACGTGCTCGCCCGGTCGGCGCAGGGTCGCGGGCTGGCGACGGAGGCGTCGCATGCCTGGTTGGGGTGGGCGGCGGCACACCTCGACGTCGACCACCTCATCGCCGTGATCCACCCGGAGAATGCCGCCAGCATCCGGATGGCCTCCCGGCTGGGCTTCACCCTCGACCGTCGTGACATCACTCCCCAGGGCGTCCCCGCGCTCATCTACCGACGCGACACCTGACCCGACCCCGGTCCGGAGGCTCGAGGCGGCGCACGCACTTCACGCCAGCTTCATCGACCCTTCACAGGTCGGGAAAAGGATGAGGCCGTTCCGGCAGCACGACTGGCGCCCGGAGGGGCACGCGACAGAGCGAGGACGACATGGCCACGAATCCGAGTGCGCTCAGGCGCTCCACCGACAGCTCGGCACCCGTCAGGAAGCCCACGGCCTACCAGCGGCGAATGAAGGCGATCACCGGCCTGCACCGCCGCCGCCGCGTCGTCCAGCTCGCCATCGTCGTCCTCATCACGGCCATGGCGGTCCGCCACCAGGTGGAGTCCGCGAGCGGCGCCCCCTCGGTCGACGCGCTGTGCCCCTTCGGCGCGCTCGAGACGATGTGGACGTGGATCGCGACCGGGAGCTTCATCTCGAAGATCCACCCGTCGAACGTCGCCATGGGCGTCGGCCTGCTCACGGCGGTGCTCATCGCCGGCAACGCCTTCTGCGGCTGGATCTGCCCGTTCGGCGCGATCCAGGACGCGCTGCACTGGCTGAAGCGCAGGCTGCACGTCCCGACCGTGACCGTCCCCCCGCGCGTGGACCGCGTCCTGCGCCATGGCCGCTTCGTGGTCCTCGGTGTCGTGCTCGTCGCGAGCGCCACGACCCTCAAGCTGTGGTTCGCCGACTACGACCCCTACGTCACGCTCTTCGGCCTGTCGTGGGTCTTCGAGCCGAACCTCGCCGCGATGTGGCCGGCGCTCGCGATCCTCGTCGCCGTCCTCGGCGCCTCGATGCTCGTGGAGCGCGCCTTCTGCCGTTACCTCTGCCCCCTCGGTGGCGCCCTCAGTGTCCTCGAACGCTTCAGCATCCTCCGCATCCGTCGCAGCGCCTCGGCCTGCACCGACTGCAACCTCTGCAACAAGCCGTGCCCCGTGGGCATCGACGTCGCCAAGGCGAACCCGACCGTCAGCGCGGACTGCATCGGCTGCCTGGAGTGCGTCGCGACCTGCCCCAAGTCCGGCGCGCTCGAGGTGACCGCAGCCCCGCCGTGGGCGCACCTTCGCAAGCAGCTCGATGCGACGGTCCCGCCCGGGCCCCTGCCGGTGACGATCAACCGGCGCCGGCCCGCGACCGAGAAGGCGGGGGCCGACCGATGAGGAGGACGAGCCGCTGGCTCATGCCGGCCCTGTCACTGGTGCTGTTCTTCGGCGCCATCGGGGTCGCCCAGGCGGCGGGCTGGTGGGAGACGAGCGGTCGCGCGGCCGTGCCTGCCGGGCAGATGGTCGTCGACGACCTCAAGGGCTGGATGACCCTGCAGGAGGCGGCCGACGGGCTGGGCGTCCCGGTGGACGACCTCGTGGCTCTCGTGGGAGCCGATGAGGGTGCGGGCGTCGGGCCCGACACCGCCTTCAAGGACATCGAGGCACTCGTGCCGGGGTTCGAGCTGACCACCTTCCGCGAGACGGTCCG
>NZ_JAJJPG010000093.1:4486-14916 GCF_032907665.1 Intrasporangium sp.
ACATCGAGGCACTCGTGCCGGGGTTCGAGCTGACCACCTTCCGCGAGACGGTCCGGGCCCGCCTCGACGGCGCGTCCGGCACGGTGCCCGGGGTGGCAGCCACTTCCCTGCGCACGACCCTGCCGTCGACGCTGCCCACGTCGCTGCCCACCAAGCCATCGCCGACCGCACCCGCCACGACCCAAGCGCCGGCCGCGACGACGACCCATGTCCCGACCGGCACGCCCACGGGGACGCCGACGGGTACCCCTGAGGGCGGCGTCCGCGGCTCGATGACCGTCCGCGAGGTGGCCGAGAGCAACGGCGTCGCCATCGAGCAGCTGCTTGCGGAGGCCGGCCTTCCCGCGGACCTCGACCCGGACACTGTGCTCCGCGACGTCCAGAACACCGTTCCCGGATTCGAGATCCAGGCCCTGCGTGACGCGGTCGAGGCGCTGGCGCGCTGATACCGGCGTTCCCCGGGGCCGAGTCCGTCGCCGCCCGACGTGACGCGCGCCAGCCCAATGGCCATGGACGACAATGGGACGATGACCGAGCCCGGCAAGGATCTCGTGCTCCGCGCCCCCGGGCTCGGCGAGATCGTCATCCCTGCCGCCGAGCTCGTGGAGCGTTTCAGCCGGGCGAGCGGTCCGGGCGGGCAGGGTGTGAACACGACCGACAGCCGGGTCGAGCTGCTCTTCGACCCGGGCGCCAGCGCGGCCTTCTCCACGGCGCAGCGCGACCGGCTGCTCGAGCGCCTCTCTGACCGTCTCGTCTCCGGGCGCCTGCGCCTCGTCGGCTCGGAGTACCGGTCGCAGCGCCGCAACCGCGCTGCCGTCCGCGAGCGCCTGCGCGACCTGCTCGTCGACGCCCTCGCCCCGCCCGCCGCCGCACGGCGCCCCACCCGCCCGACCCGAGGCTCCCAGTCCCGCCGCCTCGACGCGAAGCGGCGTCGCAGTGACGTGAAGTCGGGGCGGGGTCGGGTGCCCCCGACCCACGACTGAAAGGGCGTATGCCGCTCAGCCGACTCCCGACCCGCCTGACGCGGGCGGCCTACTCCTTGAGGATGTCCTCGGCCGCGGGCACCGAGACGTCCACGCGTCCACCGATCTTCGTGATGGTGACCTTGGCCCTGGCCGCGTCGATGACCTGCTCGATCATGCCGGGGGGGAGGGACTCCGAGGTGCTCCACACGTCGTGTCCCTTCCCCGTGACGGTGAAGGTCGCGATGGCGCCGGAGTCGGCGTCGAAGGTGACCGAGGCAGGGACACTGCCGATGAGGGAGGACGACAGGTCAGGATCCTTGAAGATCCCGCTCATGCCCAGGAGGGAGAAGGCGGGCAGCGCGTCGATGCTGCCCCTGACCGCTCCGCCGCGGGCGAACTCCTCTGCCGCGAGAGCCTCCACCCCGGGCGGGACCGTCGTCGGTGCCGACAGCTCGAGGGGGACCCCCATCGACAGGGCCGACTCGTTGGTCATCTCCATCCACTTGCCGCGGCGCGAGCCCGTCCATGCAGGCATCGTGACGTAGGCGGCGTCGGGGGTGTTGACGATGCGCATGGTCAGGTCGACCTCGTCCTGACCGGGCACCTCGCCCCTGAGCCGGAGGCGGGTCAGCGCCAGCCCCTTGTCGCCGTCGACCGTCACCTTCCGCTCGGTCCGGATGGCGTTCTCTCCCAGCTGCACCGTCGACTCGACGACGTACTCGACGGTCTTTGCCTGGTAGAGGCTCCGGAGTGCGACCGAGAACACCCTGACGGGGCTGGGGGTGCTGGGGGTCGTGAATCTCGCGGTCGTCGAGGTGGTGGCGGTGCTGGCGGCCATGGACCCCGCTGTCGTTGCGCGACTCACGGGCTCGGCGGACGCGCAGCCCGCAGCGATGCACAGGATCAGACTCGCCGCGGCGATGCCCCCGGGTCGTTTCATGGCCGAGACGGTAGGACGCGCTCGTGCGCGAGGACCAGTCTATTTGCGGACGGGCACCGCTTGGATCGGGTCACGCGGCTGGGAGCGAGCCCAGCGGCATACGGCCTGGTGGCGTGGAGCGACGTGGTGACGATGCCCACTACCGCCGACGAGAGCGGGTCCGCAGTCGCACCACCAGGGCGACGGCCCCGAGGACTGCCGCCGCGAGCAAGGCGTAGGGGTCACTGGGGCGGCCCCCATCGGCAAGGTCCGCCCAGTGGTTCCACGCATGGAGCGCGTTGGTGACGGCAAGGCCTGCGAGCCCGACCGCCACGGCGTCCCGCCACCACAGGGCCGACAGCAGCATGACCCCGATCCCGATCTGGAAGACGCCGGCGTCGTGGAGGAAGTGCTCGTGCTCGGGCCAGTTCGCCCACTGCGCGAAGCCATTGGGGTCGACGCGGCACCACACCCCGAAACCCAGCATCATGGCAGCGCCGGCGAGCACGGTGACCGTGACGAAAGGACTGAGGCCCTCACCCCGCGCTGACGGGGGTCGAGACTCAGCGGTCGGGACGGAGAGCGGCTGTCGGAGGTCGGGCATCGAGAACCACCTTGCGTCGAGGGTCCTGCCGGGTGCCACCACAGTGCGAAATCGTCGCGACGTCAGGCAAACCCTTTTGACGGGTTGCCCGATATCGGGATTCTCCGGTCGGGCGAGCAGCGCCGGTCTAGCCTTGAAGGAACGGACAACCGTGCACCACGTGGGGCCCTCTCAGGGGGTGGGCATGACATCGAAGAGGACGACCTCGAGGCCGGGACGACCCTCGAAGCTCCAGATCGTGTCGGGTCGGGTCGCCGTGGTGACAGCGGTGGTGCTGTTCAGTGCGGGCTGCCCTGGCGCCGACGACTCTGGCGACGACGTCACGTCCGTGGACGCGTCGACGTCGACCAGCCCCACCACGACGCCGCCCACCAGCACCACCTCGACTCCACCGACGGAGACGTCGACCTTCACCCCACCTGATCCGACCGACCTGTCGGGGCCGTGAGATGTCCCGCCGCGGGAGGGCGGCCACCGGGCTCGCCGCGCTCACCACGCTGGTCGCACTGACGCTGGCAGGGGCGGGCTGGCTCGTCCCGGGCCTGCGTCAGCACGCGGTCCTGGTCGCCTCCCTCGCAGCGGTTGCCCGCAACGACGTGGGCGTCGGCGACCTCGACGCCGCCGGGTCCTCGACCCGCACGAACTACCTCGTCGTCGGAACCGACCAGCGCCACGTCCCCGCCGGGGGACGCCGCGACATCCGCAGTGAGCGGGCCGACGCGCTCATGGTCTGGTCCGTCCGGGACGACGGAAGGGCTCTCGTGCTGAGCCTGCCTCGGGACCTGCGCGTCCACGTGCCCGGTCATGGCGACGGCAAGCTGGGCGGCGCGCTGGACTACGGCCCGGCCGCGGTGATCGATGGGGTCCGCTCCCTGACCGGCCTGCCCGTCCACCACTACGTCGAGCTCGAGTTCTCGGCCTTCGTCGCAGCAGTCGACCGGGTCGGCGGCCTCCGAGTCGACCTCGCAGCCCGGGCCCGCGACCGGGGCAGCGCGCTCGACCTGCCCGCAGGGACCCAGACGCTGCGCGGCACCGAGGCGCTCGCCTTCGTCCGGTCGCGGACGCACGAGCAGCTGGTCGGGGGCCAGTGGGTGAGGGACCACTCGGGAGACCTCGGGCGGATCGAGCGACAGCACCTCCTGCTCTCCAGCCTGCCCGACGCGGTCCGTCGGTGCGGGGGGCTGCAGTGCGTCGGGCTGCTCGCCGGCCTCGGCGATGCCGTCACGCTGGACCGGACCTTCACCACAGGTGACCTGCGCACCCTGGCCGTTGCGGTGGCCGGCCGGGGAGCTCGTATGTCGACGACCGTCCTGCCGACCCGTCCGGCGCGTCAACCCGGCGACTCCCTCTCACCCTTCCCTCCGGCGCATCTCGGCAACGTCGGCTACCGCCAGGTCGACCTCGCAGCGGCTCGTCCCGTGCTCGATGGACTCCGCGCCGGCCCTGTTGTGCGGGGGGCGAGCGCGCCGTGACCCCAACCGAGAAGGAGGCCCCCGCGTCAACCCGGGAGCCCGCTCCGGAGCCCGACTCCGCTGCGCGCGCAGAGCGGTTCGACGTCTTCGTCGTCAACGCGAAGGACGACCGCGACTGGGTCGAGGGCTTTCTCCTGGCGGGGCTCAGGGACGCCGGCGTGCGCTACCTGGACGAGTCCCAGTTCCCCCTGGGGCCACCCGAGCTGAAGCTGTTCGCCGACGGCGTGGAGCGGTCCGACCGGATCCTGCTCGTCGTGACCCCCGCCTTCCTCACCGACTCCCGGGTCGAGTTCGTCAAGTGGCTGGCCCTGCACTTCGGCGACGAGCAGTCAACGTGGCCCGTCGTCTCGCTCATCCGCGAGCCCGTCGAGCGCCTCCCTCCAGAGCTCGGTCTCGCGGAGCACCTCGACATGACGTCGGAGGAGGACTGGGAACAGGGTCTGCAGCGGATCGTCGAGAACCTGCACCGACAGCTGCCCGACCGCACGCGCCGACCGCACTGCCCCTACCCCGGCCTGCTCCCCTACACCGGGGAGGAGGAGGAGCGCTTCCCGTTCTGCGGCCGGGACGCCGAGATCGACGAGGTGCTGGAGTGCCTCCGCGTCCATCCCGTGCTCGCCGTCATCGGCACCTCCGGCAGCGGCAAGTCGTCCCTGCTCCACGCGGGGGTCCGGCCGCGGCTCGAGCGCGACCACGAGGTCGTCAGCGTCCGACCCGGCCGCACCCCCACGGCGAACCTCGCTGCGGCTGTCTCCCGGACCCGGGAGTCCAGTCGCCCCGTGGTCCTCATCGTCGACCAGTTCGAGGAGCTCTTCACGCTCTCCCACCTCCGTGGCAGTGCAGAGTCCGAGGTGATGTCCTTCTGCGAGGAGCTCATCACGCTGTTCGCCGACCGAGCGTCCGACGGCCTGCGCTGCATCATCGCGATCCGCGCCGACTACTACCCGCAGCTGATGACCTGTCCGCTGTGGGAGCGGATCCGGGACCACCGCTTCGAGCTGCTGCCCCTGCGCGGTGATCAGCTCCGAAGGGCGATCCAGGAGCCGGCGAGCGCCGTCGGTGTCCACGTCGAGGCCGCCCTCGTGGAGGCGCTCGTGCGCGACTCGGAGGGCGAGCCGGGCAGCCTCCCGCTCGTCCAGGAGACGCTCGTCTCCCTCTGGGGACATCTGCGCCGGCGCTACCTGCCGCTGAGCGCCTATGACGCCCTCATCCTGCCGGGGCGTGCCTACGGCGAGCCTCCGCGGACCGGCCTCCAGGTCGCGCTGGCCCGCCACGCCGAGGCGACGGTGTCCTCGCTCGACGAGGCCGACCGGGTCACCGCGCGGCGCATCTTCCTGCGGCTCGTCCAGCTCATGGACGGCCGCGAGGACGTCCGACGCCCGCAACGGCGTCGCGAGCTGGAGAGCATGGACAGCAGCTCGGAGTCGGTCGACCGGGTGCTCCAGCGCCTCATCGACGCACGGCTCGTCACTCCCACCGCCGACGAGGCGACGGAGGATCCCCGCGAGACCCTGCTCGACCTCGCCCACGAGGCGATCATCTCCGGCTGGCCCTCGCTGCGGGCGTGGATCACCGAGCGGAGAGCGGCCGAGGTCTTCCGACGCAAGCTCGAGGCGAGCGCGTCCGAGTGGGTGCGGCTCGGCCGCGGCGACGGAGGCCTCCTCGACGAGGTCGAGCTGACGGAGGCGCGGAGCTGGCTCGACGGGCCCGATGCGAGCGAGCTCGGCGTGAGCCAGGACGTCGTCGACCTCGTCGCGAGCAGCAGGAGCACGCTCGAGACCGCGCGGGCACGCAAGGCCCGGCAGGACCGGATGTTCCGCATCCTCAGCGCCGCGCTCGCCGTGCTCCTCGTGGCCGCGGGCGTCTCGGCGCTCATCGCAGTGGGGCAGCGCAACGAGGCCGAGGAGGGCCGGCTCGCGGCCCGTTCGGGACAGCTGGGCCTGTCGGCTGAGGGCCTCCCGCCCGAGCAGCTCGACCGCGCCCTGCTGCTCGCCCTGGAGGGTCTGGCCCTCCGGCGCACGCCCCTGACGGTGGGCGGGATCCTCGCCGCCCTCAACTCCAACCCGCGGGTCGTGCGCCTGCTCCATGCGGACGAGCCGCAGCTGGCGGTCGCGGTCACCGGCGACGTGGGGACGGGAGTGACGGGGTTGGCCGGGGTGACGGGGGTGACCGGGTTGACCGGGGTGACCGGCGGACAGGACGGGGTCGTCCGTGTCTGGGACCTCGGTGCGGGTGGCCCGGCCCGCCGGCTCGCCGCGTTGGACGGTGAGGTCCGCAGCATCGCCCTCAGCCCGGACGGGCGGACCGTCGCGGCGAGCTCGAGCAGGGGCGCTGTCGGCCTGTGGGAGCTCGCGACGGGCAACCGTGTGCCGTGGACCCGGTCCAGCGCCCCGCCCGGCGAGGCCGAGCACCAGGGGTCCGTCCGGTCGATCGCCTTCAGCGCCGACGGCAGGTCGCTCGCGACAGCCGGCCAGGACGGCGTCGTCATCGTCCGCGAGGCGAGCACGGGACGCGTGGAGCACGTCTTCGAGGGCTACCGCGACTGGCTCAACGCGGTCACCTTCACACCGGACGGCACGCTGCTCGTCGCGGCGGGGGGCCGGACCGAGGGACGGAGCGTGGACGAGCGGATCCTCCTGTGGGATGTGCGCGCGGGAGGTCTGCACGCCGAGCTGACGGGCCACGACGAGGCCGTGCGCGCACTCTCGGTCAGCCCCGACGGCAGGACGTTCGCGTCGGCGGACGCCGAGGGGATCATCAAGGTCTGGTCGCTGCCCGAGGGCCGGATGCTCCGCCGGCTCGACGGTCACCAGGACCGCATCTTCGGCCTGTCCTTCTCACCCGACGGGACCCTGCTCGCGTCCGCCGGCCGTGACCACACCGTCCGCCTCTGGGATCCCGCGACGGGCGAGCCGGCCATGGATCCCCTTCGCGCCCACGGGGACTCCGTGCGGGGCCTCGCCTTCGCCAGCAGCGGCCAGGTGCTCTCGGTGGGCAACGACGGACGACTCGTCCTGTGGCATGCGGGCCCGGAGGAGCGAGCCCGGCTCGCCCTGCCCCTGGCCGACCAGCCCGGGACGACCCGCGCCGTGGCCGCTGATCCGACCCGTGCGCTCGTCGCCACCGGCGACGACACGGGCAGGGTGGTCGTTCGCCGAGCGGGCGATGGCCAGCCGACGGGGGTCGCCGTCGACACGGGAGGGCCCGTCAGCGGCGTCGCGCTCGGGCCGGGCTCCCTGCTCGTCACCGCGAACTACGACGGGCACCTGCGGGTGTGGGACACGAGCACCGGGGCCCCGCGCACGCCGGGGACGCAGACCGGTGAGGGCTCCCTCGTGGTGGCCGTCTCCGCAGACGGGCGGACCATCGCCACCGGCGGCGACAAGAACATCATCCGGCTCTGGGACCAGGATCTGCAGCAGAAGGCGGAGCTCGTGGGGCACCGCAACTGGGTGCGGGCGCTGGCGTTCATGCCTCGCGGCCAGGGCCAGGTCGGTGGCCTGGAGGCAGACCAGGGGGCAGACCAGGGGGCAGACCAGGACACCGGCCAGGGTGAGGTGCTCGTCTCCGCCGGTGCAGACGGCATGGCCTTCGTCTGGGAGAGCCTGAGGACGGCCGCCCAGCCCCGGGCACTGGGCCAACGCTCCAGCCTCATGGAGGCGCTCGCGATCAGCCCCGATGGGAGGACCATCGCCACGGGCAACGCGGAGGGCCAGGTCATCCTCTGGGACGCGGCCGGGTCCGACGCCACCCCGGCGCGGCGACCACGGCTGGCCGGCCACGAGGGGAAGGTCACGGGCATCGCGTACAGCCCGTCGGGCGACTGGATCGTCACAGCCGATGTCGGCGGCACGGTCCGGCTGTGGGCGGCAGAATCCGGCCTCGAGCCGTGGGGCGAGCTCGGTCGCATCGGTGAGGTGTCGGGCCTCGTCGCGGTGTCCGACCAGCAGGTGTTCAGCGTCGGTGCCGGGGGCCCGGCCCGCTGGGTGCTGGACGAGCGGCAGTGGCGCCAGATCGCCTGCACGGCCGCCGGCCGGAACCTCCGCCCCGAGGAAGCCGCCCGCTATGGCTTCCCACAACCGCCCCTCACGTGTACCGGCGGCGCCCCATGAAGCGCATCCGGCGCCTCCTCCGCCTCAGCGTCCTGACTGTCGCACTGTGCGGCGCCGTCGTCGGGATGCTGCCCGGGTGCTCCCCCGTCCCGACCCCACCGGAAGCGGGCCTCGGCCCGACGGCAGTGACGCACACCAGCCGCTTCCACGAGGCCATTCCGTATGCCGCTGGGCGGGCTCTCGACGTCCACGCACCCTTCCCGGAGGCCGGCTCGACTCCAGCGGCTGCACCCGTCGTCGTGCTGCTCCACGGCTGCTGCGGTGACAGGTCGGACCTGACCAAGCTGTCCGAGGCGCTTGCCGCAGCGCAGCTCGTCGTCTTCAACGTGGACTGGGCGGGCCTCGACGCCGATGCGAGCTTCCCCGACACCTACGAGGACGTCGCTTGCGCAATCGGTTTCGCGCGGCAGCACGCGCGGGACTTCGGGGGCGACCCCAAGCGGGTCATCGTCGCCGGATGGTCGGACGGCGCCATGGCCGCGGCGGCGGTCGCGGGCGCGCCGGGACGGCTCGACGCAGGCGGGTGCCTCGCCGACGTGGCTCCGGTTGCGGGCACGGTCGCGCCGACTGCCGTCGTCGGTATCGGCGGCTTCTATGGCTGGACCGTGCCGGTGGCCGATACGTATGTGACCTCCAGGGCGATCCGTCTCTTCGGCGGTGGACCGGAAGAGGCCGGTGAGCGCTGGTCTGCCGCCACCCCCTACACCTCGTTGCGCTCCGCGCCGCCGACCCTGCTGCTCGTCGGGACGACTGATCCGCTCGTCGCCGACGCGCGGCGCTATGCCGAGGCGCTCCGCGATGCTGGCAGACCGGTCCGGGTCGTCGCCATCCCCCCTGACGGTGACCAGACCCTGATCTCTCCACGCACGACCGAAGGCCGCCGAGTGGTCACCGAGATCGCGGCCCTCGCACACGACCCGGCGAACCAGCCAGCGACATCACACAGCAGGTGAGGGATCGACATGCCGACCATGGAGTCCGCACACGCGCTCATCATCGGGATCGCCGACTACGAGCACGTCCCCAAGCTGCCCCCCACGGTCCTCGACGACGCCCGGGACATCCGGGACGTCCTCGTCGATCCACAGCACTGCGGCTACCCGCCCGAGCAGGTGCGGCTGCTCCTCGACGGCGAAGCCACCCGGGAGGCCATCCTCGGCGGGCTGGCGCAGCTGAGCGATGACTCCGACCCGGAGTCGTCGGTGCTCGTCTACGTCTCGAGCCACGGTGGTCGGGTGCAGAGCGGACCCGACGCCGGCGAGTACCTCATCCCCGTCGACACCGTGCCGGGGGAGGGTTTCGCTCGGACGGCCATCTCCGGGGACGAGCTCACCCAGGCCCTGAGGGCCATCCCGGCCCGCAAGGTGCTCGTCGTCTTCGACTGCTGCCACTCGGGCGGGATCGGCCAGCCCAAGGACGCCACTGGCACTGCCGAGCCGGTGTTCAAGGCGGGCCTGTCGGACGACTACTACGAACGCCTCGCCGCAGGGCGCGGCAGGGCGATCCTCTCCTCCTCGCGGGACACGGAGTTCTCCTACGTCCTGCCCGGTGCGCAGAACAGCCTGTTCACCCAGCACCTCCTGACCGGCCTCCGTGGAGGCATCGCCAGCGAGGACGGGCTCATCCGCGTCTTCGACCTCTTCGAGTACGTCCAGCCCAGGGTGACCCACGACCGGCGCGACCAGCACCCGATCTTCAAGGCGGACCTCGAGGAGAACTTCCCGGTCGCCCTCTTCGGCGGCGGTACGAAGGGCCTGGTCGCCAAGGATGCCGACGGCTTCCGCTTCGACGCCTACGTGAGCTACGTGGACCGGGAACCCGACTCGACGTGGGTGTGGAGCACCCTCGTGCCGCGGCTGGAGCAGCAGGGCCTCCGGGTCGCCGTCTCCGGGGACTCCTCGGATCCTGGTGTGCCTCTCGTGGTCAGCGCAGAGCGGGGCATCGCGCAGGCGAAGCGGACGCTGGTGGTCTTGTCCCGTGCCTACCTCGAGGACACGGTGACGGACTTCGAGAACGTGGTCGCGCAGTTCCTGGGCATCACGGAGGGGTCCTACCGGCTGCTGCCGGTTCGGATCGAACCCTTCGACGACAACGCCCTGCCGCCTCGGCTGGCGATGCTCACGGCCTTGGATCTCACGCGACCCGAGCGGGCAGAGCGAGAGTGGGACCGCCTCACGAAAGCGCTCAAGGGTCCGCTGCCCCGCCAGTAGTGCCCGCCGACCCGTGACCGTCCTGCTGGGAAATCTGTCAGCCAGCCGCAGCGGAGTCGTCCTACCGTGGAAGGGTGTTGTGTCATGAAGTCATCGTCGCGGGCTACCCCGGGGCGGAGCTCGTCGACATCGCGTGCGTGACCAGCGC
>NZ_JAJJPG010000094.1:0-5157 GCF_032907665.1 Intrasporangium sp.
TCGCCGTCGACCCAGATCCGGCCGCCGTCGATCGTCTCGAGCTGGTTGATGCAGCGCAGGAAGGTCGTCTTGCCCGACCCCGAGGGCCCGAGCAGGACGACGACCTGGCCGCGGTGGACGTCGATGTCGATGCCCTTGAGCACCTCGTTGCCGTGGAAGGCCTTCATGACGTTGACGGCATGGACGAGGGGCTGCTCGCGGACGTCTGCGCCCGTGTCACGCCGCGGGTCGTGGGTGGTCGTCATCAGGCACCTCCTGCGCCGGCCGGCCGGTTGACGGCGCGGGGCCTGGGCTTGGCGCGCCTGGACTCGCCGAAGCCCCGGCTGAAGCGCTTCTCGAGGAAGTGCTGGCCGACCATGAGGACCGAGCCCACGATGAGGTACCACGCGGTGACCGCGACGAACGCGGGCATGATGAGCAGCGTCCGGTTGCCGATCGCACTCGTCTGGTAGAAGAGCTCGGTGATGACCGGGATCGCCGAGAGCAGGGACGTGTCCTTGACCATGGCGATCGTCTCGTTGCCCGTCGGCGGGACGATGACCCGCATCGCCTGCGGCAGGACGATCCGGCGCATCGTCTTGCCCCGGTCCATGCCGAGCGCCGCGGCCGCCTCCTCCTGCCCCCTGTCGACCGAGAGGATGCCGGCCCGGGCGATCTCGGCCATGTAGGCCGCCTCGGAGAGGCCGAGGCCCACGATGCCGGCGAGCAGCGTGCTCGAGAACTGGTGGACGTTGAGGGTGAAGAAGGTGAAGTCGCTCGACAGCCCGAGCCAGCTGGCGATCTGCTGCCCGAAAGGCACGCCGAAGTCGACCTGGCTGTAGAGGAAGCCGATCCCGCTGCCGATCATGGCGAGCAGGACGAGGCGGGGGATGCCGCGGAAGAACCACGTGTAGACGAACGAGACACCCCGAAGGATGGGGTTGTGGGAGAGGCGGAGGATGGCGATGAGGACGCCGCCGAAGATGCCGATCACCATGCCGCCGACGGTGCCGAGGATGGTGCCCTTGAGCAGGCCCTCGATCACCGGCGACTGCTGCATGATCTCGAAGGCATCGGCGAAGCCCCAGCGCTCGTTCGTCAGGAACGAGTTGATCAGCATCGCGATGAGCACGAGGATCACCGCGAGGGCGACCCACCGCCCGGGGTGCGGAACGGGCCGGGCGTGGATGACGCCCGGCCGCTCCGCGGAGTCCTTCGTCGTCACGGGTTGACGGCGAAGTCGTCAATAGCCCCCGCCTCGACCGAGTACTTCTTCAGCGCCGCGTCGTAGGAGCCATCGGCCTTCGCCGCCTCGAGGGCATCGACGATGAGCTCGGCGAACTCGGTCTGGTCCTTCGGGAGGACGTAGCCGTAGGGGGCCGAGTCGTAGATGTCGCCGAGCGCCTCGAGCTGACCGTTCGTCTGCTGGATGGCGTAGAGGCCGACGGGGGAGTCCGCGAGCATGGCGTCCGCCTTGCCGCTGACGACGTCCGCGGTCACCTGGTCCTGGCCCTCCTGGACGACCATGTTGATCGCGGGCTTGCCGGCGTCGGTGCAGGCCTTGCTCCGGGCCGTGAGGTCGTCGAGCTGGACCGTGCCCTTCTGCACCCCGATGTTCTTGCCGCAGGCGTCGTCGATGTCGACGCCCTTCGGGTTGCCCTTGGCGGTGATCCACTGTGTGCCGGCGCTGTAGTAGCTGACCATGTTGACCTGCTGCTTGCGCTCGTCGTTGATCGTGAAGCTCGAGACGCCGATGTCGTACTTGCCGCCGGTCACGCCGAGGATGATCGAGTCGAAGCCGGCGGGCTGCCACTCGGTCTCGAGGCCGAGCTTGGCGGCGACGGCGTCGAAGATGTCGACGTCGAAGCCGATGACCGTCTTGCCGTCGGTGTCCAGCATCTCGTTGGGGGCGTACGTCGGGTCCGTCCCGATGACGATCTTGCCGGCCGACTTGATCTCGTCGGGAACCCTCGCGGCGAGGGCCGGGTCGGCGCCGCCTCCGGCAGCCGACGTGCCGGCTGGGCTGGACTCGCCGGGGGTGGTGGGTGACATCGAGTCGGAGCCGCAGGCTGACAGGGTCAGGCCGACGGCGACCATGCCGGTGACGGCAAGGAGGGGCATGCGACGCATGGGGGGTGGGTCCTTCCGGTTCGGACGCGGGCGTCCGTGGTGTGTCTGAGAACGCCGATACTGCCACTTTCCGGCGATGGTGCCCATCCGCGCAACCGAACCGTTGTCTTGGGGCGTGCGGTGCGTCATGCTTGCGCGGTCGACCCCGATGCGAGGAATCCGCTCGGGGTCGGATATCGTTGGTCCCAGTGGCCCGCCCAGTTCTGCCTCGGGCCACTTCTTCTTGGCGTGGACCCATTGCTCCCGCCCCAGTCGATTCGCTCTTGCGCCGCGACCGGCCCCTCGTCCCAGAGAGGCCTCGCGCCGGGCAGAACGACCACGTCCTGACCTCTTGGAGTACCCACCTGTGTCCATCGACACGACTGCCCTGACCGACATGTCCTTCGGCGCGCTCGGCGTGCCGTCCTCCCTCGCCGGCGTCCTCGCCGACCTCGGCATCACGACGCCGACGCCGATCCAGGCCGCGACCCTGCCCGACTCCCTGGCCGGGCGCGACGTCCTCGGCCGCGGTCGCACCGGCTCCGGCAAGACCTACGCCTTCCTCCTGCCGCTCGTGGCCCGCCTCACCGCGGCCCCCAAGCGCCGCCGCGCCGGGCACCCCCGCGCCCTCATCCTGGCGCCGACGCGTGAGCTCGCCACCCAGATCGACACCGCGCTCGCCCCGCTGGCCACGGTGGCCGGCCTGACGAGCCAGACGATCTTCGGCGGGGTCGGCCAGAACCCCCAGGTGCGTGCCCTCAGGGCCGGAGTCGACGTCGTCGTCGCGACGCCCGGCCGCCTCGAGGACCTCATGGGCCAGGGCCACGTGGTCCTCGACGCCGTCGAGATCACGGTGCTCGACGAGGCCGACCACATGGCCGACCTCGGGTTCCTCCCGGGTGTCCGCCGGATCATGGACCAGACTCCCGCCCGGGGCCAGCGCCTCCTCTTCTCGGCGACGCTCGACGGCGCGATCAACGTCCTCGTCAAGCGGTTCCTCACGAGTCCCCGCACCCACGAGGCCGACTCGGCCCAGTCCCCGATCTCGACGATGGCCCACCACGTGCTCCACGTCGCCCCGGACACCCACCTGCCGGTCATCCTCGACCTCGCCGCCGCGCCCGGCCGCAAGGTCGTCTTCACGCGGACCAAGCACCGGGCCAAGAAGCTCGCCAAGCAGCTCAACTCGTCGGGAGTTCCGGCCGTCGAGCTGCACGGCAACCTCAGCCAGGGGGCCCGCACCCGCAACATGGACGACTTCCACAGCGGCCGCGCGCAGACGCTCGTGGCGACGGACATCGCGGCCCGCGGCATCCACGTCGACGACGTCGCGCTCGTCATCCACGCCGACCCTCCGGTCGAGCACAAGGCCTACCTGCACCGCTCCGGCCGCACGGCCCGCGCCGGCGCCGCCGGCACGGTGGTGACGATGATGCTCGACGACCAGGTCCGGGACGTGCGTGACCTCACCCGCAAGGCCGGCATCAGGCCCACGACCACCCGGGTCGCGCCGGGTCACCCCCTGCTCGCGGAGCTCGCCCCCGGCGAGAGGTCGTATGCCGCTGGGCTCGTTCGCGAGCCCGCCCCGCAGTCGCGTGGCGGGCGGGGCTCACGGGCCTCGTCCCCGGGCTCGTCGTCCGACGGCAGTCGCGGTGGCCGAGGCGGGCGTCCGGCGCGCAGCGGTACGGGTGCCGGTGGTGCCCAGGGTCGCGGACGAGGTCGCAGCAGCCAGGCCGGCGAGGGCAGCTCCGCCGGACGTCGCGCCGGCGGTCAGGCTCCCCGGGCCGCGTCGGGCAGCTCCCGCCGTGGTGGCGGGCGGAGTGGCTCGACGACCGTGTACTCGACGAGCTCCAGCGGCGGTGCTGCGGCCTTCTCGGCCGGCAACCGCGCCGGCACCCGCCGGCGCCGCGCCGGCTGACCTCTCGCAAAGGGTCGAGTGGCCCCAAACGCCGCCCCGCGGGTGTATTTCGGGGCCACTCGAGCGTGCACGTCGGGTCGAGTGGCCCCAAACGCCGCCCCGCGGGTGTATTTCGGGGCCACTCGAGCGTGCACGTCGGGTCGAGTGGCCCCAAACGCCGCCCCGCGGGTGTCTTTCGGGGCCACTCGAGCGTGCGCAAAGGGTCGAGTGGCCCCAGACGCCGCCGTCGTCCGGGTCAGGTGCGCTCGTGCGCGCGAGACGGCAGGACCGCGTCGCGGAGTGACTGCTCGCGCCCCAGTCGCTCGAGGTCACGGCGGTAGCGCTCGGCCATGACGGCGCGCAGGATCGACTCCGGGTGGTGGCCCGGAGGTGGTGCCGGCGCGACGAGGCGAAGGACTCGGTCCAGGAGCTGCCGGCCCAGCTCGTACCGCGCCTGCGGGACGAGGGCGTGCGCCCGAGGGAGGAACTGCCGCACCGCCACCGCCAGGTCAGGGTCCAGGGCCGCGATGTCGGCGTGGCCGGCCCACCCGGCGAGCTCTGGAGGTGCCTGGGGGGCCGCGGGCAGCTGGATGCGGCTTCGCTCGGCGATGACGTAGGTGCCGGCGGCGAGGTCGCCCAGCCGCTTGGTCCGGGCCGTGACGAGCGCCGCGATGACGGCACCGGTACCGGTGAGCAGGTACACCTCGACCCAGCCCACGAGCGCGCGTGTCAGGGCATGCCGGAACGAGATCGGGCCACCGTCGTCGCGGACGACGCGCAGCCCGGTGATGAGCTTGCCGAGCGTCTTGCCGCGGCTGAGCGTCTCGGATGCGGTCGGCACGCCAACGAGGACTCCGACGATGGACACGAGGGCGCCGGTGCGCGACACGGCATCGGAGGCCTCCCCGGTGAGCGCGCCGGCAAGGGCGAAGACCCCGATGAGCAGCCCGACGTGAAGGATCACGTCGATCATCCCCGACAGGACTCGCATCCCGAGGCTCGCGACGGGCAGCTCGAGGGCGACGCCCTCGCCGGTCACCGTCTCCTCGGGGGCGTATCCCCGGGTGCGCGGTCCTGCCGGTGGCCCAGCCGTCATGGGAGGCAGCGTACGCACCCGGCGAGCCCAGCGGCATACGGCCTATATCGTGACGGCGTGAACCTCGACGCGCTCG
>NZ_JAJJPG010000094.1:5257-7881 GCF_032907665.1 Intrasporangium sp.
GCGAGCCCAGCGGCATACGGCCTATATCGTGACGGCGTGAACCTCGACGCGCTCGTCGCCGCCCACTCGGCGCGGTGGGGTCGGCTCGACGAGCTCAGCCGACGACGCCGGCTGACGGGGGAGGAGGCCGACGAGCTCCTCGACCTCTACCAACAGGTGTCCACCCACCTCTCGCTCATCCGGTCCGGTGAGGCCGACCCCAGCCTCATCCGTCACCTGTCCACCGTCCTCAGCCGCGCCCGCGTCACGCTCGCGGGGCGGGACACCTCGACGTGGACGGACATCGGGACCTTCTTCGCTCGCACGTTCCCGGCCGCGCTCTATCGCCTCCGGCGCTGGTGGCTCTGGACGCTGGCGCTCAACGTCCTCGCGGCCGTCCTCATCGCCTGGTGGACGATGGAGCATCCCGCGCTGTACACGTCGTCGATGACCCGCGAACAGATCGAGGCCTACGTCGGCACGGACTTCGAGAACTACTACCGCGAGTTCCCGCACCACGAGTTCGCGACCCTGGTCTGGACCAACAATGCCTGGGTCGCCGCGCAGTGCATCGTCTTCGGCGTGCTCGGGCTGCCGGTGGTGTGGGTCCTCTTCCAGAACACGCTCAACATCGGGGTCATCGGGGCACTCATGGCCGACCACGACCGCGCCTCCCTCTTCTTCGGGATGATCCTGCCGCACGGCCTGCTCGAGCTGACCGCGGTCTTCGTCGCCGGCGGTGCGGGGCTGTGGCTCTTCTGGTCCTGGGTCGAGCCGGGCCCGCGGCCCCGGGCGGTCGCCTTCGCCGAGGCGGGCAGGACCGTCATCGGGATCGCACTGGGACTGGTGGCCGTGCTCGCCGTGAGCGGGGTCATCGAGGGGTTCGTCACCCCGTCGGGCCTGCCCACCGCAGCGCGGATCCTCATCGGGGTGGTCGCGGAGGGAGCTTTCCTCGCCTACGTGTTCGTCGTGGGTCGCCGGGCGTACCGGTCCGGAGCGAGTGGCGACGTGTCCCGGGCGGCGGTCGGGGACACGGCGCCGACAGTCGGCTGACGCCACTGAGGCTGTATGCCGCTGAGCCCGCTCCCCGCGGCGACGTGACCTTCCTGCCCTCCCGCCCTCGGTCGCCGAAGGCGGGTCAGAGCAGGCCCTCGCTCTTGAGCCAGAGGTAGTGGTCCGCGAGGCGCGCCGGCAGCTCGTCGGCCTCGGCGTCGATGACGTCGACGCCCATCCGCTCGAGTGCGGCCGCCACTCGCCCCCGCAGGGCAACGGTGCGCTCGGCAGCGGCAGCGGCATAGACGTCCGCTGTCGTCTCGTGGCGTGTGAGGAGGGCGCCGACCGCGGGGTCGGCGACGCTGGCGAGGACGACGCGGTGCCTCGCGACGAGAGCCGGAATGACTGGGAGCAGCCCCTCTTCGATCGCCGCCGGCTCGAGCGGGGTGAGGAGCACGACAAGGGACCGCTGGTGGTGCCGGCTCACGACGGCGGCGGCGAGCGCCGACCAGTCGGCCTCGACGATCGCCGGGTCGACCGGTGCCAGGGCGGAGACGACCTCGGCGAGCGGGTTGGTCCGGTCGGACGACCCGACGACCCGCACGCGGACCCGCTGGTCACCGGCGATGACGTCGACCCGGTCGTGGGCGTGCCCGGCGAGCGCGGTGAGGAGCAGGGTCGCGTCCATCGCGGCATCGAGGCGAGGCACGTCACCGACGCGCCCGGCGCTGGTCCGCGACGTGTCGATGACGATGACGATCCGCCGGTGCTGCTCCGGCTGCCACGTGCGGACGACGACCGATCCACGTCGCGCCGTCGCGCGCCAGTCGATCGACCTCACGTCATCGCCCTCGACGTAGTCGCGGAGCGAGTCGAACTCGGTGCCCTGCCCCCGACGGCGGACGGCAGAGCGACCGTCGATCTGGCGCAGGCGCGAGAGCTTGCTCGGCAGGTGGCGGCGCGAGTGGAAGGGATGCAGCACGCGGACCGTGCCCGGCACGGGGAAGGACCGCTGCCGGGCGGCGAGACCCATCGGTCCGTGCAGTCGGACGGTGACGAGGTCGGCGCGTCGGTCGCCGCGCCGGGTCGGTCGCAGGCGCGTGGACAGGCGACGGCGCTCGCCCGGGCCGAGGCGAAGGTCGTGCCGGTCGCCCTCTGCGCCGGCTGACGGCTGCCACGCGTCGCGGATCACCCCGCGCACGGCGCGAGGGCCGGGGTTGGTGACGACGAGGTCGGTGGTGACGAACTCGCCGAGGCGGACGACTGCTGGCCCCGAACGGGCGAGGGCGAGACCGCGAGGGGACGGGGCGAGGGCCAGGTCGACGCCGACGAGGGCCACGACACCGAGCGTCCAGAGGAGCGCGGTGCCGATCGAGGGACGCCAGGCGACGGCGACCGCACCCAGGAGCACGGCCACGGCGGCACGGCCGGTCACGACCATGGGTTTCCTCGCTGCGACGGCTGCATTGACGGCTGCATTCGGGGCCACTCGACTCGGGGGTGGGGTCGAGTGGCCCCGAATGCCCGCCCGGCCCGGTCGACTCGGGGGTGGGGTCGAGTGGCCCCGAATGCCCGCCCGGCCCGGTCGACTCGGGAGTGGGGTCGAGTGGCCCCGAATGCAGGCATGACCCTTCCTGTCACCGTGGCACCGC
>NZ_JAJJPG010000094.1:7981-11994 GCF_032907665.1 Intrasporangium sp.
TGGGGTCGAGTGGCCCCGAATGCAGGCATGACCCTTCCTGTCACCGTGGCACCGCGACGGAGCCGAGGGCGCTCTCGAGGACCGCAGCCACGCTGACCCCCTCGAGCTCGGCCTCGGGGCGGAGCATGAGCCGGTGTGCGAGGGTCGCGTGCGACATCGCCTTGACGTCGTCAGGCGTCACGAAGGCCCGCCCGTGGAGCCAGGCCCACGCCCGGCTCGTGGCGAGCAGGGCGGTGGCACCGCGCGGACTCACCCCCAGGGCCAGCGACGGCGAGCTCCTCGTCGCCCGAGCGATGTCGACGATGTAGCCCGCGATCTCGGGCGAGACATCGACGCGCTGGACTGCGGCGGCGCCGGCGGCGAGGTCGGCGGGGCCGGCGACCGCGGTCAGCCCCGCAGCCGCGAGGTCCCGCGGGTCGAAGCCGTCCGCATGCCGGCGCAGCACCTCGACCTCGTCCTCGCGGGCGGGCAGCGGCAGGGTGACCTTGAGCAGGAAGCGGTCGAGCTGTGCCTCGGGCAGCGGATAGGTGCCCTCGTACTCGACCGGGTTCTGCGTGGCCGCGACGAGGAACGGACGCGGGAGCGCTCGCGGCACCCCCTCGACGCTGACCTGCCGCTCCTCCATGGCCTCGAGCAGCGCGGCCTGGGTCTTGGGCGGCGTGCGGTTGATCTCGTCCGCGAGCAGCAGGTTCGTGAAGACCGGTCCCTCGCGGAAGGTGAAGTCGGAGGTCCGAGGGTCGAGGACGAGGGAGCCGGTCACGTCGCCCGGCATGAGGTCGGGGGTGAACTGGACTCGTCTGGTCGTGACGTCGAGCGCGGCCGCGAGCGCCCGGACGAGGAGGGTCTTGGCGACGCCGGGAACTCCTTCGAGCAGGATGTGCCCGCGGGTCAGGAGCGCGACGATGGCGCCGGTGACCGCGGCGTCCTGGCCCACGACGGCCTTGCCCACCTCGGCGCGCACAGCGAGGAGGGCCGCGAGCGCGCCCTCTCCGTTCCCCGTGGTCTGGGTCCGCGGCTCCGGGGATGGCGGCGAGCCCGTCGGGCCGGCGATGTCTCCGGGGGGTCCGGTCAGGTTCGTGTTGTCGGTCATGCGCGTCGCACGTCCTCCTCGAGTTGGGCCAGCTGCTCGGCGAGCAGCACGAGATCGGTGTCGTTCTGGGGTGCCGCGCCGTAGAGCACGTCGCGGACGTCCTCGGAGGCACGACCGGTCGCCCTGGCCACGGCCGCGACCACGGCGGTGGTCGACGTCGACGCAGGGAGCCCGAGTCGGGTCGACACTCGGCTCCGTGCGCCGGCCCGGAGGCTCGTGGACGCGCGGTCGTGGTCGGAGGCGCGTCGGTAGAGACGCCCCCTGGCCTCGGTCGTCTCGACGGCGCGCACCACCACAGGGAGGGGCTCGGCGACGATCCGGCCCAGCCGCCGTCCTCTGGCGAGCGCGAGCACGACCACGGCCAGGGCGACAAGGACGACGCCCGGGGCGAACCACTCCGGCACCCCTCGGTCCGAGGGACGATGCTCACCGCTGGCATCCGGGACGTCGAGGTCGGTGACGCTGGGCAGGTACCAGACGAGGCGTTGCACGGCGCCCAGCACTCGCAGGCCCACGGCGGCGTGGGAGGCCTCGCTGACCTGTGCATTCGTCAGCGCGCTGGCCGAGCCGAGGACGACCGTCTCGGGGCGGCTGCTCCCGGCCGGGAGGATGACGAGGGCGGCCGAGCCGTCGTCGTCCGCGAAGCAGCCGGTGCCGCCGCTCGGCAGGGCCGGCCCCCTGTCGTCGAGGGAGCCGGACGACCGGTACAGCGTCGTGGTCGTGTCCAGTCGGTCGTCGGGGTCGGCGAGGTCCGAGGTGCATCGGGCGGTGACCGACCCCCTCACTCCCCCGGCCGTGGCGAGGGGGACCCCGAGATCGGCCAGGGCCAGGTCTCCCGGCTCGAGCAGGACGAGGCGACGCGCCGTCGAGGCGTGCCCGATCGCGCGCTCGGCTGCGGCCTCGCCGAGATGGTCGAACGACCCGATGACGACGGCGGTGGTCCGGTCCGCGCGGGCGGCCTCGAGGTCGGTGATGGTGCGCACGATCTCGAGGTCGACGCCTTGCTGGCGCAGGACCTCAGCGATCGCGCGTGCACCCTGCCGACGCGAGCTCTCGGGGTCAGCGAGCCGGCCCGACCCGGCAGGCCCTCCTGTCGAGAGGGCGAGGAGCGCCACCGCGACCACGGCCGCGACGGCGAGCAGGGCGGCCAGTCCCCAGCGGCGGCGAGGCCGTGGCGTGAGGGGGAGGGGCGCGGTGGGGAGCTGCGTCGTCATGACGTCACCCGACCGGCTCGAGGAAGGGCCGGGCCGCGGCAAGGCGAGCGTCGAGGTCGGCGACGTCACCAGCGACCGCTGCGTCGACCTGCGCATTGCCGTAGCGGACGGCGTCGAAGTGGTCCGCGGCCCGCGCGAGGGCGTCGGCCTCCCCAGGGAAGATCGCTGCGAGGGCCACGCTCACCTCGTGAGCCGTGCGGCCCGGGTTGTCGTCGACCACGGCCCGCTCGGCGGCGGCCGCGGCGATCGCGCGGAACCAGTCGGCGGTGGCCGCCGCGGCGTCCCCGGCGTCGAGGGCGGCACGAGCCCGGGCGCGGTAGGCGGCCGCGTCGAGGTGGGGCTCGTCGAGGACAGCGCCGTGGACCCCCGCTCCTGCCGCTCCCGGCTCCCGTCGCACCCGGACGAGGAGGACCAGGGTGACGAGCGCGGCGATCGCGGCGAGGACGACGGGCAGGACCCAGCCGGGGAGTGCTCCGCTGCTCCGCGCCAGCAGCTCCGCGACGGTCTCGGCGATCCAGTCGAGGATCCGTTGGAGCAGGCTGCGATCATCGGCGTACTCGGGTCCGGAGAGTTCCCGCCGGACCCACTCACGCGCCTCCTCGGCCGACGGGTCGACCGGCACACCGAGCACTCTGGAGCCCACGGTCAGGTGCTCGGCGACGTGTGGAGCTGCTGCATGAGCTGCACGTCGAGACCCTCGCGGCGCATGCGCTGGTCGACGTAGAGCAGCGAGTCGACCCCCGAGACGAACGGCGTGACGAGGACGCCCTGCACGAGGACGGAGACGGCCTGCGTCAGGGGCAGCACCCACCGGAGGGCGGACGCGTCCGGATCCCCCGACGCGAAGAGCGCGATGAGGGCGATCGGGGTCGCCACGATCGACCCGGCGATGGTGGCGACGATCGTCGTGAGCAGCCGGATGCCGAAGATCCGCCAGAACTGACCCCGGCGCGTCAGCTGCCAGGAGCGGCCGATCGCTCTCCGTGCCCCCGCCCCCTCGAGCACGACGATGGAGACGGCGAAACCGACCTTGACCCACAGGTAGATCCCGCCCGCGGTCGCTGCGACGATCGCCAGGACGCTGCCGGTCGCTGCGAGTCCGGTCGAGTCGATGGACCACACCAGGACCAGGGCCAGGATCAGGGCGGCGATGAGCGCGATGAACATGGCGAGGACGAGCAGGGTCGTCGCGACGGCGGTGAGGATGCGTCCCTTCGTCTGCTGCCACGTCTGACCGAGGGTGACCTTGCGTCCCTGGATGGCGTGCCCGACGACGAGGGCGACGAAGAGCGGGAGCAGGATCGAGACGACCCACATCGCGAGGGCCGGGACGTAGGACGCCAGCGTGGCGGTCAGGTAGGGGTCAGAGGCGACGTCGGAGTCCAGGACGATGATCTCGGCGAGCGCGAGGTCCTGGCCGGCGAGCCAGATGGCGAGCGCGGTCGTCGGCACGAGGGCGACGGCAGTGGTCAGGAGGGCCAGGCCGAGCGTGGCGGCCGGGTTGCCCCGGACCGTGGCGAAGACCCCGCCCCAGATCTCGCCGAGCGCGAGGGGACGCAGCGGGATGATGCCGGGCCGATGCTCCATCCTCGGCGGCGGGGCCCGGTAGCCCGGGGGTGGTGGCGCCCCGTAGCCGGGGGGCGGCGGCGCCCCGTAGCCGGGGGGCGGCGGCGCCCCATAGCTCGACGGCGCTGGGGGCGGTGCCCCGT
>NZ_JAJJPG010000094.1:12094-14539 GCF_032907665.1 Intrasporangium sp.
TAGCCGGGGGGCGGCGGCGCCCCATAGCTCGACGGCGCTGGGGGCGGTGCCCCGTCGCCCGCTCCCGGCCACCCCCGTCCGGAGTCAGGAGGCCCAGGCGGCTCGCCCCCGTGGGGTGGCACCGGGCCGGGAGCAGCCCACTGGTGGTCGCTCATGCTCTGTCCTGTCCTCCCTCCGGTGCCCGAAATCTACCCCGGGCACCCCGACCGCGCGCCTCGTCAGGCGCGTTTGAGGGACCGGCTCCGTCCGCGGAACTCGGCGATGATCTGGCCGTCGGACTCGCGCTTGACCGTCACGTCGGTGAGCCCGCTGCGCCCGAAGGCCGAGCGCACCGCCGCCTCGGCCACGAGGACGTCGCCGAGCCGGCTCGGGGCTGTGAACGTGATGTCCGCTCCGGAGGCGACGGTCACCCATCCCCTCGAGTTGCAGGCCAGGGCGAAGGTCGAGTCGGCGAGGGTGAAGACGAAACCGCCGTGGCAGATGTCGTGACCGTTGACCATGTCCGCACGGACCGGCATCCGCACGATCGCGTGGTCCTGCTCGATGAGGAGGGCCTCCATGCCGAGGCCGCGGGAGGCCTGGTCGTCGTCCCACATCTGGCGGGCGAAGTCCACTCCCTGCTCCGCGTCCCCGGCGGCGTCCGCGGCCTCCGTGCCCACCCGGCCGGTCATCGCAGGCTCCCGTTCGTCAGCGCCGGGCTCGGTCGGTAGCGCCCGCCCGGGAAGGCCCGGTCGAGCTCGGTGATCTGCCCCGCCACCACGTCGAACCCGATCTCGCGGCCCCACTCGATCGGGCCCCGCGGGTATCGCACGCCCAGCACCATGGCGAGGTCGACGTCCTCCTCGGACGCGTCGCCCCGGTCGACGAGGTCGACGGCCTCGTTGACGAGCATCGCCAGGGTCCGGGCGAGCGGGTCGGTCGCGACCGGCCCGCCGACGAGTCGCTCAGCCAGGTCGAGATCAGGGTCACCTCCGACGCGAGCGCCGTCAGCGGCATACGTGTAGACGCCCTCGCCCGACTTGCGGCCGAGCCTCCCGGCCGCGACGAGGCGGCGCTGGAACTCGGTGGGCGCGTAGCGCTCGTCGTGCCCGGTCTGCTCCCAGACCGACGTCCCGACCGCGAGGTTGACGTCCTGCCCGATGAAGTCGGTCAGCTCGAGGGGGCCCATCGGGAAGCCGCCCTTCTCGCGGAGGATCCAGTCGATCGTCGCGGCGTCGGCGACTCCGCCCTCGACCATCCGCTGTGCCTCGCCGTAGAACGGCCGCGCGACGCGGTTGACGATGAAGCCCGGTGTCGACGCGCAGCGCACCGGGGTCTTGCCCCACGTCCGCATGAGCTCGACGGCCGCGTCGAGCACCCTCCCGCTCGTGTTCGCCCCGTGCACGACCTCGACGAGCGCCATCGCGGGCGGCGGGTTGAAGAAGTGCAGCCCGATGACGCGCTCGGGGTGGATGACGGCCTCGGCAATGGCGGCGATGTCGATGCTCGAGGTGTTCGTCGCGAGCATGGTCGTGGCGGGCTGCGTCGCCCCGAGGTCGGCGAAGACCTTCCGCTTGAGGGAGAGGTCCTCGGGCACCGCCTCGATGACGAGCCCGCACGCAGGCAGCTCGTCGACGGACCGGGCCGCCGTGAGGCGGGCCTGCGCGGCATCGGCCTCGTCGGGGGTGAGCCTGCCCTGGGTCACGAGTCGCTCGAGGCTGCTCCCGAGCCGGTCGACCGCCGCTGCCGCGGCTCCGTCGACGGAGTCGACGAGACTCACCCGGTGGCCTGCGGTGGCGGCCACCTGGGCGATTCCTGCGCCCATGGCTCCGGCCCCGATGACTGCGACGTCACTCAGTTCCATGGGGACATCCTGCCGGGTCCGCTCACTCGCCGGACAACGCCTACCCTTGGAGGCGTGACTGCACAGGCAACGAAGCCCACCCACCCGCTGCTCGACAAGCACGCCACCGTGCTCGACGAGATCCGTCAGGCCCTCACGTCGCGCTCGTGGTACTCGCGCTACCCCGAGTCGCCGTCCCCGCGCGTCTACGGCGAGTCAGCCGCCGCGGAGGGTGTGGCGGCCTACGAAGCCCACCTCAACCGGCCGTATGCCGCTGAGCTGGCCTCGGGCGTCACCGGCACCTTCGTGGGCAGTGAGGTCTCCCCCTACGGTCCGACCTTGGGGGTGGGCTACCCGACCCTCGACCTCGACGCGGCGCTCACGGCGGCCGAGGACGCGATCCCGGCCTGGCGCGACGCCGGACCGCAGGTGCGCGCCGCGGTGTGCGTGGAGATCGTCGACGCGATCAACAAGCGGTCCTTCGAGCTGGCCAACGCCGTCATGCACACGTCGGGTCAGCCCTTCGTCATGTCGTTCCAGGCGGGCGGGCCGCACGCCCAGGAGCGGGCCATCGAGGCGGTCGCCGCCGGGCTCATCGAGCAGGAGCGGGTCCCGGAGTCGGT
>NZ_JAJJPG010000095.1:0-5643 GCF_032907665.1 Intrasporangium sp.
GAGTGCCCGCCGCCGGCCGCCCAGCCATTGACGACCGCGATGACGATCTTCGGCATCGTGCGGATGAGGCGCTGGACCTCGAGGATGTGGAGGCGTCCGCCCTGGGCCTTGACGCGGGCCTCGTCGATCCCGGCTGACGTCGCGTCGGCGTCCGGAGACGTGGCGTACTGGTAGCCGGAGCGGCCGCGGATCCGCTGGTCGCCTCCGGAGCAGAACGCCCACTTCCCGTCCTTGGGGGACGGGCCGTTGCCGGTGATGAGGACGACGCCGACGTCCGGGGTCATCCGGGCATGGTCGAGTGCCCGGTAGAGCTCGTCGACGGTGTGCGGCCGGAAGGCGTTGAGCACGTCGGGCCGGTTGAAGGCGACGCGCACCACACCGGACTCCGGACGTGGTCGGCCCTCGGCATGGCGGCGTCGGTGGTAGGTGATGTCGGTGAAGTCGAACCCCGGGACGGTGTCCCACTCGGTCGGGTCGAAGATCTCGGACACCGGCATGGAGCGGCCGCCGGGCTCTCCGCTCGTCACGCCGTCCGTCGCGTTGTCGTGCGTCTCGCTGGTCACCTCCCGACCCTAGCGGTGCCTCCTCGACCTGCAGGACACCCTCGGACGCCAACCCGACGTCATCGACCTGCGAGGTCCTCGCGCACGAAGGCGTTGTCGTCGACAGGGCCCGGCCGCTCGTGCGCGCTCGCCACCGCCCTGGCCTCGGCGGCGAGAGCGGCGTCTCGGAGCGCGACGATGTCACGTCTCACCCGGGACGTGAGCAGGTCGGTGCGCGAGAGCGGCTCGAGGTCGGGCAGGGCACGGGGGCGAGACACCCACGGCGGTTGTGCCGAGCCGAGGAGCCGGGCGACGATCCTGCCCTTCGCGGCGGGGAAGACCTTGAGCCCCACGTGCTCGCAGACGGCCTTCTGCGTGACCCGCCCGAGGGGACCCATGGCCCCGTTGGCCCGGCCGACGGCCCAGCACACGGCCCCAGCGACCTGGAGTGGGTCGTCCGGCAGCCGGCCGCCCAGCAGCTCCGGGCCGACTGCAGCCAAGGCCCTCCGAAAGGCGGTGCGCATCTCGGCCCCGAAGCAGGCGTCGGCCAGGTGGTCGAGGGCCTCGACGGCGGATCGGAAGCGCGCGACGACGTCGCCATCGCCGACCGCGACAGTGGGGAGTGAGAACTCCTCGTCGGGGAGCGCGTCAGTGGTCAGCCCGTCGAGCGCCTCTGGCCCTCCGACGAGGTGCTCGAGCCACGCGACCGTGTCCCGCCACGGTGCCGATTCCTGCTCGACCAGCGCTTCGCGGCGCCACAGACGCTCGACCTTGTCGACGCGCGGGTCGCCCAGCCACGGGGACTGCTGCAGCGGCTCGTGCCACGTGTCGACGACCCGTCCGTCGACGAGCACGACGTAGGCGACCGTGCGCTCTCGCGGTGGCGGGTAGACGGGGAGCCATCGGTCGGGTCCCGGATCGTGGTGGTCGTCGTCCTCGTAGCGCTCGCCCACCCACGGGTCCTCCACCCAGCCTGTACCCTCCATCGCACCGTTCCCTTCGTCGCGTCCACGGCTGACGGCACGACTCTCGGCCCTGCGGGTCATGACCTCCAGCGCCACGTGCGGTGCTGTGGAGAACCGGCATCGCCCGGGAAGGGATGTGGACGACCGGTTCGTGGCTCACGGGGAAGGTCGGCGAGGATGAGCTGCGCGCAGGACGCAACACCGCCAAGCAACCGGAGGCCCGATGACCACCCAGACGTCCACCATCACCCCGCCGGACGCCCGGGTCCACGCCCTCGCCCTCGAGCGCCTCGACGGTCTGGCCAAGCCGCTCGGGGCGCTCGGCCGGCTGGAGCAGGTCGGCGCCTGGCTCGCGGCCTGCCAGGGCGTCTGCCCGCCCGAGCCGATCGAGCACGTGCGCGCTGTCGTCCTCGCGGGGGACCACGGGGTCACGGCCTCCGGCGTGTCCGCCTACCCGAGCGACGTCACCGCGGCGATGGTCCATGCCTTCGTCGGGGGTGACGCGGGCGTGAGCGTGCTCGCCCGGCAGCACGGCGCGACCGTGCGGGTCCTCGACATCGGCGTCGCTGCCGACCTCCACGGCGTTCCGGCAGACGTCACCGTCCACAAGCTGACTCGATCGTCCGGCTCCATCGACGTCACCGACGCGATCAGCCGAGACCTCGCGGAGCGCGCGATCGCCGTCGGCGCCGAGATCGCCGACGCAGAGGTCGACGCCGGGGCACAGCTGCTCGTCCTCGGCGACATGGGCATCGGCAACACCACTCCGTCCTCCGCCATCGTCGCGGCCACCCTGGGCCTCGCCCCGGAGACCGTCGTCGGGCGCGGCACCGGCATCGACGACGGGACCCACGCCCGCAAGCGTGACGTCCTCGCGCGCGCCCTGGCCCGGGCCTGTGACGACCGCGGTCTCATCGAGGACCCCGTCCAGCGCCTCACCGCCCTCGGATCGGCGGACCTGGCTGTCGGGGCAGGATTCCTTGCCCAGGCCGCGCGTCGGGGCGTGCCCGTGCTGCTCGACGGGGTCATCGCCTGTGCCGAGGCGCTCGTCGCCGCCGATCTCGCCCCCGGGGCACAGGCCTGGTTCCTCGCGGGGCACCGCTCCACCGAGCCGGCCCAGACCCACGCGCTCGACGCACTCGGGCTCGAGCCGCTGCTCGACCTCGGCATGCGTCTGGGCGAGGGGTCGGGTGCGATGGCTGCCGTCCCGCTCGTGCGCTCGGCGGCCCTGCTCCTGCGCGAGATGGCGTTGCTCGCGGACCTGGCCGCGCCGTGACACCGCGGAGTCGTCCCTCGGTCATGATGTGGGGGTGACCCATCTGCCTCCCGTCGCCGCGCTGCTCGAGCGGGCGCACGTCGTGTCGATCCCCATGCGCGTGCGGTTCAGAGGGGTCGACGTTCGAGAGGCCGTCGTCTTCGAGGGGCCGTCCGGGTGGGGTGAGTTCGCGCCCTTCCCCGAGTATGACGACGCGGAGTCCGCTCGCTGGCTGGCCGCCGGGATCGAGGAGGCGTATGCCGCTCGGCCGGCTCCCGTCCGCGACGTGGTCCCGGTCAATGCCACCGTGCCCGCGGTTCCGCCCGAGGACGTGCCCGGCGTCCTCTCCCGCTTCGAGGGGTGCATGACGGCGAAGGTCAAGGTCGCCGAGCGCGGCCAGACCCTTCGCGACGACCTCGACCGCATCGCCGCGGTCCGCGACGCGATGGGGGCGCGTGCGCGCATCCGCATCGACGCCAACGGGGCCTGGGACGTCGAGACGGCCACGGAGGCCCTCCGGAGGTCAGCGGCATACGGCATCGAGTACGCCGAGCAGCCCTGCGCCACCGTCGACGAGCTCGCCGAGCTGCGAAGGGTGTTGGCGCGCAGCGCGATCGAGGTCCCCATCGCTGCCGACGAGTCGATTCGCAAGGCAGAGGACCCGCTGCTCGTCGCGCGGAAGGAAGCGGCCGACCTCGTCGTCGTCAAGGTCGCACCGCTCGGAGGCGTCACCGCAGCTCTCCAGATCGTCGAGGCCTGCGGGCTGCCCGCGGTGGTCTCGTCGGCCCTCGACACGAGCGTCGGGATCTCCGCCGGCGTGGCCTTGGCAGCCGCCCTCCCGAGCCTCGAGCACGCCTGCGGTCTCGGCACCGTGGGCCTCTTCACCACCGATGTCGCGGCGGAGCCGATGCGGCCCCGAGCCGGGGTGCTGCGCCCGAGGCGCATCACGCCCGACCCCGAGGCGCTGTCCGTGCTGGCCGCATCCCCGGAACGGCAGGCGTGGTGGCGGGATCGCCTGGCGCGGTGCCACCGGCTGCTGGACCGCACCGGGGCGCGACGATGATCAAGGCCTGTCTCAACGGCGGCCGCCACCCCCGCGCACACCCCAGGCTGCCGGTGTCGCCGGAGGCAGTCGGTCGGGCCGCCCGTGAGGTCGTCGACGCCGGCGCCTTCATGGTGCACGTCCACCCCCGTGACGAGCAGGGTCGGGAGTCGCTCGCCGTGGGACCCCTGGTCGACACCATGGCGGCGATCCGCTCGCTCGTGCCCGACGTCCGCATCAGCGTCACGACGCGGGACGGCATCGCGGCCGATGAGCGCGAGAAGCACGCCCTCGTGTCGGCGTGGCCCGGGCCCGATGACGGCGGTCCCGACTGCGCGAGTGTCAACTGGCACGAGCCGGGGGCAGTGAGGGTGGCTGGAGCATTGCGCACCAAGGGAATCGGTGTGGAAGCCGGCATCTGGACGCCGCACGCGGCGACGGCCTTCGTCTCGACGAACTGGCCGTGGCAGGTCGAGCGGGTCCTCGTCGAGGTGATTCCCGGGCACACCCGGGGCAGCGACGGGGTCTGGGCTGCCGAGCGGGTCCTCGCCGCGCTGGGGATGTCCCCGGCGCCTGTCCTCGTCCACGGAGAGCAGGCTTGGGCCTGGCCGGTGCTCCGGTGGGCGCAGCGCTCCGGCTACGACGTGCGGATCGGCCTCGAGGACACCCTGGTCATGCCGAGCGGCCGGGAGGCCCGAGACAACGCCGAGCTCGTCTCCGAGGCGCTGAGGTTCGGTGGTGGTGCACCGACGCAGTGGCCGGTGCCCGACCCGCTCTGAACCTGGCTCAGAGGGACGCCGCGAGGGTGCGCAGGTGCTCGGCCTCCGCCCGCCGCTCCGTCCGTGAGACGGGCACCTCGAGCAGCCGTATGCCGCTGGGCCGGCTCTGCAGCGCCACCGCCAGCCGCTCCGGCCCGGTGACCCGCTCGTGGGCGATGCCGTGCGCCCGACAGAGGGCGGCGAGGTCGGTGTGGTGGGCCGTGCCGAAGACCCGCTCGAAGGCCGGCTCATAGGGCGGCGCACCCTGCTCGAGGCCGGCGAAGATCGCGCCGCCGTCATCGTTGAGCACGACGAGGGTGAGGTCCGGGCGGGGCTCGTCCGGACCGATGAGCAGGCCGTTGGTGTCGTGGAGGAGGGTGAGGTCGCCGAGGTAGGCGATGGTGCGGGAGGCGTTGGCGCGACCCAGGGCGATCCCGACCGCGGTCGACACGGTCCCGTCGATCCCGGCGAGGCCGCGGTTGCCGACGACGAAGCGGTGCTCGTGCGGGGGCCATGGCCTGGCCATGACGTCGAGGTCCCGGACGACGTTGGACGAGCCGACGACGAGGGTCGTGTGCGCGGTCACCGCGTCGGCGACGACCGAGGCGATGGCCAGGGGCGAGCCGGGCCGGCGGGCGAGGTGGGCGTCGATCGCAGAGCCCAGTGCGTCGTCCGCGGCACGCCAGCGGTCGAACCACCCGGGCACGTCGTGCGCACCCGACGGCGTGGGAGCCGGGCCGACTGTCGGCACCTGGTCGAGGACGCGGGCCACCCGGCCGGGGTCGGTCGCAGTGCCCGTGCGGTCGCGCACCGCGAGGACCTCGATCGCGGGGTCGCTGATGAGCCCGGTGACGGGCCGGGAGAGGGTCGGGTGGCCGACGACGACGACGCGCTCGATCTCGGTGCGCAGACCCGTGCCGAGCAGGAGGCGGTGGGTCCGGATGGCCTGCCGACCGACCCGGGCGCCAGAGGTCGGCTCCGCGAGCAGCGGCCAGTTCCCTGCCTCGGCGAGGAGGCGGGCCGCGGGCCCGGCGTCGTCGCCGGCGACGACGACCGTCCGCGGGCCGAGGGCGAGCTGCTC
>NZ_JAJJPG010000095.1:5743-14412 GCF_032907665.1 Intrasporangium sp.
GGCCTGACCCACCAGGTCGTCGGATCGGCGTCAGCCGGCATGAGCGGCCCGTCGAGCTGGAGGTTGAGCTGGGTGGGGCCGGGTCGGGCACATGCGCCGGCAGCCGCCTCGGCGAGCAACGTGGTGGGCGCCACTGGCGGCAGGTCGTGGCACGGAGCGAAGTGCCCGAAGATGCCGGCCTGGAGTGTCGTCTGGTTCGCTCCCGTGCCGCGAAGCCGCTCCGGGCGGTCCGCGGAGATGACGACGAGCGGCAGCGCCGTGTGGTGCGCCTCCATGACCGCGGGCAGCAGGTTGCCGACGGCGGTGCCCGAGGTGGTCACCACCGCCACCGGCCGCCGCGAGCCCTTGGTCAGGCCGAGCGCGAGGAAGCCGGCGGTCCTCTCGTCGACCCGCACGTGCAGCCGCAGGTCGCCGGCGGCGTCGGCTGCATGCAGGGCGAGTGCGAGCGGGGCGGACCGGGACCCGGGGGCGAGGACGACCTCCCGCACACCACCGCTCCAGAGCGCCTGCAACAGTGCCAGCGCCAGCGCGTGGGCACCTCCGGCCGGGGGCGAGCTCAGCGGCATACGGCCACGATCAGTCGCTCGCGAGGGCGTCGCGCATCGGGATGAGCTTGGCGTTGGACTCCGCGACCTCCGACTCCGGGTCGGAACCCGCGACGATGCCGCACCCGGCGTAGAGCCGGATCGTCGTCGGGTCGTCGGGCAGGAAGGCGCCACTTCGCAGGGCGATGCCCCACGCGCCGTCACCACGGGCGTCCATCCAGCCGACGGGTCCGGCGTAGCGTCCGCGGTCCATGTGCTCGAGCTCGCCGATCAGCTCGACGGCCCGTTCGGTGGGGGTCCCGCCCACGGCGGCCGAGGGATGGAGCGAGGCGGCCAGGGTCAGGGACGACGCGTCGTCCGCGCTGACTGCCGCGACGTCGGTCGCAAGGTGCATGACGTTGGGCAGGTGGAGGACGAAGGGTGATTCGGGCACGTTCATCGACGAGCAGTGCGGGGCCAGGGCCTCGGCGACGGAGCGCACGGCGTACTCGTGCTCCTCGAGGTCCTTGGACGAGCGGGCCAGCGACGCCGCCAGGGCGAGGTCCGCCTCGTCGTCACCGGTCCGTCGGATCGTGCCCGCGAGGACCCGGGACGTGATGAGGCCCTGGTCGCGGCGGACGAGCAGCTCCGGCGTCGCGCCGAGCAGTCCGGCGACCGCGAAGACCCAGGTGTTCTCGTAGCGCTCGGCGAGCCGCCGCAGCACCCAGCGGGGATCGATCGGCTCGCGCGCGGTGGCGATGAGGTCCCGGGCCAGGACGACCTTGTCGAGCGCGCCGGAACTGATCCGCTTGACGGCCTCGGCCACGGCGTGGGCGTAGTCGCTGGGGGAGACCGACCCGTCGGCGAAGGTCACGCCGTGGGGGGCGTCCGCCTCACCGGCGACGGAAGGGGCCCCGACGGGCAGCAGCTGCGGCTCCAGCGTCACCGACGTCACCCAGGCGTGGCCGTCGCGGCGGCCGACGATGGTCGAGGGCACGACGAGCCGGGCCACGTCGTCGGAGTCGTCCGCGAAGGGGAACGAGCCGAAGCAGACCAGCCCCGTGCCGGGGACCCCGACCTCGTCGCGCACCACCGCGCGCGTCGTCACCGAGCGCCACCAGGCCTCGGCCGCGCTGAAGCGGCCTGTGCCCGACGCCGAGAACTCCAGTGCGGTGCCCCAACCGACGAGCCCCTCACCTCGGCGCACCCACGAGACGACCTCGTCCTGGCCGGCCTCACGGGGGAGGTACGCGAGCAGCGGCTCGTCGGAGTCGAGCGCCACTGTGCGCACGATGACGGCCGGAGCGGCCGATGGGGTGGGCGCCTCGCGGGCGGGAAGCGATGACATCGCCGGTAACTCTACGACCGTCGGGCAGCCTTCGACGCCATCCCGGACCTCCACTGCGACCAGCACCACACCTTCCACAGGGGCACCGTGGCGACCTCCGGTACGGTCCGCGCTGGCGCCGGCTCTCGCGTCGAAAGGAAGTCGGTCCGTCGCCGGCCCGGGTGGAAGGATGGGCCCATGACCCGCGCCCAGCTCGACAAGAAGCCCGTCGACGTCGCGTCGATGTTCGACACCGTCGCCGAGAAGTACGACCTCACCAACGACGTCATGACCGCCGGGATCGATCGGCTCTGGCGCCGCGCCGTCGTCAAGGCCGTAGGAGCGAAGCGCGGCGAGCGGATCCTCGACATCGCGGCAGGGACCGGCACGTCGAGCGAACCCTGGGCCAACCGCGAGATCGAGGTCGTCCCCGCGGACTTCAGCCTCGGCATGCTGCGCGTGGGGCGCCGCCGTCGGCCCGACATGGCGTTCACCGCTGCCGACGCGATGAGCCTGCCGTTCGCCGACGAGAGCTTCGACGCCGTGACGATGAGCTTCGGCCTGCGCAACGTCGCCGACATCGACGTGGCCCTGCGGGAGTTCCTCCGCGTGACGAAGCCCGGTGGGCGCCTCGTCATCTGCGAGTTCAGCCAGCCGGTCAACCGCGTCGTGCGGACCGCCTACGACAAGGTCGTGCTCCGGGTCCTGCCGAGCATCGCCCGCCGCACGGCGAGCAACCCGGAGTCCTACGTCTACCTCGCTGAGTCGATCCAGGCCTGGCCGCCACAGGGGGAGCTGGCGCGCAGGATCGAGCAGGCGGGCTGGTCCGGCGTCGGCTGGAAGAACCTCACCGGTGGGATCGTCGCGCTCCACACCGCCACCAAACGATGACGTCGGGGACGGTCAGGAACGGTGACGGTGGGGGGCCGGCCGCCGTGAGTTCGGAAGCGTCAGGGTAAGGGTTGCCTTATCTGACAACGAGGAGCGGTCCGGAGTAGGGTGCACTCGAGTTCGTGAACCGATTCACAAGCAGCCGCACGCATGCATTCGGAACCTGCAGGGAGCCATGAGCACTACGAATGTCGACAGTCGGGTCGATGCTGCTGACGTCATCATCGTCGGAGCCGGTCCGGGAGGTTCCGCCACCGCCGCCTACCTCGCGATGGCCGGCATCGACGTGCTCCTTCTCGAGAAGACCCACTTCCCGCGCGAGAAGGTCTGCGGTGACGGCCTCACGCCCCGCGCGGTGCGGGAGCTGATCACCCTCGGCATCCCGACGCCCGAGGAGGACGGCTGGATCCGCAACAAGGGCCTGCGCATCATCGGCGCCGGCATGCGCCTCCAGCTCGACTGGCCCGAGAACGCCGCCTTCCCGCCCTACGGCCTCGTGCGCACCCGGATGGACTTCGACGACATCCTCGCGCAGCACGCGGTGAAGAACGGCGCGCGCCTCGTCCAGGGGTGCAACGTCACCGGGCCGATCACCGACGCGCGCGGGGCCATCGTCGGCGTCACCGCGAAGTCCGTCGACGAGAACGGTCGGGCGACGGGCGACACCCACGAGTACCGCGCCCCGGTGGTCGTCGCGGCTGACGGCAACTCCTCCCGCCTGTCCCTGTCGATGGGCCGGCAGAAGCGCGACGACCGGCCCATGGGCGTGGCCGTCCGCACGTACTACACGAGCCCGCGCTCCGACGACGACTACCTCGAGTCCTGGCTCGAGCTCTGGGCCAAGGACCCGTCGGGCAAGGACGTCCTGCTGCCCGGCTACGGGTGGATCTTCGGCGTCGGCGACGGCACGAGCAACGTCGGGCTCGGGATCCTCAACACCTCCAAGGCGTTCGGCAACGTCGACTACCGGGACGTCATGCGCCGCTGGGTCGCGACGATGCCGGAGGACTGGACCTACAACGACGAGACGATGACGCAGCCGATCCGCGGCGCCGCGCTGCCGATGGGGTTCAACCGGCAGCCGCACTACGCCGACGGGCTGCTCCTCGTGGGCGACTCGGGCGGCATGGTCAACCCGTTCAACGGCGAGGGGATCGCCTACGCGATGGAGTCGGGCCGGACCGCAGCAGAGGTCATCGCCCACGCGTTCGCCCGGGCCGACGCCGCCGGGCGCGAGCGCGTCCTCCTGTCCTACAACACGCGGATGAAGCAGGACCTCGGCGGGTACTACACGCTGGGCCGGCACTTCGCGACGATCATCGGCAACCCCGAGGTCATGCGCCTCGCGACGAAGTACGGGCTGCCCCGCACGACACTGATGAAGTTCCTGCTGAAGATCATGGCCAACCTCGCAGAGCCGGGCGGCAAGGGTGCGAGCGACCGGATCATCAACGCCCTGGCGAAGATGGCACCGGACGCATGAGCACGACCGTGTCGTATGCCGCTGGGCCGGCTTCCCGAGGGCCCGTCCGGTCGGTCCGGGGGTGGGGTTTGTGACCGCGAGCACAATCGTCGGGAACGCCCCTAGGATGGGTGCGCCGTGCACAGTCAGCCAGCGTTGCCACTACTGCCACGACCGAAAGGCAAGTGACCGAGGATGAACCCGTACGTCCCGATCCTGTTCATGCTGGGTCTCGGCTTCGCCTTCGCAGTGTTGTCCGTCGGGGCCTCGCTCGTCATCGGACCGAAGCGGTACAACCGGGCCAAGCTCGAGGCCTACGAGTGCGGCATCCAGCCGTCCCCGCACCCGGCCGGGGGCGGCCGCGTGCCGGTCAAGTACTACCTGACGGCGATGCTCTTCATCATCTTCGACATCGAGTCGGTCTTCCTCTATCCGTTCGCCGTCGCCTTCAACCAGCTGGGCCTCTTCGCGCTCGTCGAGATGGTCCTGTTCATCGTCACCGTCTTCGTCGCCTACGCGTACGTGTGGCGACGTGGCGGCCTGGAGTGGGACTGAGCGGACGAGTGGGACTGAGCGAGCCAGCGCGAGCACGTAGGACTTAGGAGAAACCATGGGCATCGAAGAGAAGCTCCCGGCCGGATTCCTCCTCTCGACCGTCGAGGGGCTCGCCGGCTACATGCGCAAGGCGTCGATGTGGCCGGTGACGTTCGGACTCGCCTGCTGTGCGATCGAGATGATGGCCGTCGGCACCCCGGACTACGACATCGCCCGCTTCGGCATGGAGCGGTTCTCCGCGACGCCGCGGCAGGCCGACCTGATGATCGTCGCCGGCCGGGTCAGCCAGAAGATGGCCCCCGTCGTGCGCCAGGTCTACGACCAGATGCCCAATCCCAAGTGGGTCATCTCGATGGGCGTCTGCGCGAGCTCCGGCGGGATGTTCAACAACTACGCCATCGTCCAGGGCGTCGATCACATCATCCCGGTCGACATCTATCTGCCGGGCTGTCCGCCTCGGCCCCAGATGCTGCTCAACGCGATCATCGAGCTGCACAAGCAGGTCCAGACCATGCCGCTCGGCGTCAACCGCGAGGCGGCCGCCCGCGCTGCCGAGGAGGCCGCGCTCCAGGCCACGCCGACGCACCAGATGAAGGGCCTGCTCGCATGAGCGACGACGTGACGAAGGACGACGTGACGAAGGACGACGCGGCCGAGGTCGTGAAGAACCCCGAGAAGACGCAGGAGAGCGGCCTGACGCCGGGCGAGATCGAGTTCGCGCAGTCGGCCTCCGGGGACGTCGAGCCCGGGGAGACGACGCCCCAGGTCGTCGGCTACCGCCAAGGGATGTTCGGCGCGACCCAGGGGGGTGACACATCCGGCTACGGCCTGCTCCGTCGCCCCGTCCTCATCGCAGGGGAGACCTCGCGGCCCTACGGCGGCTACTTCGACGAGGTCGCCGACTCCCTCGAGCGAGGGCTCGTCGGCGGCACGGCGTCATTCGCCGAGGCTGTCTCCACGGTCGTCATCGACCGGGGCGAGATGACGATCAACGTCAACCGGGAGCACCTGCTCGCCGTCGCCAGGGTCCTGCGTGACGACCCCGCCCTCCGCTTCGAGATCTGCACCGGCGTCTCGGGGGTGCACTACCCCGACCGCGTCGGCGAGGAGCTCCACGCGGTCTATCACTTCGTGTCGATCACCCACGGCGGCAGGCGCATTCGCGTCGAGGTGAGCTGCCCCGACGACGACCGGCACATTCCCTCCATCGTCTCGGTCTATCCGGCCAACGACTGGCACGAGCGCGAGACGTGGGACATGTTCGGGATCGAGTTCGACGGGCACCCCGCCCTGACGAGGATCCTCATGCCCGACGACTGGCCGGGCCACCCCCAGCGCAAGGACTATCCCCTCGGCGGCATCCCCGTCGAGTACAAGGGCGCCACGGTCCCACCGCCGGACCAGCGGAGGTCGTACAACTGATGAGCACGAACACCAACACCAGCAGCGACGACACCGTCCACGGCACGAGCCCCGGGCTCGACCCCCGGCTCGGCGCGGACCCTTACGCCACGACCGCAGCCGACGAGGCCGCCGCGGGCGATGCCACCGTCTTCAACGTCTCCGGGGGTGACTGGGACGACCTCGTCGACGAGGCCACCGCGCTGCACGAGGAGCGCATCGTCGTCAACATGGGCCCGCAGCACCCGTCCACGCACGGCGTGCTCCGGCTCATCCTCGAGCTCGACGGCGAGACGGTCACCGAGGCCCGCGCCGGCGTCGGCTACCTGCACACGGGCATCGAGAAGAACATGGAGTTCCGCACCTGGGTGCAGGGCGTCACCTTCTGCACTCGGATGGACTACCTGACGCCGATGTTCCAGGAGACGGCGTACTGCCTCGCCATCGAGAAGCTGCTCGGCATCACCGACGACATCCCCGAGCGCGCCAGCGTGCTGCGCGTCCTCATGATGGAGCTCACCCGGATCAGCTCGCACCTCGTGGCGCTCGGCACCGGCGGCATGGAGATGGGCGCGACGACGGTCATGACGGTGGGGTTCCGCGAGCGCGAGCGGATCCTGCGGCTCTTCGAGATGGTGACCGGGCTGCGGATGAACAACGCCTACATCCGCCCCGGCGGCGTGGCGCAGGACCTGCCGCCCGGCGCGATCGACGCGCTGCGCGAGCTGGTGCCGGAGCTGCGACGCGGCATCGGCGAGCTGGAGGCACTGCTCAACGAGAACCCCATCGTCAAGGGCCGCATGGTCGACGTCGGCGTGCTGAGTCTCGCCGGCTGCATGGCTCTCGGCATCACGGGGCCGGTGCTCCGCGCGACGGGTCTGCCGTACGACCTGCGCAAGACGAACCCGTACTGCGGCTACGAGACCTACGACTTCGACGTCATCACCCGGACCAGTTCCGACGCCTACGGCCGCATGCGCATCCGGCTCGACGAGATGTACGAGTCGCTCAAGATCGTCGAGCAGTGCACCGACCGCCTGCAGGCGAGTGAGGGCAGCCAGGGCGCCGTCATGGTGGCGGACAAGAAGATCGCGTGGCCGGCCCAGCTCGCCCTCGGCGGCGACGGTCTCGGCAACAGCCTCGACCACATCCGCGAGATCATGGGCACCTCGATGGAGTCCCTCATCCATCACTTCAAGCTCGTCACCGAGGGCTTCCGGGTCCCGCCGGGGCAGGCCTACGTGCCGGTCGAGTCCGCCAAGGGCGAGCTCGGCTGCCACCTCGTCTCCGACGGTGGCACGCGCCCGTATCGCGCCCACTTCCGGGACCCGAGCTTCAACAATCTCCAGGCCGTCGCCGCGATGTGTGAGGGCGGCCAGGTCGCCGACGTCATCGTCGCCGTGGCGTCGATCGATCCCGTGATGGGAGGAGTGGACCGCTGATGTCCGCGAACGACACGTCCCACGTCTCCGGGCACCTGCACGTCAGCCCGGAGTCCAAGGAGCCCTATGCGCCGGACGTCCTCGAGCAGCTGCGCGCCGACGCCGCCGAGGTCATCGCCCGCTACCCGCAGAAGCGCTCGGCCCTGCTGCCCCTGCTCCACCTCGTGCAGTCGGTGGATGGCTACGTCACCGGCCGGGGAGTGTCGCTGTGCGCGGAGCTGCTCGACCTCACCGAGGCCGAGGTCAGCGGGGTCGCCACCTTCTACACGCAGTTCAAGCGCCACCCCAACGGCGAGTACACCGTCGGGGTCTGCACCAACACCCTCTGCGCGATCATGGGCGGCGACCAGATCTTCGACACCCTCTCCGAGCACCTCGGCATCGGGCACGACGAGACGACGGGGGACGGCAAGGTCACCCTCGAGCGCATCGAGTGCAACGCGGCCTGCGACTTCGCTCCCGTGGTCATGACGAACTGGGAGTTCTTCGACAACCAGACGCCCGACAGCGCCGTGCAGCTCGTCGACGACCTCCGCGCCGGCAAGGACGTGCGTCCGACGCGCGGCCCGGACCGGGTCTGCACCTTCAAGCAGGTCTCGCGGGTCCTCGCGGGCTTCCCCGACGGCCTCGCCGACCAGGGCCCGGGAGCCGGCCCCGCCTCGCTGCTCGGCCTTCGCATCGCCAAGGAGAACGGCTGGGTCGCCCCAGGGAGCGAGTCCCAGCCGAGCACGGACGGGAAGGACGGCCCCAAGTGACCGACACACTGACCCCGATCCTCACGCGGATCTGGGACGAGCCGCAGTCCTGGACGCTCGCCACGTACGAGCGCTACGACGGCTACCAGGCGCTGCACAAGGCGCTCGACATGACACCCGAGGACGTCCTCGGCGCCGTCAAGGACTCGAGCATTCGCGGCCGTGGCGGGGCCGGCTTCCCGACGGGCCTCAAGTGGTCGTTCATGAGCCCTCCCGACGGCGGACCCCGCTACCTCGTCGTCAACGCCGACGAGTCCGAGCCGGGCACGTGCAAGGACGTCCCGCTCATGATGGCCAACCCGCACGCGCTCA
>NZ_JAJJPG010000096.1:0-2328 GCF_032907665.1 Intrasporangium sp.
GCTCGGGCGGCCGCGACGCCGCCGTGAGCTCCCGCTGGACCAGCGGGAGGTCGTCGACCAGAGCCGCTCCCACCGCCGACGGTCCCCGACCGGGGCCTGTGACGACGGCACGCGCGGTCAGCGACGACAGAGCCCGCGAGCACCGTGCGGCCGCCGCCATGAGGCGGTCCATGACGACGCCATGTTCGCGATGAACCGCGGCGAGCCGCGCGCGGAGCCCGTCATCAGCGAGGGCCCTCGCCTGGGACGCCGCCGGCTCTGTGAGGGCCGAGGCAGCCGCCACGAGCCTCTCGTGCTCCAGTCTCGCCGTCGACTCGCGCCGTTGCAGCGAGCGGGCCTGCCGCATCGAGGAGTCCAGGATGTCGGAGTAGGCGGCGAGTGCGACGCCGGCCCGATCGATCTGCGAGAGCAGGGGACGACCCCTGGCTGCGACGGTCGCGAGCTCAGCCGCTGCCTGTTCGGCCGCGTCTCCGGTCCAGACCATGGCCAGTTCGCCTCGTGCCTGGCCGGTCAGTGCGCCGCTGTCCAGCGCTCGGGCCGACAGGCGGCGCAGCTGTGCGGCGGCCCGCCGGATCGAGTCCGGGTCTCCGCTGGGCACGGCCACCGCCGTGCCACGACCCTCGGCGGGGCGCCTCACCGGTCCGGCCCCCGGAGTGTGGCGCCCGGGGCTGCCATCCCGCGCGCGCCAAGGCCACTGGCGACGGCAAGCTCGGTCTCATGGGCCGACTGCGCAGCCCAGGTCAGACCCCTTCCCAGGCCCGCGCACGCCGCAGCGAGCACCTCGACGGCAGCCAGGTGAGCCGTGACGAACTCACGCAGCGTGGCGGCCAGAGCCGGATGGTCTGCGCCCACGCCGCGCTGGGCGAGTCCGCCGGCGTGGGCGAGCAGGGTGCCGCAGTCGCGCAGCGCGGCACCGCTCGCCAGGAGAGTGGCGCCGGACGCGCCGGCCCCCTCGGTGTCGATCGCATAGCTCACGACGCCCGAAGGTAGACAATCCCGGCAACACGGCCGGCGAGTTCTCCACAGGCCCCCGTCGCGCTCAGGTCAGGGAGCGGGCCGGGCGGACGGGCGACGGACCCTGCCCGAACCGATGGTGCGCTGGCGCGCTGCCATGAGCACGGTCCAGACGAGCATGACCGCACAGACCGGGAATCCGACATAGGGGTTGAGCGGCAGGATGATCCCCAGGGCGCCGCCGAGCACCCAGAGCATCTGGAGCATCGTCTCGGACCACGCGAAGACCGAGGCCCGCACGTTCTCGGGCACCTCCCGCTGCACCAGCGCGTCGAAGCAGAGTTTCGACAGCTGTGCCGTGAGACCCTGGACGAGACCGAGGGCCACGAGGGTCCAGACGCCGTACCACACCGCCGTCGCGATGCACACGAGCGTGGCCGCGAGGACGGAGAGCATGGCGACGCGTTCGGGGTGGTAATCGCGCAGGTTGTTGCCGAGCAGGCTGCCGAGCGCGTTGCCGACACCGATGGCGACGACGGTGAGGGCGAGGACGAGCTCCCCGCGCATGCCGCTGATCGGGTGCTCCTTCGCCAGGAACGCCATGAACATGATGAGGAAGCCGGTGAGCAGGCGTGTGCCGCCGGTCGACCACATCGCGTGCCGCACCGGCCACGGTATGGCGTGGAGCTGCCGGATGAACCGTCCGACGACGCCGGCGGAGTCGACCTCGAGCGCTGCGCCCTCGTCGGACGCCGATGCCGTATGCCGCTGGGCTCGCCGGCGCGTCCGGGCGTGCCGGTCCACTGGCTGCGTGTCGCCGACGGACCGCTCGCCCAGGGTGTTGTCGACCTCCTCGGGCAGCCGGATGGCCTGCACGGTGCCGATGACGAACAGGACGAAGCCGATGCGCAGCGCCCAGGGTGGCCCGAACCTCAGGGCGAGCGCGCCGAGCCCTCCGCCGATGAGGGCACCGATGACCCCGGCGAGGGAGACCCTGGAGTTCGCCCGGACCAGACTGGTTCCTGCTGGCAGCAGTCTGGGCACCGCGGCGGACCGGCTGATGTTGTAGGCCTTGGACGCGACGAGGAAGCCGAGCGCGGCCGGGAAGAGCCAGCTGCTGTTGTTGTAGATGGCCTCGGCGAGCACCCAGCAGAGAAAGGCGCGCGTGGCCATCGTCGTGCCGATGGCCCACCGTCGGCCGTGGCTGAAGCGGTCGAGCAGGGGTCCGATGAGAGGCGCGACCAGGGTGAAGGGAACCATCGTGAGGAGCAGGAAGAGGGCCACCTGGCCGCGCGCCTCGGCGGTCTGCGGGTTGAAGAAGAGGGTGCCCGCGAGCGCGAGCATCATCGCGGCGTCGCCGGCGGTGTGGCTCGC
>NZ_JAJJPG010000096.1:2428-14331 GCF_032907665.1 Intrasporangium sp.
CCGTCCTGCGCTTCCTCGAACGTCGCGTCCACCCGACTCACGCCGAGGACATCGCCTCCGAGGTCTTCCTCGTCGCCTGGCGCCGACTCGCGGACATCCCGGCTGAGCCGGACGACGCGCGCGCCTGGCTCTTCGGGGTGGCGCGGCTGACCCTTCTGTCCGGCAGGCGAGGGGAGCTTCGCCAGCAGGCCGTGGCCGTGAGGATCGCCCAGAACCAACTCGGACAGGGCGAGGGCATGCTGGATCCGGAGCTCGTCGCCCGTCGGCTCGATGTCGAACGAGCGTGGAGTCGTCTCTCCGCCACGCACCAGGAAGCCTTGGCACTCAGCGTGTGGGACGGACTCGACGCGCCGCGAGCGGCGCGCGTCCTGGGTATCTCACCCGTGGCCTATCGGCTGCGCCTGCACCGGGCGAGACAAGCACTCAGGGCCCTCACCGACTCCTTGCCCCGAGAAGCGAGCGATGCCCTTCCCGCCGCCGAAACCTCCAGGAGCACATCATGAACACCACCACGAGGAAGCTCCGCTTCGAGGACCTGGAAAGCACTCTGCGTGACCTCGATGCCGCTGAGTCGACGGGGCTCGATGCCCGTCGGGACCCACGGGCGCAGGCCGTGCTCAACCATGTCCTCCAGTCGCGAGCCCCGGACCCACCCGCTGAGGAGTCCGCCGGGGACCACGCCCCGTCGAGACCGACACCTGCATCGCCGTCGGCACGGGGACGTCTGGCGCGCCGTTCGCTTGCCGTCGCGACAGTCGCTGCGGTCATCACCGTGGGCTCCATCGCGGTGCCGAACTTCTACGGTGGCGGCGAGGCGATCGCCTGGAGCGCCACACCGCAGCCGGTCTCCGCTGACCTGCTCCACTCGGCAGAGCAGGCCTGCACGGACCAGGTGATCGACGACCCCTCGCCGGTCGAGGGTGTCGACCGGTCGCGGATGCGTCCGGTCATCTCGGACGCGCGGGGGTCCTACATCCTCGTCTTCCTGACCGACCGTGCCCCGAGCCCCAGCTCCTCAACGTGCTACGTGCAGGGCGGGCGGGTCGTTGGCATGACCGGCAGCATGGCAACGGCTGCCTCCCCCGTGGAGCCGCCGGTGCCCGAGGACTCCGTGCGCCTCGCACTGGGGGCGGTCACGAGCACGCCTGCGGGAAGCATCCGCGGAGTCACCGGTCGCGTCGGGCCGCAGGTCGTCGGCGTCGTCCTCGACTCGGTGGCGCAAGGCCCGGTGACGGCGACTGTGCGCAACGGTCACGTCGCGGCCTGGTGGCCGGACCTGCCCACGACCGAGGCCCGGGAGAACGCGCTCACGGCGCCTGAGATCACTGGCGCCACCCTGACCCTGCGCGACGGGTCGACCCGCTGGGCCTCGGTGGAAGAGCTGAGTGGCCGGACGACCGAGGAGCTCTCGCGTCCGGACACCGGCGGCTCCGCGCCCTCGGCCGGCTGAACCGAGCCACCTGGAGATGGTCGGTGTGCCGCGGGAGCTCGCCCAGCGGCATACCGACATCTTCGGTCACACGTACCAAGGGCAAGGTGTCCGTCAGCGACGGTGTCCCGCTCACCTCGGTGCCAGTCCGTGGACCTCCGCGATGGTGCGCACCTCCCGAAAGACCATCTCCGCCTCCGCCGTCCTGCCCAGCCGGAACAGCGCGGCGCCCTTGAGGTTCAGGCACTCGGCCAGCGGTCGCGGGCTGCCGAGTCGGCGGCCGAGCGCCTCCGCCTCCAGCAACAGGTCGAGGGCTGCGGCTGTGTCACCGCGCTGGAGGAGCACCCGTGCGTGGTTGGACAGCGTCGCCAGCAGTCCCACGCCGAAGTCCAGTGACCGGCAGATGCCCTCCGCCTCGACCAGCAGAGCCAGCGCACGGTCGGTGTCGTCGCGATCACCGTGGATCACCGCCTGGCCCTGCAGTGCCACGACGAGGTCCTGCTGCTCGCCCATCGCCCGACAGAGCTGCTCGGTCTCCGACAGGCGTGAAAGGGCGCCGTCGAGGTCGCCCTGCTGCTGCAGGACCAGCGCCTGGTTGGCCAGGACCGTGGCCAGCCCGGCCCGGTCCCCGAGATCGCGGAAGGTCTCTTCGGCCGCGCGGCTCAGCCTCAGAGCGCCGGCGAGATCCCGCTGCAGGAACAGGATGACCGACTGCGCCTCCAGTGCCTGAGCGAGCCCGTCGACGTGGCCCAGCTCGCGGCACAGTCGTTCCTGTTCGCGTCGCAGTGACAACGCTTCGGGGAGTGCCGCCTGCTCGAACAACACCTGGGCCTGCTCACCGAGGGACCCCTGGATGCCGGCCTGGTCGTCGAGCCGCAGCAGGAGCGCGCTCTGTTCCCGGAGCAGGGCCAGCGCCCGGTCGAGCCGTCCGCGCTTGCGGTGTATCGCTGCCTGGCCGCCCAGCGCGACGGCCAGGGGCCGGCGGTGGCCGTGTCGGCGGGCGATGTCCGCCTGCTCCTCGTACAGGGCGAGGGCTCGGTCCCACGCGCCCTGCCGCTGGAGGACGTGGGCCTCGTTGCCGAGGGTGACCGCCACTGCGAGCGGGTCGCCGCGGCGGCGGGCACGCTCCGTGAGGGTCTGGCGCAGGCGGTGGGACTCGTCCAGGTGTCCGGCGTTCCAGAGGAGCGTGGCGAGCACTTCGACGCGCTCTGTGGACTCGGGTGGTGTCTCGACGCTGGAGCGGTACGTCTCCGTCATCAAGCCGGGGTGATGTGCCTCGACCGCGGCCCAGTACCGCCGGACGTCGCGGGCGTCCGCCTGCCACGTCTCGTGGAGCGCATCGAGGTCGCCCAGGAACTGGGCCACGTCGTCGTAGCGGCCCAGACGCGCGTACTGCCACGGCAGCTCCTCGGCCCGACGTGGCCCTGCTTCTCGACCCTGGAAGTACTCGGCGAGTGCGAGGTGCGCGAGTTGCTGCTGCTCCACTGAGGGAAGGTAGCGAGTCTCAACAGCGCGACGGACCGCGTCGTGAGCGAGGACGAGCCGGTCGGACCGGTCCGGGAGCAGGTGAAGGGCAGCCAGCCGAAAGGGGGACCAGACCCTGCCGGGCAAAGCCTGACCGGGTGCGCCGAGCAGGTCGCGGAGCTCGCCCTCGCTCAGCCCTCGACGTGCCGCCCACAACAGCGAGCATGCCGCTCCGACCAGTCCGGGACGATCGCGCTCGTAGTCCGTCTCGAAACGGCCGAGCACCTGGTCGAGGAGGCTCGCGAGCCCCTCGCTGTTCAGGTGACGGTCGATGGCCTCGTCGAGAGTGAACGGGTCACCGTGGAGCCGGAGTTCTTCGAGCAGGATGGTCGCGAACAGCGGGCTGCCCATCTGGATGTTCGCGGACATCTTCTCGAGCTGTGCGTCGGAGAGGGACTTGCCGTACCTGGCGAGATGGTCGCGGACGAGACGGCGTCGTTCCTCCTGGTCGAGCGGCTCGACGGTGAGCCTGGGCCAGCCACGGCGGAGCAGCTCGGCCTCGACTCTGCCCGGCGACGTCGACACGACCAGCCGGATGCCCGCGGGGACCGTGGTCGGCAACCAGTGCAGGTCCAACGCTCCGTCATGGTCCTCGAGCTGGTCGAGCCCGTCGATGACCACGACCCAGCGAGCATGGGCGGCCGCCGTGTGGAGGGCCGCGGCGAAGGCCCGCTGGACGGCACGTGGCTCGTCGGGGATCTCGACCACGGCTTCAAGACCCTGGGCGAGCTCGCCCAGTAGACGCTGCAGCATCGCGACCCAGGAAGCGCTCTGCGGAGAGGCGCCGACGACGTGAGTGATCACACGCTCGTCCGGATGGTCTCGCTGTCTGGCTGCCACCCAGTCGGCCAGCAGCGCCGTCTTGCCCGACCCGGTCGGGCCGATGACCACCAGCGGAGCGCCGTCGCCACTCGTCCGCTCGGTCACCCGGTGCAGGTCCTCGGGTCGGGCGGTGTGGCCGCGGCCGGCTTCCCGAAGCGCTGCGAGGTGGATGAGGTTCTCCCGCTCACGGGTCGTCGGTGCGGACTCAACCGGAAACGCCCGGTCCAGCGCAGCACTGAGATCGCGGGACACCAGGGCGCTGAGCTCCCGCGGCTCGCGGTACTGGGTGACCGGCAGCCCGGAGGAGAGGATGCGCGCCTTCAGGTCAGCGAGGCGTCGACGCCGGTCAGCGGCGAGGCGCTCCGCTTCGACCTGGCCGTGACGCATCACATCGTCCTCGGTCGGCCCCTCACGGTGATCCTCCTGAACTGGGGCCGGGAGCACGTCGACGTACCCCGGGTCGCGGAAGTAGAAGAAGGCGGTCGGGGCGGTCTCGGGATGGTCGAGCACGCCGTGGCAGATCTCGATGTCGGTGATGGACCTGCCGGCGTCCCCGGCGCGGTGAGGGTCCGCGGTCACCGAGCCCTCGGGCTGGGGACTCGGCACCCACCCGTAGCGTTCCCCGAGGATGCCGATGAAGTAGGGGCGGCATCGGTCGATCTCTGCCAGGCAGACAGGGAGCACGTCTCCCTCCGCCCGCTGTTCATCGGTGATCCCCCACCGCAGGTCGACGTCTGCCCAGCCGACACCGCGCTCCTCACAGGCACGGCGCAGCTCGACGAAGGTTCGCCGCGCGAGCTCATCCCGCTCCACCTGCATGTCCTTGAAGGTGGACGACACGAACACCCGCATCTGCCGAGGCGCGAGGTCCGACACCTCGGGGGCAGAGGGGGAGTGCGCGCCCTGATCCGCCTGAGCCGGGGCGAAGCCGGGCCCCATCGTCGCAGCCGATGCCTCGAGCGACTCGGCCAGGCGGGCGAGCGAGCCCTGCTGCTCCTCGTGCAGCTGCGCGGACATCTCCTCGGCCAGACCGGGAAGAAGGTCCAGGCCCACGGAAGTGGGGCGGGGCGCATGGGTCCACAGGAGCAGCGTGTCGCCGTGGACGTCGGTCAGTTCGAACCGGTGGCCACCGAAGGCGAGAAGTCGTGGTGGGTCCCACTGGCTCACCGGTGGCGACCAGCCTGAGGCAAACACGAGGTGAGCGCCCTGACCCCAGGCAGGGTCGACTCTCACCAAGGCGTCCTCGCCCCACCACCACTGAGCCCACGTCCCGGTCGATGTGAGGAAGTCCCACACGCCCGTCACCGGATGGTGGAGCAGGATGCTGGCTGAGACCTCCTGTGCTGCCACCGCCGCTGCCTCCGGGGCCGGCCCGGTCAGCGGGCCAGGACCGAGAAGAAGGTCAGGCCGGTTGCCGGGTTCGTCCCGGAGAACCCGATGGCCGCGCACTGCTCGACGGCCGCGCCCGGGGCGAGCTCCACGAGGATCTCCGCCAGCTGCCGGTTGATGTCTGACTGGGTCCGGCGGGAGACCTCAGGGAGATGCCTCATCGCGACCGGGGTCCCAGCGGTGACGGCCAGGCCCTGCGGCACCCATCCGGACTGCTTGTACTGGTCGAGGAACAGGGACGCAATCTCGGTGTCACTGCGGCCGGTGTGGTGGGGCTGCTCATGGATCACTGCCACGGCGAGCACCTCGCTCCGGCCTGCCAACGTGGACGGCCCGGCAGCCTCGAGCATCCGGACGACATGGTCGGCGCGGGCCTCGTCGTCGGCTGTCTTCTCGCCGACCACTGCTCCCGGCGAGTCGGCCTGCTCGGGTGGTCGATCGGGAACCTCATGACGCTCAGGGTGCTTCGACCGCGTGAAGGGGTTACGCAAGGTCGACACCTCCCTTCTCGATGGAGGAGACCTCCAGTCCTTCCAACATAGCGCTGTCGGGAGCGTCCGCCACAGTGGCGAGCGTCACCCCCTCGACCTCTTGGAGCGTTCTCAGCGGGGCCTGTGGTGGTGCCCAATTTGCTTGGCTGCCTGTGCAATTTGGCAAAAGGCACGGGCAGGAGATCCCGGTGGCGATGGCGAGGGACAGAACCGGGCCGGCTCTGCCTCTCTTGTCACGACGGACTGCGGTCGGGGTCGCGCTTCTCGAGGACCCGGTCGTGACCCTCGACCGCCATCGTGCCCCGCAACCGGGCGGGGACGTCACCCGCGGCGAGAACCTCCTTGGATGAAGTACCAGCAGCCCGATGTCGATGTCGGAGCGTTCAACACGTGACCCGAGCATTCCACGGGGCGAAGACGCCAGCGGGGTTGGCGACGTGGGTCCACACGTGCAGGTCGTAGTGCTCGGGCATGTCCGGTCCGTGGCCGGGCATCGGCCCGTCGAATGGCTGACCCCCGAGCTGCGGCCGCTCCTGCCCGATGTTCGCCTGCCACCACTCCGCCCCGAGCAGCCTCAGGCCACCCTCCCCGTCCGGCCCGTAGAGCAGGATGGTCGGGTGCGCGGGGTCGACCTCGAACGATCCCGCCAGGGCGGGGTTGAGGTAGTGGATCCCCATGCCACCCTCGTCCGAGACCTCGCACCCGCTCACGGGGACGTAACCGTCCCCGATGGCCACCTCGACGTCGGTGTAGGGGTCGACCGCCTGGCGGATCTGCGCCACCAGCCCCTGGGTGGCCGCTCGGTCATGGGCACCCGGGGCATCGCCGGGGACGGCCTGGGCACCTGATCCCCCGAGGACGGCGGCGACGCCGATGGCCATCGCGACGGATGCGACACGGACAGACTTCCTCATGACAGCTCCTTGGTGTGATCGAGTGCGGTTGGGTGGTCGGGCCGGGACGGCACCTGGCCGACGCGGAAGAGTCGGTGCGGGTCGTAGCGCTCGGCGAGCGCCGTGAGCCGGCTCAGCGTCCTCGCGTCATAGGAACGCTTCATCCGCTCCGGCCCCTCATGCGGTGCGAAGTTCGGGAACGCGCCACCGGTCGCCCAGGGCGCCAGCGCGGATCGGACCTGTTCGGCGTGAGCCGGCACGACGTGCACGGTCTCGGGAACGAGCACGCCGATGACGTTGAGCAGGAAGCCGGCCTCGCGGTGGCACAGGGCGCTCGGCACCTGCGGGTCCCGAGCGATCGCGCCGCCGAGCTGGCGCAGCTCGACGATGACCTGGGGGGAGTCCGTCGCGGGCCCGGCCACACCGAGCAGGGCATCCACGGCTGCCGCGGGGAGCTCCCGAAGCAGGTCGGTGGCCTCGTGCGTCGGCATCGGGTCGACGGGGTCCGCGTGGACGGCACCGATCGCGGCATACGGCATGACGCTCACGGCGTCGATGAGCGGTGTGCCGGCTGCCCGCATGGTCGCGAGGAGCGCCTCGCCCTGCGCGGGGTCCCCGGTCCAGACGAAGCGGACCGCAATCGTCGGGCGACCGGCGAGGGGCTCGGGCACTCCCGGCAGCGGGGGCAGGCGCAGCAGCGCGACCGAGGTCGTCGCCTCCTCGGGCAGCGCGGCGCACCAGGTCGCCCACGTGTGGAGCACCGACTCCGCATCGGCACCATCGAAGTAGAGGGCGCCGCCGTACACCTCGGAGATCGGCAGGAGGTCGAACTCGAGGGCGGTGACGACACCGAGGGCGCCCTTGCCGCCGCGCAGCCCCCAGAACAGGTCCGGCTCGTGGTCCCGGGTTGCGCGACGCAGCTCCCCGCCGCCCGTGACGACCTCGATGGCCCGGACGTGGTCAGAGGCGAAGCCGTGGGTGCGCGCCACCGGCCCGAGCCCGCCGCCGGTCGTGTAACCGACGACGCCGACGTGGGGTGCCGAGCCGCACAGGCCCGCGAGACCGTGCCGCGCGCCGGCGTCGATGACCTGCTGCCAGCGGACCCCCGCTCCGACACGAGCCCAGCCGTCCGGGTGAACAACGCACTCGTCGAGGCGGCCGGTGTGGATGAGCAGGGTGTCGTCCATCGACGTCGCGACGCCGTGGCCGGTGGCCTGGACGGCGACGGCGAGGCCCGCGGAGGCGGCATACCGGACCGAGGCGACGATGTCCTGGACGTTGCGGGCCTCGACCACGGCCACGGGGCGGGTCTGGACGGCGACGTTCCACGGTGTCGCGAGCCGGCTGTACGTGTCGTCCCCGGGAACGGCGAGGGCCCCGCCCAGCCGTCTGGCGAGGATCTCGAGCGAGGTGGGACTCGCTGCGGAACTCGTGGTGAGAGACATGCGTGATCTTTCTCGTCGGTGCCGACCTGACGGGTCGGGCTCATGCACCGAGCGTGCGGCACGCCGCTTGAGCCGTTCTTGGCCGGCACTTGAGGGCCGCTGGAGCCCGGACGCATGGCCCCACCGCCGGCCGCGAGAGGCGCCTCAAGCGCTCGCGGTGACGTCCCCCAGCCCCGCGAGGGTGGTCAGCCGCTGCCGGGCATCCTCCTCCTGCCAGGGCGAGCGGAGCTCGATCGCGAGCGCCAGCGCCTCGCGTGCGTGGTGCAGGGCCGCGGTGTCCTTCCCGAGGGCGGCGGCGAGGTCCGCGAGCACGAGGTCGTACGAGCCCCACACGGCTGTCGCCGTGCCCACGACGACCTGACGGCCTCGGTAGGGCAGCAGCTCTTCGTAGGTGGACCCCACGTCCTCGCCCAGGAGCAACGCTGCCCAGGCACGGGTGACGGCGAGGGCGTCAGTGGTCCAGTCGACCGGGTGCTGGTGTGGCCATCGCCGCCGGAGCCTGCGCGCCTCCTGGGGGTCACCCGCCTCGGCAGCGGCCACGACGGCCACGGCTTGCGCAAGCGGAATGCCCGTGTCCCCGAGGTCGATGAGGGCGGGAAGGGATTCCGCCACGCGGCCCTGTCGCCGACGGATGGTGAACTGGTGCAGGCCCCAGCACATCTCCGCGGCACCCCAGCTGCTGGTCTGCACGAACAGGTCGAAGGCCTCACGGGCGAGCGGCTCGACGGACTCCCACTTCCCACGGAGCATGGCCAGGCCCGCCTCCTGGTAGAGGACGTGGGGCCGAACCTCCGGGCCGGAGAGCGTCGCCGCAATCCGCCGCGCCGCCGCGAGGTCCGCCTCGAAGCCCGCTCCGTCGCCGAGGTGGAGGCGCAGCGGCCCTCGGTGCAGACGGGCGAGGAACTCGGTCCGTGCGGGCAGTCCGCGCCCGACGAGGGAGAGCGACTCGTCCGCCGCCGTCATCCGGCGCTCGACGCCGTCGGGGACACCCCACGCGGCGATGCTGAGGTTGTTGAGGACCCGGCCGAGCAGGATCGGGTCGCCCTGGGCACGGGCGATCCCCACGGCGCGCTCGGCGAGATCGATGCCCTCGTCCCGGCGGTCGCTGTACGCGAGCTCGACGGCGAGGGTGCCGAGCAGCCTGGCCCGCAGCGGCTCGTCCAGCGCGTCGTCCAGGAGCGACTCGATGAGGCTCACGAGGTCGTGGTCGACGACGCCGTACGGCCGCCAGTTCCACAGGGTGACGTGGCCCCACACGGCCGCGGCCTCGGCGACGAGCTGTCCGTCGTCGAGGCGGCGGGCGAGGTCGAGGGCCTGGCCGACGATCTCCTGGGCCTCGATGGGCAGGCCACTGCGCAGCAGGTCGGTCGCGAGCGAGACGAGCAGGCGGTGCCGCTGGGGTCCGGTGTCCGCCGGCTGGAGGTCGAGCAGTCGCAGGGCGGTCCGCGTGTGTTCGGCCGCCTCGGGATGCGCCAGTCGCTCCCGGGCGGCCTCAGCGGCGAGGGAGGCGTACCGGATCGCCGGGGTGGCACCGCTGACCGGGACGGCATGGAGGAAGTGGTGGGCGAGCCGGCCGACGTCGATGGCCCGCAGCTGCCCGCGGGCCTCCCATGCCTCGCCGATTCGCCGGTGACGGCGGGCCGTCTCGAGGCGACTCATCCCTGCGAGCAGGGTCTCCTGCATCAGGGCGTGGTTGAAGCGCCACTCCCATCCGGGCTGCCGCTCGACCACGACGCCCGCTCGCAGGGCAGGCTCGAGGGCGTCGACGACCTGGCCCGCCTCCCGATCGCAGGCGGCCTGCAGCAGCGGCAGCTCGACCTCCTGTCCGGCCACGGCGGCCATGCGCAGCACGTCGAGGGTGTCTGCAGGCAGGGTGGCCAGCCGCTGCTCGAGCACCTCGCGGACCGAGGGAGGAACGGGCGCAGACGCGGCCGGGTCGAGGCCCGGACCGGTCCGGAGCAGCTGCGCGAACTCGCGCACGAAGAACGGGTTGCCCTCGGTGCGGGCGTGGATGCGCCGGACGAGGTCACCCCCACCCGAGCCGAGCGTCATCTCGAGCAGCTCCCGGACGCCTTCCTCGGCAAGGCCGCCCAGCGACAGCCGCACGGTGTGCCTCGCGCTCGCGAGGCGGGCCAGGCACTCTTGGACGGGACCGGACGGCGCGTCGCCGACGGTTCGGACAGTGACGACGACGAGGACCCGCACCCCGTCGAGGTGTCTCGCGAAGAGAGTGAGCAGCTGGAGGGACGTCTCGTCGGCGGCCTGCAGGTCGTCGAGGACGATGAGGAGCGGCACCCGGGTCGAGACCTCCTGGAGCCGGGCCCGGACGTCCTGGAAGAGCGCGAAGCGGGACCGGTCCGGGTCATCGTCCGTGCCGAGGCGGAGTCCACCGAGCCCGAGCTGCTCGAGCAGCCGACTCCACGGCCACAGGGCGGGTGCCCCGGCATCGTCGGCGCACCGGGCCCAGGCACAGCTCCAGCCCTGGGCCTCCGCCATCGCGGTCGCCTCCTCGGCGAGGCGCGTCTTGCCGATACCGGCTTCGCCCTCGAGGACGAGCACGCCACCGGCGCCCCGCGTCGTGCCGACGAGGGCGCTCCGGATGAGGTCACGCTCGGCGTCCCGGCCGACGATGGGCTTGCGGTCGTGGTCGCCGGGACGGAGATCGCGGGGGCCGTCCACCTCCGAGTCCGGGTCTGAGCCCGCGGCGGACCGGTCAGCTGCACTCAGGACGGTGCCGTATGCCGCTCGCCCGGCTTCCTTGGCTCCCTGACCGGCTGGCCGGGCCGGCTCGGGCGGCGCCGGGGCCAGCGCGGCACGGTCGTTGATCGCACCGGCCGACGGAGGTGGCCCGGGCGGCGGGGCCGGGGACAGCTCTTGGCGCAGGACCGCTTCGTGGACCCGGGCGAGCTCCGGCCCCGGCTCGATGCCGAGCTCCTCACGCAGCAGCCGGGCGCATCGGCGGTACGCGGTCAGGGCGTCTGCCTGGCGGCCGGTCGCCCACAGCCCTTCCATGAGTCTGGCCCACAGCCGCTCCCGGAGCGGGTGGGCAGCGACCAACAGCTCGAGCTCCGCGACCGCGACGTCGGCCCGGCCGAGGTGAATCCGCAGGCCGGCCGCCTGCTCGTGGGCCGCGAGGACGAGCTCGGCGAGCCGCTGCCGCTCGGCGGCCACAGCTGGCGTGGCGTCGAGGTCGGCATAGGGTTCCCCCCTCCACAGGTCCGCCGCCTCGTCGAGCACGGCGAGCGCCGAGTCGAGCTCTCCTGCCTCGGCCAGGCGCGTTCCGTGGGCCACGAGGCGGGGGAGGCGGTGGGCATCGATGACGTCGTCCTCGGCCAGCAGCGCGTAACCCGGCGCCCGGGTCACGAGCAGTCGGGGAGCCTCCCGCGGCCCGCGGCCCGGCTCGAGGAGGCGCCGCAACTGGGAGACATAGGTCTGGAGCGTCGCGGTCGCTGACGCCGGAGGACGGTCACCCCACAGCTGGTCGACGATGCGGTCCACGGAGACGACGCGACTCGCTTCGAGCAGCAGAAGCGAGAGGAGGGCCCGGTGCTTGGGGCTGGTGATCTCGAGGGAGCGGTCGCCGCGCCCCCAGACGTGGAGCGGCCCCAGGACCTGGAAGCGCACGGGGACATGCTAGGAGGGCGCAGACACCCGCCGCAGCGATTCGCTGCGAAGCAGGGAAGTGGTTCGATGCACGGAGCCCTGAACTGCCGTTGACCTGCGGCGCCGTCGCGACCTAGAAATACCAGGGGAAGGGTGTCCAGTCGGGGTCGCGCTTCTCGAGGAACTGGTCCCGGCCTTCGACTGCCTCGTCGGTCATGTAGGCGAGCCGCGTCGCCTCGCCGGCGAAGACCTGCTGGCCCATGAGGCCGTCGTCGGTGAGGTTGAAGGCGAACTTCAGCATCCGCTG
>NZ_JAJJPG010000097.1:0-14322 GCF_032907665.1 Intrasporangium sp.
CCCGTCAGGCGTCGCCCATGCGCACGGTGCCGTCGGGGTCGACGCGGAAGTTCGGGTTCCACACGAAGTCCCACCGGAACCCGTCAGGGTCGGCGACGCAGGCGCTCGCGCCACCCCAGTCCCGCTCCATGGGCGCAGAGACCGTGGTGGCACCCGCCGCGAGAGCCGCGGCGTAGAGCTCCTGCACCCGCTCGACGCTGTCGACGTTGTGGCCGAGCGACAGGGGTGGCGGGACCGACCCGTGGGCGACGTCGCCGTACTCGGTCGGCATCTGCTCGACGTCCCACAGGGCAAGCACCTGGCCGGGAGCGCTCTGCACGAAGGCGATCTCGCCGGGGATCTCGAGGACCTGTCGGAAGCCGAGGCCGTCGACGTAGAAGCGTCGCGCGCGCTCGACGTCGCGCACGCCCAGGGTGATGGCGGTGATGACAGGAGTGGAGGTCATGCGCGCAGCCTAGGACCGCGCACCGACAGCGAACCGGTGCCGGGGCGCACCAGCCACGCGACGTGCGTCAGCCCGCAACAGCGCCCGACGTCGCCGCTCGGCTCAGTGGCCGCCGAGGAGCTCCCGAACCTCCGACTCGCGGTACCGGCGGTGCCCGCCGAGGGTCCGAATCGAGGTGAGCTTGCCGGCCTTGGCCCACCTCGTGACCGTTTTGGGGTCGACTCTGAAGAGAGCCGCAACCTCGGCAGGCGTCAACAGTTTCTCGGTCTCGTGCCGATCCTGTGTCGTCATGGTCATTTCCCCACCACCCTGTCGCTCGTGCGGCGACACCACGCATGGTCCCCTTCAGGACTCATTGCACTCAGGTTAGGCCGATCAAGGCACCCTCGGGTGCAGATTGCGCAAAACCGCATTCCCGCCCATTCCCCCCTCTGGCGAGTCGGCCGCGCGTGCCGGTGGAGCAGGATTTGCTCGGCTCATGTAGCGTTAGCACCACGAGAACACACACATTCCCGGGGCCGCTACGCGGACGACGGAGAGCTTGAGGGCCCTTCGCCGAGCGATGCCGTCCCGGCACGACGCACGAGGGGGTCACGCCATGGGGCGCGGCCGAGCCAAAGCCAAGCAGACCAAGGTCGCACGGCAGCTCAAGTACTACACGCCTGACACGGACTTGAGCGCGCTGGAGCGAGAGCTGCACGGCTCGTCTCAGCGCGACAGTGACAACGAGTCACCGTCCGCCGACGAAGACGAGTACGACGACTACGGGAAGTGGGTAGCCGGCGAGCGCTGAGCTCGTCACTCCCCTTCCGCTTCACCTCGTGTGTCGGGTCTCGACCCGACCCGCGATCGGTCACGCCCGGGGGCCCCGAAGGACCCGGGCGTGTTCGCCGACCCGTCAGCACGGGGCCCGTCCCCGGGGTCCCTTCTGGCCGAGTGGGCAGCGAGCCAGGTCAGGGATGCTCGCCGACGACCTGGACCGCGCCGCCGTCGACGCCCTTGGCGCCGCGGACGACCTCGACACCTTCGGCGACCGTGGCGCGGTCCTCTGCGCTGACCTCACCGATTCGCCAGGCCCGTATGCCGCTGCGCTCGCTCCGCTCGATCGCTCGGTCCACGTGGGCCTCGGGGAGCACGGCGACGAAGCCGACGCCCTGGTTCAGCGTGCGCTCGAGGTCGGCGCGCGGGACCTGCCCGAGGCGCTGGATGGTGTGGAACACGGGGGGCGGCGTCCACGTCGACCGGTCGAGGCGGGCGAACAGCCCTGGCGGCAGCACGCGGGCGAGGTTGGCCGCGAGCCCACCGCCGGTGACGTGGCTCAGGGCATGCAGCTCCACGGTGGCGTCGCCGATGATCGAGAGCAGCGGCCTGGTGTAGAGGCGGGTCGGCTCGAGCAGCTCCTCGCCGAGGGTCCGCCCGAAGTCGTCGACGTGGCGGTCGAGGGCCCATCCGGCGGCCGCGATGACCCGGCGCACCAGGCTGAAGCCGTTGCTGTGCAGCCCGCTGCTCGCGAGGGCGACCACGGCGTCACCGTCACGCACCCGCTGGGGACCGAGCACAGCGGCATACTCCACGACACCGGTGGCCGCACCCGCCACGTCGTACTCGTCCGGCTCGAGCAGGCCCGGATGCTCTGCCGTCTCCCCACCGACGAGCGCCACGCCGGCCTCCTCGCAGGCCCGTGCGATGCCACCGACGATCGCCGCGATCCGCTCCGGCACGACCTTCCCGGTGGCGATGTAGTCGGTCATGAAGAGGGGCTCGGCGCCGCAGACGACGATGTCGTCGACGACCATGCCGACGAGGTCGAAGCCGATCGTGTCGTGCTTGTCCAGGGCTTGGGCGATGGCGACCTTGGTGCCCACCCCGTCCGTGCTCGAGGCGAGGACCGGACGGGTCATCCCGGCCAGCGCGCTCGCGTCGAACATCCCGGCGAAGCCACCCAGCCCGCCGAGGACCTCCGGACGCGTGGCCCGCCGCACCGACTCCTTCATCAGCTCGACGGCCCGGTCACCCGCCTCGACGTCGACTCCGGCGGAGGCGTAGGTGATCGGGTTGCCCGGCTCGCTCGTCACGGCCCCAACCCTAGCGACCCCGGTCAGGGGTGCTGGAGGGCGTTCGCGCCGCCGCCGTTCACGCCGAGGGCGACCCCTTCGACGTCGACGGAGCGGTCGTGCCCGGTGCGGACGGTGAGCGGGAGCGTCTCGAGGACGTGCTTGCCGATGTGGCCGTCCTCCGGCAGGTCGATCGGGTAGTGCCCGGTGAAGCATGCGGAGCACAGCTCGTCGGGCGACTGGTCCGTCGCGGCGATCATGCCGTCCTCCGAGATGTAGCCGAGCGAGTCGGCCCCGATGGAAGCGCGGATCTCCTCGACCCCGAGGCCGGTCGCGATGAGCTCGGCACGGGTCGCGAAGTCGATGCCGTAGAAGCAGGGCCACTGGACCGGGGGTGACGAGATGCGCACGTGCACCTCAGCCGCGCCGGCCTCGCGCAGCATCCGCACCTGGGCGCGCTGGGTGTTGCCGCGGACGATCGAGTCGTCGACGACGACAAGGCGCTTGCCCCGGATCGTGTGCTCGAGGGCGTTGAGCTTGAGCCGGATGCCGAGCTGGCGCAGGGTCTGGGACGGCTGGATGAAGGTGCGTCCGACGTAGGCGTTCTTGACGAAACCTTGGCCGAAGGGGATCCCCGACTCCTGCGAGTAGCCCACGGCGGCAGGCACACCGGACTCCGGGACGCCGATGACGAGGTCGGCCTCCACGGGGTGCTCGCGCGCGAGCGCCCGTCCCATCTCCACCCGAGCCTCGTGGACGACCCGGCCCCGGATCACGGCGTCGGGCCGGGCCAGGTAGACGTATTCGAAGACGCAGCCCTTGGGCTGGGCCTCTGCGAAGCGGTGCGTGCGCAGGCCGTCCTCGTCGATGGCGATGAGCTCACCGGGCTCGACCTCCCGGATGACGGACGCGCCGATCGTCTGGAGGGCCGCGGTCTCGGAGGCGACGACCCAGCCTCGCTCGAGTCGGCCGAGGGCGAGGGGCCGGACCCCCCACGGGTCGCGGGCGGCATAGAGCGTGTGCTCGTCCATGAAGACGAAGCAGAAGGCGCCGCGCAGCTTGGGGAAGAGCTCGAGCGCCGCCTGCTCCGGTGTCTTGTCGGGGTCGGCTGCGAGCAGAGTCGTGACGAGAGCGGTGTCGGACGTGTTGCCGCGTGCAAGCTCACCGGTCACCCGGGTGGCGCCGAAGTGGTCGTCGACCATCGCCTTGAGCTCGACGGTGTTGATGAGGTTGCCGTTGTGCCCGAGTGCGATGGTCCGCCCGGCTGACCCACCGAGGGTCGGCTGGGCGTTCTCCCACGTCGAGCCCCCCGTCGTCGAATAGCGGGTGTGGCCGATGGCCAGGTGACCGCGCAGCGACGTGAGGGCGCCCTCGTCGAAGACCTGGGAGACCAGACCCATGTCCTTGTAGACGAGGATCTTCTCGCCGTCGCCGGTCGCGATGCCGGCCGACTCCTGTCCCCGGTGCTGCAGGGCGTAGAGCCCGAAGTAGGTCAGCTTGGCGACCTCCTCGCCGGGGGCCCACACGCCGAAGACCCCGCAGGCGTCCTGAGGGCCGTTCTCGCCGGGAAGGAGGTCTAGGGTCAGTCGCCCATCGCCGCGTGCCACTGCTCGAGTCTCCCACACGGTGTGGGCCCACACCGCCCCGGCTGCACCGCCCGCAGCGGGCGCGTCGAGGGCGGCCGTGGGGCCGGCGCAGGATCAGGAGAGCGCAGCCCGGGCGACGACCTCGTAGCGCGGCCGGTGCCCGCGGCCCTGGCCGAGGTGTGATTCGACGAGGGCGACCTCTGTCGCCTGCCACACCGGCCCCTCGTGGGCCTCGAACGCCCGGATCCAGCGGGTCGCCTCGGTCGGCCGTCGGAAGCGCGCCAGCGTCACGTGCGGGTGGAAGCGGGTGCCGTCGGGCGTGGCGCCAGCTCCGTTGCACGCGGTCCGTATGCCGCTCGCCAGCCTCCTGAGGTCGCCGCGGACCTCCTCCACCCCGGCATAGAGCACCCGCGCCCCGTAGGCGTTGGGGAAGGCGCCGGCGCCGGAGAGGCGAAGCAGCGGCGCGCGGTGTCGCGCCGCCGTCGCCGCGACCGCGGCGGTGACGTCGTCAAGGCGCCAGTCCGGGACGTCCGCGAGGAAGGCCAGCGTGACGTGCCACTGGTGGCGGTCGGTCCAGCGCAGGTCGGAGTGACCCTGCTCGTCTGCGAGCCGACGGGGCTCGACGTGCTCGGCGAGGTCGTCGAGGGCCTCGTCGGGCGGCACGATGGCGACGAAGAGACGCATCGGTGATGGGCGGCGGCTACTTCTCGCGCCCGGAGCGATCGAGGAGGATCGCGATCAGCCCGGCGATCCCCGCGCCGAGGAAGGCGCCGAGGGCGCCGAGGAAGAGGACGGCAGTGCTCATGGAGTACTGCACCGTCTGGTTGTAGCTCGGACCGCCGGGCTCACGCAGGCCGAACCAGACGCCGACCGCGAGTCCGAGGAACGCCCCGGTGAGCAGGAAGCGCTTGTAGTTGGGGATCCGGTCGGGCGGCTGAGTCACCCCTTCAGCCTAGGCGACCGAGACAGGCGCCGAGCACCTGCCTGCCGCCGTCGTCCGCTGAGCCTCACCGCTGGTCAGGGTGGGCCGTTGGACTACCACGACAAGGCGCCGGGTGCCCGCTTCGTGCGGAACCAGGGCAGGACTCCCCAGGTCGTGGTCGTCGATCGGCTCGGCGTGGACCGCAGGCCGACCCCGACGACCGGCGCCCGCCCGATGCCGTCGATGCCGCGCTGGGCGTCCCTGCCATCCCGTGGCGGCCGGCGCGGCCACCCCCGTCCCGGCTGGCGGGCTCAGCGCAGGAAGAGAGCGCGGAGCCGGCTGGCCGTGAACCACACCCCGAGCACGGACATGACGACGAAGTAGAGCGCGTGCCCCGCCGTTGCTGCCTCGAGGTGGCCGACCGCGAGGTGGCGCATGAGCTCCACGCCGTGCCAGAGGGGCATCGCCTGGACGAACCACTGGATCGCGGTGGGGAAGACGTCGATGGGAAACAGGGTGGCCGAGAAGAGGAACATCGGCAGCATGAACACCTGCACGACATCCATCTGCTGGAAGCTCTTGAGGTAGCTCGTCACGGCCATGCCCAGGCTGGCGAACCCCACGGCGATGAGCAGCGCGACCGGGATCATCAGCACGGCCCAGGGGGAGACGACCAGGCCCATGAAGAGCATGACGACCATGAAGCCGACGGCGTAGAGGAACCCGCGGAACAGAGCCATGAAGATCTCGCCGAGCGCCACGTCCATGGGGCCGAGCGAGGTCTGCAGCATGGCTTGGTAGAGCTTGGCGAACCGCAGCTTGAAGAAGACGTTCCACGTCGAGTCGTAGATTGCGCCGTTCATGGCCGACGTCGCGAGCAGGGCCGGGGCGATGTAGGCGGCGTAGGCGATCGGCTGCCCGTCGGGCCCGGTGACTGTCCCGACGAGGCCGCCGAGGCCCAGGCCCATGGCGAGCAGGTAGAAGACCGGCTCGAAGAAGCCCGAGACCATGACGGCCCAGTTCTGGTTCTTGATGACCTTGAAGCCGCGCTCGATGACGGCACGCGCGTTGCGACCGTAAAGCCCGGACAGTGACCCGGACTGGGACCCGGACTGGGACCCGGCGGGAGGCGCGGAGACGGAGCCCGGGCTTCGCGTCGCGTCGGTCATTGTCAGCTCCCCATCCGTCGTGCATAGACGCGGCGGGCGACCAGCACGCCGGCCGCGGCCATCGCGACGAGGACGATGACGTGGGTCAGGGTGAGCCAGAGCGGCTCGGCTGCCCCGTAGGTCGCCTGGCGCGCGAGCTGGGTGCCGTGCCACACCGGCGACACCCAGCCGATCCACTGGAGCGCCAGCGGCATGACGGACAAGGGGAAGAAGGTGCCGGCGAAGAGGAACATCGGCATGATGACGAACCGCTGGACGAAGGCGAACTGGTAGCCCTCGTCCTCGAGCGTCGCAGCGTAGGCCTGGAGCGGGCCGCCGAAGGCCGCTGCGGTGAGCACGGCAATCGGGATGACGAGCCAGGACCAGCCGCTCGGCGCGGCGTCGAAGATGAGCAGGAGCGCCCAGAAGATCGCGGCCTGCACGACGAAGCGGATCATCACGCCGACGAGCTGGCCGACCGCGATCTGCTCCGGCGTCACCGGGGTCGCATGGGGACCGTAGTAGAGGCGCTGCCACTTGAAACCCGCCATGACGGGATAGGTGAGCTCGCCGCCGACCGACATGACGACGGTGCTCACGAGCAGCGCCGGTCCGACGAAGACGAGGTAGGGCACGCCGTCGACCGACCCGGCGCCGCTGTCGACGAGGTTGCCCAGGCCGAGGCCGAGCGCGACGAGGTAGAGCAGCGGCATGACGACCATGTAGAGCAGGATCGAGACGGCCCACGCCTTCGACCCGAGCAGCCAGGACTCGACGAAGTACCACCAGCCCCAGCGGCGGGCGCGGCCGGCCATCACCTCGGGCGCGGGAACCCGGCCCGAGGCAGCGAGGCGGCCGAGGTCAGCGACCGGCGCACGGTCCACCGTGGCCGGGTGAGCCTTCGTGTGGTCAGTCAACGAGGCTCCGACCCGTCAGGCGCAGGAACACGTCCTCGAGCGAGGCGCGGCGCACGAGCGAGGTGACGGGGCTCAGGCCACGTGCGGTCACGGCCTCGAGGGCCGCCTCGCCGTCGTCGGTGTAGACGAGGATCCGGTCGGGCAGCACCTCGATGCGGCTGCCGATGTCCTCGAGCTGCGCGACGACGGCCGCATTGCGGTCGGCGCCGAAGCGGACCTCGAGCACCTCGCGGGTGGAGTGCTCGCGGATGAGCTGGCGCGGGGTCCCCTCGGCCATGATCCGGCCGTGGTCGATGACGACGAGTCGGTCGCAGAGCTGCTCGGCCTCGTCCATGAAGTGTGTCGTCACGACGAGGGTGACGCCGACCTCCTTGAGCCGGAAGAGCCGGTCCCAGAGGACGTGCCGGGCCTGCGGGTCGAGGCCTGTGGTCGGCTCGTCGAGGAGCAGCACCCTCGGCTCGTTGACGAGGGACCGCGCGATCGTCAGGCGCCGCTTCATGCCGCCGGAGAGCGAGCCGACCTTCTCCTTGCCCCGCTCGGTGAGCTGGGCGAACTCGAGCAGCTCGTCGGCCTTGGCGCGCAGGTAGGAGTAGGGCAGGCCGAAGTAGCGGCCGTACATGATGAGGTTGTCGCGGACCGACAGCTCCTCGTCGAGGTTGTCCTGCTGCGGGACGACGCCGAGGTGCGCGCGGACCTCCGGGCCGCGCACGGCCGGGTCGAGTCCGGCCACGCTCATCGTGCCGCCGCTGCGCTGGAGGGTTCCCCCGATCATCCGCATCGTCGTCGACTTCCCGGCGCCGTTGGGCCCGAGCAGGCCGAACGACTCACCCCGGGCGATCTCGAAGTCGATGCCGTCCACCGCACGCGTCTGCCCGTAGACCTTCGTCAACCCGCGGGCGACGACGATCGGCTCGCTCGGCCTGTCCCTGGTCACGTCACCGAGTGTGTCGACTGAAGGCTGACTCGTCACTCTCGTCAGTGTGTCGAACGCTGATGGCCACCATCAATCGGTTTGTTCCGGGTCAGGTCCGGGTGGCAAGAGCGGCAGCAGCCCCTCGAGGTGGGCACGCTGGCCGCTCGCTCGCACCCGTGCCGTGTCGACGGCCTCCTCCCACGCCAGGTCCCCGGTGACGAGGGCGAGCCACGTCGCCGGATCGGTCTCGATGACGTTCGGCGGGGTCCCGCGGCGATGCACCGGACCTTCGACGCACTGGGCCGCGCCATGGGGCGGCACCCGCACCTCGACAGTTCGTCCCGGCGCCACAACTGCGAGCTCCTCGAGGGTGAAGCGGACTGCCGTGGCAGTGTGGTCACGGTCTGCCGCGAAGCCGGCTGAGCGGCATACGGCAAGGGCTTCTCGCCCGGCGGCGACCGGAACGCGTCGGCGCGGCGGCATCAGCGCCACCGCGGGAGGACGTCGGCGACCACGGCGTCGAGCACCTCGCGCTGACCCCGGAAGGGCTCCTCAACCCTCGGCCAGTGGGTGATGAGGTCGGTGAAGCCGAGCTCGGCCGCGCGGCCCACGGCCTCCTCGAAGGCAGCGACACTGTGCAGCGCGAAGGTCGGCCCCGCGTCGATGTTGAGGTAACGAGCGAGCGTATGCCGCTCACGTCCTGCCGCGTCGAGTGCCTGGTCGACCGCGTGGCTGAGGGTCGTGACGAGGCCCCACCACTGCTCGTCGGTCTCTGCCTTGCCGCCGTAGGTCATCCAGCCCTCGCCCTTCTCGACGGCGAGGCGGATCGACTTCGGCCCGTTGGCGGCGATGACGAGGGGGACGCGGTTGGGCGGGGCCGCGCCCGGTCCCTCCGGCGCGCGCACCGGGCCGGGACGGGTGACGACGTCGCGGGCGGCATAGAAGCGGCCCTCGGACGAGACGCGCTCCTCGGTGAGCAGGCGGTCGAGCAGGTGCGCGAACTCGTGGAAGCGTGCGACGCGGTCCCGCAGGGTCAGCTCCTCGCCGGTGATCTGCGCGTCGAGGTCGCCGCCGGTCCCGATGCCGAGGATGAACCGGCCGGCGGAGATGTCGTCGAGGGCGAGGACCTCACGGAGGAACTGCACCGGGTGGTGGTTGTTGGGCGAGGAGACGAAGGTGCCGAGGCGGATCCGGCTCGTCACGGCCGCAGCGGCGGCGAGCGTCGGGACGGCCCCGAACCACGGTGACTCGGGCAGGCCGGCCCACGTGATGTGGTCGAAGGTCCACGCGTGGTCGAAGCCCATCGCATCGGCCTCGCGCCACATCGCCTCGGCGGCCGACCACGGGTGCTCGGGGAGGATCGCCAGACCGAATCGCATCCCCCGACCGTAGCCTGTCGGTGTGACAGGGAATGCGCGCACCGGCTGGGACGCCGACGCTGTGCTCACCGCCGCGAACGAGTGGTCGTGGGTGCCTCCGGGCGCCCCGCACGTGCGGACCGACGAGTACCTCGTCGTCGCCTACCCGGAGCACCTGCTCACCCCGACCGGCGCGCGGGTCTTCGGCTCGGAGCGCGCGCCCGCGGACCTCGTCGACGAGGTGCACGAGGTCGCGCGGCGCCTCGGCCGTCACCGGCTCTGGTGGCACGTCTCGGACGCGTCGCGCCCCGCCGGTCTCGAGGCCGAGCTCCGGGGCCGTGGAGCCGTGGTCGTCGAGCGGAGGGACGTGCTCGCGCTGCCCCTCGACGACGACCTTCCCGCCATCGGGGTGCCGGCGGGGATCGAGCTGAAGCGGGTCCGGGACCTCCAGTCGATGCGGGACGCGCACGTCGTCGAGCGCAGCGCCTTCGGCGGCGTGGAGCACACCGAGGACCAGCTCAGGCGGGCCCTGGCCGACCTCGCGCCGGGGCTGGAGGACGACGCGACGGGCGTGGTCGTCGCCTACGTCGACGGGCAGCCCGCCGGCGTCGGCGGCTGGACGGTCGTGGACGAGGTCTGCCGGCTCTGGGGCGGCGGCACCCACGAGTCGCTGCGCGGCCGAGGGGCCTATCGCGCCGTGCTGGCCGCGCGACTCCGGATCGCCCGCGCGGCCGGCGCCACCCTCGGCCTGACGCACGGGCGGGTCGACACGTCCTCGCCGATCCTCCGACGGATCGGCTTCATGCGCTACGGCGAGCAGCGCCAGCTCGTCCTCGACGTCTGATGCCCCGACCCCAGATGCCCCGACCCCAGATGCCCCGATCCCAGATGCCCCAGAGGTCGGAAGGGACGGCCCAGCGGATCAGCCTGGAGCGCGACGAGCGCGGCGGCGTCACCGTGCACGTCGACGGCGCGCCGCAGTCGCACGTGCAGCTCGACGACCCGACCCTGCTCGCCTTCGAGTACGTCCAGCACCTCGCCCTCGCCATCGACGTCTGCAGCCCTCCGGCTCCCGCGCCCCTGGCCGTCACCCACGTCGGCGGTGCCGGACTGACCCTGCCGCGCTGGGTGGAGGCGACCCGGCCGGGCTCGCCGCAGATCGTCCTCGAGCCGGACGCGGGCCTGACCGAGCTCGTCCGCCGCGAGCTCCCGCTCCCCCGCCGCCACCGCATCCGGGTGCGGGCCCAGGACGGGCTGACGGGAGTCCGCGCGTTGGGCACCGACTCGGCCGACGTCGTGGTGAACGATGCCTACGCGGAAGGGCGGATTCCCGCGGAGCTCGGCGGGGCGGCATACGTCCACGAGGTGGCAAGGGTGCTCACCCCTGGCGGCACGGCCCTGTGGAACCTCGCCGACGAGCCCGGGATGCGTTATGTCGCAAGGATGCTCGCGACCATTCGCGTCGCGCTGCCCCATGTCGCACTCATCGCCACGCACGAGGTGCTCAAGGGGCGACGCTTCGGCAACAGTGTCGTCGTGGCGAGCCACCGGCCGCTCCCCCAGGACACCCTGCGACGGGAGGTCGCCCGCGCCCACCTCCCCACCGGTCTCCGAGTCGGCCGCGACCTCGACCGGCTCATCGCCGGAGCCAAGCCCCTCGACGACGCGGGGCTGCCGAGCCCGCCGGCCCCCGACACCCGCGGCTGGCGAATCGTCTGAGAACCCGACCCGCTAGACCCAGCTGCCGCGCTCGCCCCACCAGTCGCCGAACGCACTCCGATAGGTCCCGTAGCCGGACGGGCCCCGGGACCCGAGGTAGCTGCCGACCACCGCGGCTCCGAGGTCGTCCAGCTCCGGGGCGACGACGCGACCGTCGACCCGCCGCGCCATCTGGTCGATGAAGCGGGCCAGGCCGGGGTCGTCCCCGAGCCGGAAGAACGTCGTCCGGGCGCCGAGCCGGCCGGCCGCCTCGAGCTCCCGGAGCGTGTGCGCGATGGTGAGCGAGGAGGGCGGGTAGCTGAACCACGTCTCCCCCGACGACGTCAGGTGCGACGTCGGCTCGCCGTCGGTGACGACGAGTAGGACGGGCTGAGCGCTGGGGTGCCTGCGGAAGTGCCGGTTGGCGAGAAGGAGGGCATGGTGGAGGTTGGTTCCCTTGTCCCACAAGGCATCCAGCGCGGTGAGCTCCTCGATCTCCATGGTGCGGGCCGTGCGCCCGAAGCCGATCAGCTCGAGGTGGTCGCCGCGGAACCGGGTGCGGATGAGGTGGTGCAGGGCGAGCGCGGTGCGCTTCATCGGCACCCAGCGCCCGTCCATCGCCATCGAGAAGGACGTGTCGGCGAGCAGGGCCACCGCCGCCCGCGTCCGCGACTCGGTCTCGGCCACCTCGACGTCGCGAAGATCGAGTCGTATGCCGCTGGGCCGGCTTCCATCTGCCGCGCGCCCTTCGTCGGGGGCGGGCTCGCGCGCGGGCCCGGAGACGGTCCGCAGGACCGCGTTGGTCACGGTGCGGGTGACGTCCCACGGCTGCGTGTCGCCGAACGCCCACTCGCGGGTGGCGCCGGAGAGCTCTCCTGCCGCGCCGGCCTGCCGCTGGTCGCGCTGCCCGGGACGGGACGACATCCGGTCGGCGACGTCGCGCAGCAGGGCCTTGCCGAGCTGCCGCATCGCCTTCGGCGAGAGGGTGAGCTGCCCGTCCGACGTGCGACGCAGGTAGCCGCTCTGGCGCAGTGCCCGCTCGAGCTCGGCCAGGGTGCGGGCGTCGACGGCGGCCTCGGGCCCGAGCTGGCGGGCGAGCTGGTCGAGGTCGAGGTCGTCGAGCCGCGCGCCCTCGTAGGACTGGGAGAGCGCCTCGGCGAGGTCGTCGAGGTCGGCGAGGTCCTGGAGCACCCCGGTGCCGTCGCCGAGGCCGAGCCCCTGGTCGCCCTGGAAGGACTCGCTGCCGCCCCAGTCCTCCCCCGGCCGGAGCGCGCGGAGGTTGTCGTCGAGCCGGCCGAGCTGGTCCATGAGCGCCGCTGAGCCGAACGCCTGCTGGGAGAGGGCGAGGAGCTCCTCGCGCTGCTCCGGGGTCATCGAGTTGAGCATCCGCTGCGCCGCGGCGGATCGCTCGGCGAGCGCGTCGAGGAGCTCGTCGAGGTCCTGCGGCTGCTCGGGGAAGAAGTCGCCGTGCCGGTCCATGAAGTCACGGAAGAGGTCGTCGGTCGGCTCGCCGTTGCGGTGGGCCTCGAGGAGGTTGTTGAGGTCGTCGAGCATCTCGTTGATGCGCTGCCGGTCCTCGTCGGTCGCGCCCTCGAGCGCCTGCTTCATGCCGGCGAAGCGCTGGTCGAGCAGCTCTCGCCCGAGCAGGTCCTTGATCTGCTCATAGGCCTCGCGGGCATCGGACGAACGCCACGGGTAGTCCGACAGCTCGCTCACGGCGGCTGCCGTCGACGGAGGCAGGTTGCCGATCCGCATCTCGGCGAACCGCGCGTCGTCGTCGAGGTCCCGCGCGAGCTGCTTGCGCTCGGCGAGGACGGCCCGGTCGAGCAGCTCGCGGACCTGCTGCATCGTGCCGTCGAGGTTGTGGCGGCTGAGCAGCTCGCGCCGGCGCTCGGCCACCCGGCGGGCCAGGTCGTCGAGGCCGTGCTGGTCGCGGCCGCCACGACGGAGGAACTCCCGCATCGCCCGCTCCGGCGAGCGACCCGACATGACCTCCTCGCCGATCGCCTCGAGCGCCTCGGCGAGGTCGACGGGCGGCGCGAGAGGGTCCGGGCCTCCGGTGTAGCGGCCGTATCGCGTCCTCATGCCCACGTCCTCATGTCCGGGTCCTCATGTCCGGGTCCTCATCCCCAGGTCCTCATGTCGCCGCCTCATCCATAGACCGTCTCTCCGCCGCTCGACTCCTTGCCCACCTTGCGGGCGAGGTAGAGCCCCTCGAGGGCGAGTTCGAGCGCGCTCGCCCGCTGCCCCTCGCCCACGGCACCGAAGCGCTCGCACACCTCGTCGTAGAGCTCGGACTCGCCGAGGACGGGCAGCCCGCTGAGGAAGTCCCGGGCCGACACCTGCTCCCCGGTCGACACGAGCGCACCCTCCTCGATCGCCTGGACGAGCAGCGCGAAGTCGATCCCGCGGAAGTGCCGCGCGACGGTCTCGGCAATTGCCGTGCGGAGCAGGTGGGTGAGGATGTCCTTCTCGCGCCCCTCCTCGCCGGTCTCGAACTCGACCTTGCCGCCGAGCACCTCGACGGCTCCGGCGAGGTCGACGACCCGGGCCACGGCGTCGTCCTCGCCCTGAGTGGCGGCGCGGTGCCGGGCTGCCGCGGCGATCGTCTCGGCGGCGGCGATGGCGAACCGGGCGCTGACGCCGGACCGCTGGTCCACCGCGCTCGACTCGCGCAGGTGCCGCGCGAACCGGGCGAGGACCTCGACGAGCGCGTCAGGCACGTCGGCCTGGAGCCGCGACTCCTGCCGGATGACGGCGATCTCGTCCTCGATCGCGACGGGGTAGTGCGTGCGGATCTCGGCCCCGAACCGGTCCTTGAGCGGGGTGATGATCCGGCCCCGGTTCGTGTAGTCCTCGGGGTTGGCGCTCGCGACGACGAGGACGTCGAGCGGCAGCCGCAGGACATAGCCCCGGATCTGGATGTCGCGCTCCTCCATGACGTTGAGCATCGCGACCTGGATGCGCTCGGCGAGGTCGGGCAGCTCGTTGATGGCGACGATGCCGCGGTGGCTGCGCGGGATGAGGCCGAAGTGGATCGTCTCGGGGTCGCCGAGCGACCGGCCCTCGGCGACCTTCATCGGGTCGACGTCGCCGACGAGGTCGGCGACCGACGTGTCGGGGGTCGCGAGCTTCTCGGAGTAGCGCTCGTCGCGATGCCGCCACGCCACCGGGAGGTCGTCGCCCAGCTCCGCGGCGCGCCGCCGGGAGCCCGGAGTGATCGGCTCGTAGGGGTGCTCGCCCAGCTCGGCTCCGGCGATGACCGGCGTCCACTCGTCGAG
>NZ_JAJJPG010000098.1:0-14278 GCF_032907665.1 Intrasporangium sp.
TCTCCACCGTGGCGCGGTCGTGCGGCAGGCCAGTCTCGGCGCCGGGGTCGGTCGGGGCCTCGGGGCCGGGTCCGGGCTCGGGCGCGGCTGCGTCCTCGGGTTCCGGCGTCACCGTGCCCTCGGACACGGCCTCCGGTGGCAGCCCGAGCTGTTCCCCAAGCGCATCCGAGCCTCGGTCGACCTGCTCGGCGTACTTCCCGCCGGTGCGCTCGTTGACGAGGTCCTCGGCCTTCTCGAGCGCGTCTCTGGCCTGCTCCGGGTGACCCTTGATGAAGTCCTTCGCCTTGTCGATCCAGCCGCTCATGGCTGCTCCTCGGTGGGTTCGGCGTGGTGGTCAACGAGCCCGCGGCCCGCTGGTGCCGACGCTACGCCTCGGCCGGCTGTCGCACACGTCGGGGTCACGCCTGGTCGTCACTCCGACTGGTGCAGCTGCCGAGCGGCCTCCGCGATGGAGCCGGAGAGGGACGGATAGACGGTGATCGTGCTGGCCACCTGGTCGACGCTGAGCCGGTTCTGCACGGCGAGGGCGACCGGATGGATCAGCTCGGATGCCTTCGGCGCGACGACGACGCCCCCGAGCACGGTCCCATAGCCCTTGCGGCAGAAGAGCTTGACGAACCCGTCCGTGATCCCCTGCATCTTCGCTCGCGGGTTGCGCGCCAGGGGCAGCGTGACCGACTCGACGTCGTGGGCCTCGTCCGCGGCGACCTGCCCGATGCCCACGGTGGCGATCTCGGGCTCGGTGAAGATCGTCGCTGCGACGCCTCGGACGTTGAGCGGGGCGACGGCGTCACCGAGGGCGTGCCACATCGCGATGCGGCCCTGCATTGCGGCCACGGAGGCGAGCGGCAGGACCCCGGTGCAGTCCCCCGCGGCGTAGATGCCGGGGACCGACGTCCGCGACACGCGGTCGACCGTGATGTGTCCGGAGTCGGTAAGCTCCACCCCGACGTCCTCGAGCCCCAGCCCGCGCGTCGCGGGTACTGCGCCGACCGCCAGCAGGGCGTGGCTGCCCTCGACGGTGCGGCCGTCCTCGAGAGTGACGACGATACCGCCGTCGGTGCGTTCGACACCGGCAGCCCGGGACCGCCCGAGGACCTCCATCCCGCGCTTGCGGAAGACGTCCTCGATGACCGTGGCCGCGTCTGCGTCCTCGCCGGGAAGGACGCGGTCCCGGGACGACACGAGGACCACCTCGGAGCCGAGGCCGAGGAACGCCTGGGCGAGCTCCGCGCCGGTGACGCCGGACCCGATGACGACGATGCGCTCCGGAAGGTCGGTGAGCGCATAGATCTGCTGCCACGTGAGGATGCGTTCGCCGTCCGGCACCGCGGACGGCAGGACCCGGGGGGTCGCGCCCGTGGCGACGAGGACGACATCGGCCGCGAGCTCCTCCGGGCCGTCGTCGGTCTCGGCGACGACCCGGTCCCGCGCTGTGACCCGCCCGACGCCCTTGATGATGCGCACCCCGGCCTGCTCGAGGTTGCGGTGGATGTCAGCGCTCTGCGCCTCGGCCAGCTCGAGGATCCGCTCGTTGACCGTCTGGGGCTCGGCGACGGCGTCCTCGACGACGCTCCCCGCGTGGTCGGTGAGATGCACTCCCAGCCCGGCCGCGACCTCGAAGTCGGACATGTAGTCGGCCGTCGCGATGAGCGCCTTGCTCGGCACGCAGTCGGTGAGCACCGCGGCGCCGCCGACCCCGAGCTTCTCGATGATGGTGACGCTGGCGCCGAGCTGGGCCCCGACGAGCGCAGCCTCGTAGCCGCCGGGGCCGCCACCGATGATGACAACGGTCGTCTCTCGCGTGATCACCCGTCCATCCAACCATCGAGGGGGCCGTATGCCGCCGAGTCCGCTCCCAGCCCGACGCCGGCTCCTCCTCGATAGAGTCTCAGCGTGAGCACATCGGCCTTCGACCTCAACGACCCCGCCACCGACCCGTTCGAGGTGGCCGAGCAGGCTGCAGCCGTCATCGCGGAGCGCACCGGCGCCACGCGCCACGACGTCGCCCTTGTGCTGGGCTCTGGCTGGAGGCAGGCCGGCGACCGCATCGGGGAGACCCTCGCCACGATCGACAACGCCGAGGTGCCGGGGTTCCACGCCGGGGCCGTCGAGGGGCACTCGAGGACGATGCGGTCCGTCGCGATCGGCGACACCGGACGACGTGCCCTCGTCTACGGCACCCGGACCCACTTCTACGAGGGTCGCGGGGTGCGCCCCGTCGTCCACGCCGTGCGCACCGCGCATGCCGCGGGGTGCTCGACGGTCGTGCTCACCAACGGGTGTGGCGGCCTCAACCCCGCGTGGAAGCCGGGCACGACGGTGCTCATCAGCGACCACATCAACCTGTCGGCGCAGTCGCCCATCGAGGGTGCGACCTTCGTCGACGTCACCGACCTCTACACGCCGCGCCTGCGCGAGATCGCGCGTGAGGTCGACCCCACGCTCGAGGAGGGCGTCTACGTCCAGTTCCGGGGCCCGCAGTACGAGACACCTGCCGAGGTCCGGATGGCCAAGATCCTCGGCGGCGACCTCGTCGGGATGTCGACCGGACTCGAGGCGATCGCAGCGCGTCAGGTCGGTCTCGACGTGCTCGGCATCTCGCTCGTGACCAACCTCGCGGCGGGGATCAGCGACAAACCGCTCAGCCACGAGGAGGTGCTCGAAGCCGGTCAGGCGGCCGCCGACCGCTGTGCCGACCTGCTCGCCGCGATCGTGAGGCGGTTGCCGTGACCATGACCGAGACCTCGCCCGACCTGCTGGCGGCGGCTCGCGCGTGGCGAGACGACGACCCGGATGCGACGACCCGGAGGGAGCTGGACGCCCTGATCAACCGGGTCGAGGCGGGCTCTGCCGAGGCCCGGGACGACCTCGCTGACCGCTTCTCGGGGATGCTGGAGTTCGGCACGGCCGGACTGCGCGGGGCGCTCGGCGCGGGACCGAACCGGATGAACCGCAGCGTCGTCATCCGCGCCGCTGCCGGGCTCGTCGCCTTCCTGAAGTCCGAGGGCGACGCGGGCAGCAGTCCGCTCGTCGTCATCGGCTTCGACGCGCGCTACAACTCCGATGTCTTCGCGCGGGACACCGCCGCCGTCGTCGTCGCCGCGGGGGGCCGGGCCCTCGTCCTGCCGAAACCCCTGCCCACGCCCGTGCTGGCCTTCGCGATTCGCCACCTCGGCGCCGATGCCGGGGTGATGGTGACAGCGAGCCACAACCCACCGCAGGACAACGGCTACAAGGTGTACCTCGGCGACGGCAGCCAGATCGTCCCGCCGTCCGACGAGCAGATCGCCGCCCACATCGCGGCGGTTCGGTCGGCGGCCGGCGTGCCCCTGGCTCCGGACGGGTGGGAGACCCTCGGTGAGAGCCTCGTCCAGGACTACGTGGACGCAGTCGTGACCGTCGTCGATCCGGACTCGCCACGCGACCTCAACTGCGTCCACACGAGCCTGCACGGGGTCGGGCACGGCACCGTGGCCGCGGCGTTCGTCAGGGCCGGGTTCCCCGCGCCGACTCCCGTGGACGAGCAGGCCGTTCCGGACCCCGACTTCCCCACCGTCGCGTTCCCGAACCCCGAGGAGCGCGGCGCCATCGACCTCGCGCTGGCGCAGGCTCGCAGTCAGAGCTGCGACCTCGTGATCGCCAACGACCCCGACGCCGACCGGTGCGCCGCCGCCGTGCTCGATCCGGTGCTCGGCGATTGGCGGATGCTGCGCGGCGACGAGGTGGGCGCACTCCTCGGCGCTCACCTCGTGAGCCGGGGTGTCCACCGCGACGACGTCTTCGCCAACTCGATCGTGTCCTCACGTCTCCTCGCGGCGATCGCTGCAGCTGCCGGTATCCGGCACGAGGAGACGCTGACCGGGTTCAAATGGATCTCCCGCGTGCCGGGGCTCCGCTACGGCTACGAGGAGGCCCTCGGCTACTGCGTGGCCCCCCACCTGGTCAGGGACAAGGACGGCATCAGCGCCGCGCTCCTGCTCGCCGAGCTCGCCGCGACCCTCAAGTCCGCGGGGCGGTCCCTGACCGACCTGCTGGACGACCTCGCCGTCGCCCACGGCGTCCATGCGACCGACTCGTTCTCGGTGCGCGTCTCCGACCTGTCCCAGATCGACGTCCTCATGGGCCGGCTGCGCGACGCGCCGGCGACCTCGGTGGCCGGCATCGCGGTCGTGCGGCTCGATGACCTGGCTGCCGGGGAGGGCGGCCTGCCCCCCACCGAAGGGTTGCGCTACCACCTCGCCGACGACTCCCGCATCATCGTCCGCCCCAGCGGCACCGAGCCCAAGGTCAAGGTCTACCTCGAGGTCATCGAGCCCGTCCCCGGCGCGGCCGAGCTGGCGACGGCGCGGGCTGCGGCTGCCGCGCGGCTGGGCGCCATCCGGGACGAGTTCGTCCAGCTGACCGCGCTCCCCTAGGCGCTCGCTGACAGCCCGCCCAGCGGCATACCCCCGGGTCCTGGGCTCACGCCACGAACACCGCGTAGACGAAGAAGGCAGTGGCCGAGACGAGCAGCGCCACGGACAGCACGTCCCAGGACTGCCTGGCGACACCGGGGGTGCTGCGGTCCGTGCGGCGCCGGTCAGCGGCGATGAGCGCCTCGATCTCGGCCGCGGCCGTCTGCGCGTCGACCTTGGCGTGCCTCGCCGGCGGCACGGAGCCGGAGGCCACGGCGTCAGACCCGAATGCTCGAACCCGGCGACCGTGCCGCGGCCGGCCAGGGTCGGCGGGCACACCCCAAGCGGTGTAACGACGACCGCGGACGACGAGCTCCAGGGCCCACCGGGAGCGAACCTCCTGGATCGCGGGCCACGTCAGGTCGACATTCCGCAACGGGTTGACGAGCTCGATGCCGTCGTCACGAATCCTCGCGCACGGCCGCACGACGAAGAGCCACAGCAGAACGAGTCCGAGGGCGAGGGACGAGATGACGGACCAGTCGCGGGGTGGGCTCAGCACCGCGGCGACGAGCAGCGCCCCAGCTGCGAGCGCACCCAGGGCACCCACGGCAACGGAGGAACCGGGCCGCAGTGTCGTCTGGCCGCCTCTCGAGGCCCGGCCACGACGACGAGGATCGGTCGGTGTCGGTCCACCGGCACTCGTCGTCACGCGTCCATCCCTTCGATGCTCGGCATCGACTCTCTCACGATGCACTCCGTGGATGGCTCGTCGGACCCGTCCGATGTTGGGGGGAGTCCGGCTGGCCGCGGATAGACTCACCGGGTGACAGTCAGCACCACGACGCGCACCGCGCAGGATCTCACCGCTTCCGCGCGTGACCTCCTCGGGGTCTCACGTCTGACCAACCATGCACTCACCAGCTGGCTCCACGGCCTGCCCGGCGTCGACCAGGTCGGCTGTGAGGCGCGGGCCGCGTCCCTGGGCACTCGCTCGATCAAGACGACCGCCAAGGCATGGGCCATCGACACCGCGATCAGCATGATCGACCTCACCACGCTGGAGGGCGCCGACACCGCCGGCAAGGTTCGATCGCTCTGTGCCAAGGCGCGGGTCCCCGACCCGCTCGACCCCAGCACGCCGCGCCCCGCCGCCGTCTGCGTGTATGGCGATATGGTGGCGACGGCCAAGGACGCCTTGGGCGACAGCGGGATCCACGTGGCCGCGGTCGCCACGGCCTTCCCCTCCGGTCGCGCGCCCATGGCCGTCAAGCTCGCCGACACGCGCGCCGCCATCGAGGCGGGCGCCGACGAGATCGACATGGTCATCGACCGTGGCGCCTTCCTGTCCGGGGACTACCTCACCGTCTTCGGCCAGATCGCCGACGTGAAACAGGCCTGTGGGCCTGTCCACCTCAAGGTCATCATGGAGACCGGCGAGCTCGTCACCTACGACAACGTGCGTCGCGCCTCCTACCTGTCGATGCTCGCCGGCGCCGACTTCATCAAGACCTCGACGGGCAAGGTCTCACCGGCCGCCACGCTGCCCGTCACACTCATCATGCTCGAGGCCGTGCGGGACTGGCGTGAGCTGACCGGCACGCAGGTCGGCGTCAAACCCGCCGGCGGCATCCGGACCTCGAAGGACGCGATCAAGTACCTCGTCATGGTCAACGAGATCGCCGGAGACGACTGGTTGACTCCGGAGTGGTTCCGCTTCGGCGCCTCGAGCCTGCTCAACGACCTGCTGCTCCAGCGCCAGAAGCTCGCAACCGGGGCCTACTCCGGCGCCGACTACGTGACGATCGACTGATCGGGAGAACGTGCTGATGTCAAGGTTCGAGTACGCACCGGCTCCCGAGTCGCGGGCCATCGTCACCCTCGAGAAGTCCTACGGGCTCTTCATCGATGGCGCCTTCACGCGACCGAAGGCCACCTTCGAGTCGATCAACCCCGCCGACGAGACCGTCCTCGCCGAAGTGAGCCAGGCCGGCCCCAAGGATGTCGACAAGGCCGTTGCCGCGGCCCGACGAGCCTTCGACGGGGTGTGGGGATCGATGAGCGGCGCCGAGCGTGGCAAGTACCTCTTCCGGATCGCACGGATCCTGCAGGAACGCTCCCGCGAGTTCGCCGTCCTCGAGACCCTCGACAACGGCAAGCCGATCAAGGAGACCCGCGACGTCGACGTCCCGGTCGCCGCGGCCCACTTCTTCTACCACGCCGGATGGGCGGACAAGCTCGCCTACGCCGGCCTCGCCCCGACCGGCGGCCCTGCTCCCCTGCCGCACGGCGTGGTGGGACAGATCATCCCGTGGAACTTCCCGCTCCTCATGCTCGCCTGGAAGATCGCGCCGGCGCTCGCGACCGGAAACACCGTGGTCCTCAAACCCGCCGAGACGACGCCCCTGACGGCGCTGCTCTTCGCGGAGGTCTGCCAGCAGGCCGACCTGCCGGAGGGGGTCGTCAACGTCGTCACCGGTGACGGCCGCACCGGCGAGGCCCTCGTCGACCATCCCGACGTGGACAAGATCGCCTTCACCGGGTCGACGGAGGTCGGCAAGGCCATCGCGCGGCGCATCGCCGGCACAGCCAAGAAGGCGACGCTCGAGCTCGGGGGCAAAGCCGCGAACATCATCTTCGACGACGCCCCCATCGACCAGGCCGTCGAGGGCATCGTCAACGGCATCTTCTTCAACCAGGGCCAGGTGTGCTGTGCCGGTTCGAGACTGCTCGTGCAGGAGAATGTCCACGACGCCGTCATCGCCCGGCTCAAGCGCCGCCTCGAGACCCTGCGCGTCGGGGATCCCATGGACAAGAACAGCGACCTCGGGGCGATCAACAGCAGGGCCCAGCTCGAACGCATCACGACGCTCGTCGACGCCGGCGTCGCCGAGGGCGCCGAGCGGTGGAGCCCGGAGTGCAGCCTCCCGGCACGGGGGTTCTGGTTCCCGCCCACCGTGCTCACCGGGGTGTCCCAGACCCATCGCGTGGCGACCGAGGAGATCTTCGGACCAGTGCTGTCCGTGCTCACTTTCCGCACGCCGCAGGAGGCCGTCGCGAAGGCGAACAACACGTCATACGGCCTCTCCGCCGGCGTCTGGACCGAGAAGGGATCGCGCATCCTCTGGATGGCAGACCAGCTCCGCGCCGGCGTCGTGTGGGCCAACACCTTCAACCGCTTCGACCCGGCCTCGCCATTCGGCGGCTACAAGGAGTCCGGTTATGGCCGCGAGGGCGGGCGCCACGGACTGGAGGCCTACGTGACGACCTCGGCCGCCGCCCTGACGACGGGAGCAACCCGATGACCCGGCTCGACGTCCGCAAGACCTACAAGCTCTACGTCGGCGGCAAGTTCCCCCGCAGCGAATCGGGCCGCTCCTACGAGATCGTGTCCGCAAGCGGCGAGTTCCTCGCCAACGCCGCTCTCGGATCCCGCAAGGACGTCCGCGACGCCGTCGTCGCTGCGCGCGCCGCGCTGGCCGGCTGGTCCGGCGCGACGGCCTACAACCGGGGCCAGGTGCTCTACCGGGTGGCCGAGGTCCTCGAGGGCCGCCGCGCCCAGTTCGCCGAGGAGGTCGCCGCGGGCGAGGGCGTCACCACCCGAGCAGCCGGCGCGATCGTGGCCGCATCGATCGACCGCCTCGTCTGGTACGCCGGCTGGACGGACAAGGTCGCGCAGGTCCTCGGCAACCTCAACCCTGTCGCCGGCCCGTTCTTCAACGTCTCCGCCCCGGAGCCGACCGGTGTCGTCGGGGTGCTGGCGCCGCAGGACTCCTCCCTGCTCGGCCTCGTCTCGGTCGTCGCTCCGGTCATCGCCACGGGAAACACCGTCGTTGTCGTCGCCTCCACGTCCCGACCGCTACCGGCCATCACCTTCGGCGAGGTGCTCGCCACCTCGGACGTGCCGGCCGGGGTCGTCAACATCATCACCGCGAAGACCGCCGAGGTCGCGCCGTGGCTCGCCTCGCATCGCGATGTCAACGCCATCGACCTCACCGGTGCCGCGGGCGCCGAGGGCGTCGAGTGGGGCGCCTTGGAGGCCGAGGCTGCCGGCAACCTCAAGCGTGTCTTCCGCCCCGTGGTCGCCGACGGGGTGGCTGTCGAACCAGACTGGTCCGCGGACCCGGGACTGGATCGGATCCGCGCCTTCGTCGAGACGAAGACGGTGTGGCACCCCAAGGGCCTGTGACCGTGCGGGATCGCCCGGAGACCACCGACCGGGACACCGGGGACCTTGGGCTCAGCCAGCCGGGGACGACGCCTGACCCGACAAACCGGCGGAGCGGCATACAGCCCGCTCATTCCGGGCAGCGTCGGCGACGGGTCATCCTCGTGACCGGCCCGAGCGGTGCCGGCAAGAGTCGTCTCTCCGCTCGCCTCAGTGACGCGCTCGGTTGGCCGGTCGTCCGGCTGGACGACTTCTACCGCGAGGTGGATGATCCCCATCTGCCGAGGTCGCCCCTGGGAATCCCCGACTGGGATCACATCGACTCGTGGGACGTGCACCGTGCCGTGACCGCGCTCCGTGCCCTGGTCGACACCGGCACGGCGGAGGTCCCCGTCTATGACATCGGCGCCTCTCGCGTCACCGGCCATCGGCTCGTCACCTGCGGCTCCGACGACTACATCCTCGCCGAGGGACTCTTCGCCGCGCGACTCGCCGAGCCCCTCGAGGCCGAGGGCCTCCTGTCGGACGCCATCTGCGTGCGCCGCTCACGGTGGATCACCTTCGTGCTCCGGCTTGTTCGCGACCTGGTCGAGCGACGCAAGCCTCCGCACATCCTGCTCCGGCGGGGCATTGCCCTCCTACGCGACGAGCCGGCCATCATTGCCCAGGCCGAGGCCCACGGCGCCCGCTGCGTCAGTCCCCGACAAGCGGAGCTGCAGCTGCGGGAGCTCGCCGTCGGAGAAGGGTCGAGGCCATGAAGCTCATCGGAATGCTCGGAGGAATGAGCTGGGAGTCGACCGCGGAGTACTACCGCCTTGCCAACGAGATCGTCCGCGACCGCGTCGGCGGGCTCGCTTCGGCGCGGGTGCTGCTGCACTCGGTCGACTTCGCCGAGATCGAGCAGATGCAGGCCAGTGGCGACTGGGACGCCTCAGGTCGACTCCTTGCCGAGGCTGCACAGGGGCTGGAGCGCGGAGGTGCCGACCTGCTCGTCCTGTGCACCAACACGATGCACAAGGTAGCCGCGGCGATCACCTCCGCGACGACGATTCCCTTCGTGCACATTGCCGACGTCACCGCCGCAGCCGTGAACGCTGCGAGGCTGGGGCGCGTCGGCCTCCTCGCCACGGGCTACACGATGGAGCAGACCTTCCTCCGCGACCGTCTCGAGTCCCATGGCTTCTCGGTCCTCGTTCCGGACGCGCCCGACCGAGCCGAGGTGCACCGGATCATCTATGACGAGCTGGTTGTCGGTCAGGTCACCGATGAGTCGCGACAGATCTACCGGGGGGTGATCGGCCGGCTGGTGGACGCCGGTGCGGAGGGAATCATTCTGGGGTGCACCGAGATCGAGCTGCTCATCCGACAGGACGACTCCCCGGTGCCCGTGTTCCCGACGACCCGGCTCCACGTCGAGGCGGCTGTGGCCGCTGCACTGCAGTCGACCTGACTCCCCGCGACCCTCGGCCTGCAACCGGCCCACGCGCGAAGAGTCGATGCCACACCCCGGCGCGCCACAGGATCACGTGCGTCGGGACCTGCATCACGAGGACGGTGACGATGACGAGGGCCAGGTCGATGCTCGGCGCGAGGTCGACCGGAGCGCGCAGCGCGATGAGCACGCGCAGACCGGCATCGACGACGAGGGCCGCTCCCCAGCTGATCGTGATGCGGCGCCACGCCGCCCGGAAGCCGTCGTCGGTGTCCCACAGCCGGTCCATCAGAGCCATCCGGTGCGGCAGCACCGCACGCGTCATGACAAAGGTCAGGGGACGCTCTGCGCGCAGGGTGGCCAGCGCGCCGATGCTCAGGGCGGCGCTGACCCAGGCATTGCGGACGAGCAGGTCGCGCGGGCTGCCGCTGAGCAAGGCGGTGACGACGCCCGACAGGATTCCGATGAGGACCAGCAGGCCGATGACGTCGGCGGTGCGCGTCCGAACCGCCGTGATCCCGGCATGGAGCGCCGGCGGCACGGAGGTGACGAGCAGGGCGGTCAGCTGGCTCACGCCGGCGGCCCGCAGCCCGTAGTAGACCACCATGGGCGCGACGATGTTCGCGACGGCGGCGAGGGCGGCTGACTTGGTGCGGCTGAGGCGGGGCATGCCCCCACTCTCGGGCTGCGCGAGCGACCCGCCATCGCCCAGGAGGCTGCGCAGCATGGTCCGTGCGCCCAGGGACGGCGATACTTTGGTCGGTTTCCGGAGCCGGGGCCCGCTCATAGGGTGGGGCCCGTGGTGGACCGGCGTATACCGAGGAAGGCCCTGGCCGTCGCGCTCGTGACGGTCGGCGTGCTCGTCGTCGCCACGATCCTCGCCGAGCACCAGGACCAAAGCGGACCGGGTTGGCTCCTGGCGCTCGACGTCGTGGCAGGGCTGGCCGGTCTGGCACTGCTCGGGGCGCTGGGGCGACGGCCCGAAGCGGTGACGCTCGCCCTGGCGATGCTGTCGGTCGCATCGCCTGCCCTGGTGCCCACCTCGACGCTGGCCATCGTCCACGTCTCGCGCTTCCGGTCCCTGCAGGTCACCAGCTGGATCGCTGCGGCTGGGATCGCTGGGCACCTCATCAGGGCCTCGTGGCGACCATTCCACGGCGTCGGGCTCGGGTGGTATGCCCTGCTCGTCGTCGCGGTCTATGCGGCCCTCGTCGGCTGGGGTGCCAGGTCGCGCCTCAACGACGAGCTCATCGCCTCCTTGCGGGAGCGGGCTCGTTTCCTCGAGGCCGAGCAGGACCGGCTCGTCGCCGAGGCCCGGACGGCGGAGCGGACTCGGGTGGCTCGTGAGATGCACGACGGGCTGGCCCACCGGCTGTCGATGGTCGCCATGCACGCCGGGGCGCTCGAGTTCCGACCGGACTCACCACCTGCGCGAGTTGCCGATGCAGCTGGTGTCGTCCGTGAGGGCATCCACCGGGCTCTCGACGAGCTGCGCGACGTCATCCTCCTGCTGCGCGACGAGGATGAGCCGGCCCGGCGCCGACCGCTACCCGGGCTGGAGGACCTGCCGGCGTTGATCGCCGAGCTCGACGAGGTGGGCGTCAACGTCCTGCTCGAGCACCGGGCGCCCACGAGCCGGCTGACCGCCTCGGCCAGCCGAGCGGCATACCGGGTCGTGCAGGAGAGCCTGACCAACGCCCGCCGGCACGCTCCGGGCAGCGCGGTCGCCATCAGCCTCACCGGTCAGCCCGGCGGCCGGCTCGACATCGTCGTGACGAACTCCACGTCCCCGTCGCCGCATCGAGACGGGCACGGCGCCGGCCTCGGGCTCGTCGGCCTGCGTGAGCGCGTCGAGCTCGCCGGCGGCGAGCTGGAGGTGGACGACCGTGCCGACGAGTTCCGGGTCGTCGCGTGGCTACCATGGCCGGATGAGTAGGCCCGTGCGCGTCCTCGTCGTCGATGATGACCCGCTCGTGCGCTCGGGCTTGACGATGATGCTGGACGGTCTGCCGGACATTGCGGTCGTCGCCGAGGCGGCCGACGGCGCCGACGTGCCCGCTGCGGTCGCGGGCCACCGGCCGGACGTCGTGCTCATGGACCTCCGCATGCCCGGGGTCGACGGGATCTCGGCCACGCGCCGCCTGCGACGTCGACCGGAGGCGCCGGAAGTCGTCGTGCTCACGACCTTCGACACCGAGGACAACATCATCGAGGCGCTCCGGGCAGGAGCCACCGGTTTCCTCTTGAAGGACACCCCGCCTGGCGAGATCGCGGCGGCCGTGATCAAGGCCGCCCAGGGGGACCCCGTGCTCTCTCCCCAGGTCACCCGCCGACTCGTCGCCCAGGTGACGACGGATGTCGTGTCCAGTCGGGAGGCCAACCACCGCCTGACCCGGCTCAGCGCCCGCGAGCAGGAGGTGGCGCGCCTCGTGGCCCAGGGACTGAGCAACGCCCAGGTCGCCCGGGAGCTCACCCTCAGCCTGCCCACGGTCAAGGCCCATGTCTCCCACGTGCTGACGAAGCTCGGCTTGGACAACCGAACGCAGGTCGCACTGCTCGCCCATGACGCGGGCTGGGTCTAGCTCCGCGTCCAGCCTCGGCCCGGACCGCTTCCCGTGCGGTCCAGGCGACGGCCGTCAGACGGGATGGCCGAGAGCCCGATAGCCGGGTTTGACCACGTCCTCGATGATGGCGAGCCGCTGGTCGAACGGGATGAATGCCGACTTCATCGCGTTGATCGTCACCCACCTCAGGTCAGCGAGGTCCCAGTCGGCCTGGTCGGCGAGCAGAAGCGCTTCCTTCGACATCGATGTGTCACTCATGAGGCGATTGTCGGTGTTGAGCGTCACGCGGAACCGGAGGCGCTTGAGCAGCGTGATCGGGTGCAGCGCGATCGAGAGCGCTGCAGAGGTCTGCAGGTTGCTGCTCGGGCACATCTCGAGCGGGATCCGTGTGTCGCGCACGTAGGAAGCCAAGCGGCCGAGCCCGACGCTGTCCAGATCGAGGTCGACGAGTGCGCGAGGGTTGTCCCGCTCGCCTTCGATCCACTCAGGAAAGGAACGGCCCGCGACAGTGATGTCGTCGACGATCCGAACCCCGTGCCCGAGGCGGTCCGCGCCGCACCACTGGATCGCCTCCCAGATGGAGGGCAGCCCGAAGGCTTCGCCCGCGTGGATGGTGAAGTGGGCGTTCTCTCTGCGGAGGTACTCGAAGGCATCGAGATGACGAGTCGGCGGGAAGCCGGCCTCAGCGCCGGCGATGTCGAAGCCCGAGACCCCGTCGTCCCGATAGCGGACGGCGAGCTGGGCGATCTCGGTGGACTTGGCGGCATGGCGCATCGCGGTGAGCAAGGCAGTGACGCGGATCTGCCGCCCTCGTGCGGCGGCGCTCGCCTCTCCCTCGCGGAACCCTGCGTTGACGACCTCGACGACCTCCTCGAGCGTGAGACCGTCCCTCAGGTGCTGCTCCGGTGCGTAGCGGCTCTCCGCGTATACGACGCCGTCGGCAGCGAGGTCCTCGACACACTCCCGTGCCACCCGCCGCAGCCCATCCGCGGTCTGCATGACGGCGAGGGTGTGGTCGAACGTCTCCAGGTAGCGTGGCAGGGAGCCTGAGTTGGCGCTGTCACGGAACCAGCCGCGCAGGGACTCGGCGTCTCGCCGAGGTAGCCCGCCATAGCCCACGTCCCGGGCCAGCTCGATGATGGTCTGGGGCCGCAACCCCCCGTCGAGGTGGTCGTGGAGCAGCACCTTGGGGGCAGCTTTCGCTGTCTCCGGCGTCACGCGATCTCCTCGCGGTGCACCGTGTCATCAGAATAGGCAGGCAGACAGACCGCGACGTATTCGGCCCCCTCGGGACCGCACGAGTACCGGATGCGCTCGCCGCCTCGGGTGATGACGCTCTGTCCAGCATTCACCTCGATCTGGCCACCATCGTGGTCGACGACGACCTGGCCGCTGAGGACGACGGTGATCTCGTCGAAGTCGGGAGTCTGGTAGGGCTCCGACCAGCCGGCAGGCGCCTTCATGTGGGCCACGGACACGGAGCCTTGGAGGTTCGCGTCCGGTGTCGTCACTGCACCGACGTGCTCCTCGATGACTTTCCCACCCGGGACCGGAATTCTCGTTGGTGTGGTGATGAGTTCAGGCACGAAGCCACCCTACGCCCCGACGCAGCAGAATTATCGGGCAAAAGCGAAGCGCCCCACCGATCAGGTCGGTGGGGCGCTTCTAATGGTTGTCCGGCTGTGTCCTACTCTCCCACACCGTCACCAGTGCAGTA
>NZ_JAJJPG010000099.1:0-12239 GCF_032907665.1 Intrasporangium sp.
GCCGCGAGCCGCCGCATGTCCTCGTGCTTGACCTTCCACCGGCCCGACATCTGCTCGATGACGAGCTTCGAGTCCATCCGCACGCGCATTCGCGCGGCGGGGTCGATCTCGGCCGCGGCCTGCAACCCGGCGAGGAGACCGGAGTACTCCGCGACGTTGTTGCTCGCCACCCCGAGGGGCTCTGCCAGCTCGAGGAGCACGTCACCCGTCTGCCCATCCCGGACGAGGGCCCCGTAACCGGCAACACCGGGATTGCCCCGGGAGCCTCCATCCGCCTCGACGACGAGGTCCCGGCCGGAACCGGCTCGGGATGCCCGGCTCACAGGCCCGACTCACCCGTCCTGATCATGATCCGCCGGCACTCCTCGCAGCGGACGACCTCGTCCTGCGCAGCGTTCTTGATCCGGTCGAGGTCCACGTTGTTGAGCTCGAGGCGGCAGCCGCCGCATCGGCGCTGGCGCAGCTCCGCAGCCGCGAGGCCGCCGCTCTGGGCGCGGATCTTCTCATAGAGCCCGACGAGGTCCTCGCCGACACCGGCGACGATGTCTGCGCGGCCCGCGCCGACCCGGTTGGCCTCGGCCTCGAGGTCGGCGAGCAGGGCGGCCTGCTCCTCCTCGAGACCGCCGAGCCGCTCGGCGACCTCGGCGCGCCTGGCCTCGAGGTCGGCCACCTGCTTGGCCAGCGCCTCCGCACGCTCCATGACCTCGATCTCGAGGTCCTCGAGCTCCGCCTGCCGCCGAGCCAGCGAGACGAGCTCGTGCTGGATCGCCGTGAGGTCCTTGGCGCTGCCCTGGCCGGAGTCGAGCCTGGCGCGGTCGCGCGCCGCCCGGTCACGGACGAGCTGGACGTCCTGCTCCGACTTGGTCAGCTCGCGCTGGACGTCATCGACCGCGGTGCGGGCGTTGACGAGCTCCGTCTCGACGGCCGCCAGCTCACCGCGCGCAGCGGCGATGTCGGCAGTCTGGGGCAGGTTCGCCCGGGCATGGGCGATCTGGTCGAGCCTCGTGTCGATGGCCTGCAGGTCGAGCAGGCGCCACTGGCGGGACGGATCGGCTTTCAGGACACACCTCCGGTTGGGGCCGCACGTTGCGCGGAGTTCGCTCCGACCACGAACGTCCACGGCTCGGTGCGGATGGACGAGATTCTCGACTCGACCCTAGTCGGTGCCGCGGCATCCTCCCCCAGCCCGGCCAGCAGCCGCTGCTCGGCGCTCGCCAACCAGAGCGACTCCGTCGCCCAGTGGCCGGCGTCGATGAGGTACGGGGTGCCGTCCCGCGCCTCCTCCCGGGCCTCGAGCGCCGGGTGGTGCCGCAGGTCGGCCGTGACGTACACGTCGGCCCCGCTGGCCCGCACGGCAGCGAACTGGTCGTCGCCCGAGCCACCCATGACCGCGACCGAGCGAACGAGGCCGTCGGGATCCCCACTGACCCGGATGCCGCCCGCCGTGGGAGGCAGGGCACGCGCGACGACGTCCGCGAACTCCGCCAGCGACATCGGAGAGGCGAGCTCGCCGACCCGCCCAGCGGCATACGGCCCGATGGTCGTCAGGGGGCGCTGGGAAGCCAGCCCGAGCGCGTCCGCCAGCACCGTGGAGACCCCGGGGTCGGCGACGTCGGCGTTGGTGTGCGCCACGTAGAGAGCGATGTCGGCCACGACGAGCCCGGTGACGGAGGCGCCCTTGGCACTCGTCGTCGCGACGGAGTGCACCCCGCGGAGGAGCAGAGGATGATGTGTGACGAGCAGGTCGGCACCCCACTGGCGAGCCTCCTCGATGACTGCGAGCGTCGGGTCGAGGGCGAAGAGGATCCGACGCACCGGTTGCGGCGGGTCGCCCGTGACGAGGCCGACCCGGTCCCACTCGGCCGCGCTGTCCTGGGGATAGAGCCCGTCGAGGACGGCCACGACGTCGCTCAGCGTCAGGTCACTCACGTGGGCCCGGCCGGTCTCGAACCGACGACACCCGCGGTGTAAACGCGGTGCTCTACCACCTGAGCTACAGGCCCGGGAACGGGAGCCGCCTACCCGACGATGCCCGGTCCGGCGGCCCATTGTGTCAGGAACTCGCCCGCTCCTTGCTCCCCGCCCGCCTCCGGCGGGCGAACCGCACCGGCCGGCGGGCCCAGCGTCGGTCCGTGCCGACGAGGGACGCCGCCGAACTGTTGCAGAGGCGGGATCTGGAGACCCTCCCCACGGAGCCGGTCGAGGGTGCATGATGTGGCCCCATGAACACCCGGCGCCGACTCCCCCGTTGGTCCGAGGTGCGCCCACTGGTCAGGGTGGAGGCGCCGCGCTTCGCCCAGCCGGAGCGTCGGGTGGCCGCCGCCGCGACGATCACCGACCTGCGCCACATCGCCAGGCGACGCACGCCCCGCTCCGTCTTCGACTACGTCGACGGGGCTGCGGAGCAGGAGATCAGCCTCGCCAGGGCACGGCGGGCGTTCGCGCAGGTCGAGTTCCGCCCCCGCGTGCTGCGCGACGTCAGCTCGGTGGACGCGAGTCGCGTCGTCGTCGGCAGCCAGAGCAGCCTGCCGCTCGTCCTCGCCCCCACCGGATTCACCAGGATGATGCACCACGAGGGCGAGCGGGCCGTGGTCAGGGCTGCCGCCCGGGCCGGGATCCCCTACGCGCTGTCGACCATGGGAACCGTGTCGGTCGAGGAGCTCGCTGCCGCCGCGCCCGACTCGGAGCGGTGGTTCCAGCTCTATCTGTGGCGCGACCGGGAGGCCTCGCTCGAGCTCATTCACCGCGCCCGCGAGGCCGGCTACTCCGCCCTGATCCTCACCGTCGACACGGCGGTGGCCGGACGGCGCATCCGTGACGTGCACAACGGCATGACGATCCCGCCCTCCCTCACCCTGCGCACCTTGGCCGACATGTCCGTCCACCCGGCGTGGTGGTTCAACCTGCTGACGACCGAGCCGCTCGAGTTCGCCTCGCTCACGCACTCCGGCGGCACCGTGGCCGACCTCGTGGACCGGATGTTCGACCCGTCCGCAGCCCTCGCGGACCTGGCCTGGATCCGCGAGCAGTGGCCCGGCCGGATCGTCGTCAAAGGAATTCAGGACCCTGACGACGCCCGCGCTGTGGCCGAGCTCGGCATCGACGGCATCGTCGTCTCGAATCACGGTGGGCGCCAGCTGGACCGGGCGGTCACCCCGCTCGAGGTGCTGCCGGAGGTCGTCGCTGCGGTGGGTGGCCGCACCGAGGTCCTCCTCGACACCGGGATCATGGACGGGGCCGACATCGTGGCTGCCGTCGCCAACGGCGCGCGCGGCTGCCTGGTCGGCCGCGCGTACCTCTACGGGCTCATGGCGGGTGGTGAACGAGGCGTCGACCGCGCCCTCGCCATCCTCCGGGACCAGGTCACCAGGACCATGCGGCTGCTGGGGGTCACCTCCCTCGACGAGCTGACCCCGGACCATGCCGTGATTGCTGGCACGCGCCCCCGCGCCGAGGCCGCCACGTGACACGCGCCGGTCGCCCCGACCGGCGTGAACATTGCATTTCAGGAGGAACCATGCGTACCAAGCTCTTTCGTCTCGCCGTGGCCGCCACGGCGACGCTCGCCCTCGCCGCGTGCGGCGGCAACGGCGACGGCGGCGACGGCGGCGACGGCGGACAGACCGGGGCCGCGGGCGGTCTCACGGGCGAAGGGTCGGGCGACTCCTGCACGATCTCGTCCCCGATCCCCGTCGGGGCAGCCCTCAGCCTGACCGGCGCTGCCGGCAGCTACGGCACGTCCCAGCAGAAGGGGCTCGAGCTCGCGGTCGAGCAGCTCAACGCCAAGGGCGGAGTCACCTACGAGCTCGAGGTCGAGGACGACCAGACGGACCCACGACAGGGCATCACAGTGTTCGAGGGCTTCGTGGGCGACGGCAAGAGCATCATCATCGGCCCCACCCTGTCCAACACCGCCTTCCAGGCCCAGCCCGTCGCCCAAGAGGGCAAGACCCCGGTCCTGGCCATCTCGAACACCGCCACCGGCATCACCGACCAGGGCGACTACATCTTCCGAGACTCCCTGACGGAGGCCCAGGTCATCCCACAGACGGTGCAGAAGGCCAAGGAGAAGTTCAGCCTGACGAAGGTCGTCGTCATGTACAGCAACGACGACGCCTTCACGGAGTCCGGCTTCAAGGTCTTCGACGAGGCCCTCAAGGCCGAGGGCGTCGAGATCCTCGAGACGATCACCTTCTCCAAGGCCGACACCGACTTCCGCGCCCTGCTGACCCAGGCCAAGAGCCAGAACCCGGAGGCCCTCGTCGTCTCCGGCCTCATCGAGGCGGCCATCCCTCTCGTGACCCAGGCGCGTGAGCTCGGCATCACGGTCCCGATCATCGGCGGCAACGGCTTCAACAACCCGAAGCTCATGGCCGACGCAGGAGCAGCCGCGGAAGGAGTGGTCGTCGGCGCGGCATGGAACTCCGCGTCGGAGAACGAGCTCAACGCGGCGTTCCTCAAGGACTTCCAGACGAAGTTCAACGCGGCACCGGACCAGTTCGCCGCCCAGGCCCACGCCGGGCTGACGCTCATCGACCACGCGGTCCGCTCGGGGTGCTCCGGCGAGCGTGACGCCATCAAGGACGGGCTGAGCAAGATCAGCAACGTGCCGACCGTGCTGGGCGACGTGTCCATCAACGACAAGCGGGACGCCGAGCACCCGGCGGTGGTCCAGGTCGTCGAGGGCGGCAAGTTCACCGTCCTCGAGTGATCCGACGGCCGGGCCGGGGGAAACCTCGGCCCGGCCCATCACGCCACCCGACCGCGAAGGACCCCCATGCAGCAGCTCCTCAACGGCGTGTTCATCGGCTCGATCTACGCGCTGTTCGCCATCGGCTTCACCCTCGTCTTCGGCATCCTCGACCGACTGAACCTCGCCCACCCCTCGGTCTTCGCGGTCTCCGCCTTCGTCGGCATCGAGCTCGTCGCCGACGGGGGGCTGTCCATCTGGGTGGCACTGCCCATCGTCCTGCTCGTCGGCGCCGTGCTGGGGATCATCGTCGAGCGGCTCGCGTTCCGGCCGCTGAAGAACCGCCCCGACGCCCACTTCGCCGGCCTGATCTCATCGATCGCGCTCGCCGGCATGTTCATCGCGCTGCTCCAGTGGCGCTACGGTCCCGACACGCGGCGCTTCCCCGCCGGGTCCTTCCCCGAGACGCCGATCCAGTTCGCCGGAGTCTCCGTGACCGTGCTCCAGGTGGCGATCCTGCTCATCTCGATCGTCCTCATGGTCGGGCTCACCTGGCTCGTGGCCCGGTCTAGACTCGGCCGCGCCATGAGGGCGATCGCGGAGAACCCGACCGCAGCCCGCGTCCTCGGGGTCAACGTCGACCGGGTCACGTCCGTGACCTTCGCCATCTCGTCCGCCCTCGGCGCGGTGGCCGGCGCCCTCTTCGCCATGAACGTCAACTCGGCGCAGCTCGGAATGGGCGCCGCCATCGAGCTCAAGGGCCTCGCGGTCATCATCGTGGGAGGCATGGGCTCTCTCCCGGGGGCTCTCATCGGTGGCCTCGCGCTGGGGCTCGCGGAGGTCTTCGCCGTGCAGTACATCGGCTCCTCCTGGCGCGACCTCATCGCCTTCGGCCTCCTCTTCGTCATCCTCCTCGTGCGCCCTCAGGGCCTCTTCGGCGGGCGGAAGGTCCGGGAGGTCTGATGCTCACCGATGCCACCCTGACCTTCGTCGCCCTGGGCGCGATCTTCGCCTACTCGTTCTATGCCGTCCTCGTCGCAGGGCAGCTCAGTCTCGGCCAGGCGGGCTTCGCCTCGCTCGCCGCGTTCACTGCGGCCTCGCTCGCACCCAAACCGAGCGAGGTCGGCGAGATGCCCGCCCTGCTCATCGCCATCGTCATCGGCATGATCGTCGGAGCTGTCGCTGCTGTCGTGCTCGGTCTGCCGACGATGCACCTGCGCGGCGTGTTCCTCGCCATTGCGACCCTCGCCTTCGCCGAGGCCGTGCGCATCCTCATCCTCAACCAGGAGTGGACGGGAGGCGCCCAGGGTATGTCGGTGCCCAAGGTCCTCACCCCCGGCATCGCCTGGGCGGTCCTCGCCGTCGTCGCGTACTGGTTCGCGCGCATGGGCCGATCTCGCTACGGACGTGCTCTCGAGGCGATCCGTGAGGACGAGCTCGCCGCCCGCGCGATGGGGATCGACGTCGGGCGGCACCGGTTGTCCGCGTTCGTCACCGCCGGGGCGGTCGCGGGTCTCTACGGGGTGCTCTGGGCCTACTACGTGCGCCTCATCGCCCCCGAGGACTTCGGCTTCACGGCCGCGATCGACGGGCTCGTCACGGCCGTCGTCGGCGGTTCGACGATGTTCATCGGTCCCCTGCTGGGCAGCGGGTTCCAGACCCTCATCCCCGAGATCCAGCGCGCCCTCGGCGTCGAGGCCGGATGGATCCGGCCCTTCGTCGCCAGCACCCTCCTGCTCGTCATCATCCTCTTCCTGCCCGGTGGCCTGGCCAGCTTCTTCCGCCGTCGGATCCGGCTGCCCAAGGAGCGGTCAGCCAGCGGGAAGGGTCTGCTGTCGCGCTCCCACCCGACACCGGGCGAGCTCGTCGCGACTCTCGACCGGCTCTCCAAGGAGTACGGCGGCGTGCACGCCGTCCAGGACGTCGACCTCGAGCTGCGCAGCGGCGAGGTCCTCGGTCTCATCGGCCCCAACGGTGCCGGCAAGACGACCTTGGTGAACATGATCAGCGGGCTCACCCCGCCGACCTCCGGGCGCGCGACCGTCCTCGGGACCGAGGTCGGGCGCGTGCCGGTCCACCGCATCGCACAGGCCGGCGTCAGCCGGACCTTCCAGCACTCCAAGCTCTTCAACCGGCTCTCTGCCCTCGAGAACGTCCTCGTCGGCGGCCATCTCGTGAGCCGCCCCTCCTTCCTCAGGCGACTGCTCTGGCTGCCCTCCGCGCGACGCGACGAAGCTGCTGCCCTCGACCACGCAGCCGGGTGCCTCGAGCGCGTCGGCCTCGCGGACCTCGCCGGGAGCCGTGCGTCCGCGCTCTCCTACGGTGACCAGCGCCGGCTCGAGATCGCGAGGGCGCTGGCCTCCGACCCAGCCCTGCTCATCCTCGACGAGCCGGCCGCCGGAATGAACCACGTCGAGGCCCAGCGGCTCTCCGAGCTCATCACGTCGCTCGCCTCGGACGGCCTGACCATCCTGCTCATCGAGCACAACGTCGGCATGGTCCTCAGCACGTGCGACCGCATCGTCGTCCTCAACTTCGGCAAGGTCATCGCCACCGGCACCCCCGACGAGATCGCCGCGAACCCCACGGTCATCGAGGCCTACCTCGGCTCGGCCGACGACGACCCCCGACCGACCGACCGCACCGAGCGGAGCCACACGTGAGCCAGACCAAGCCGACCGAGGACCCGATCCTCGTCGTCGATGACCTCCATGTCGCCTACGGCCGCGTCGAGGCCGTCCGTGGCGTCTCCTTCACCGTCGCCGCGGGCTCGCTCGTCACGCTCGTCGGGGCCAACGGAGCCGGGAAGTCGTCGATCATCAACGCGATCTCGGGCCTGCTGAAACCCCGGTCCGGGCACATCACCTTCGCCGGCTCGGACATCACGCGCACCCCGTCCCACCGCCTCGTGGGGGACGGTCTCGTCCAGGTGCCGGAGGGACGACAGATCCTCGGCACGCTCACCATCGAGGAGAACCTCCAGCTGGGCGGATGGCACGTCGGCGGCGCCTCCGCCGAGGCTCTCACGCAGACCTACGAGCGCTTCCCCGTGCTCGGGGACCGCCGGAGCCTTCCCGCTGGGTCGCTCTCCGGTGGCGAGCAGCAGATGCTCGCCATCGCCCGGGCGCTCGTCGCGCGACCCAAGGTCCTCCTCATGGACGAACCATCGATGGGCCTGGCCCCCAAGGTCGTCGACGAGGTCTTCCGGGTCATCGAGGAGATCCGCGCATCCGGGACGACGATCGTCCTCGTCGAGCAGAACGCGCGCAGGGCCCTGCGTGCCGCCGACCACGGCTACGTCCTCCAGACCGGCGAGGTGGTGCACTCCGGGCCGGCCCGGGACCTCCTCGCGGACCCGAAGATCGTCGAGGCCTACCTCGGCGTCGACGCCGCCCGCTGACCTCGCACCTCCCACCCCCGGGACGACGCCGCAGAGCGAGCCTCGGACCACCCGGCAACACGCCCGGCACCCGGCAAATCACCCCTGAAATATCTGCCGTGCGTTGCGCACTGCCGGGCGTGTTGTGGGCGTCAGCGGGTGCGCTCGCGCAGCGATGCCAGGGCCGCTCGGTAGCTGACGAAGTCGCGCCCCTCACCCGGACCGTTGACCTCGCTCCAGGCCACCAGGCCGTCGCGGTCGACGAGGAAGGTGGCCCGCAGCGGCGCACCCTGGTCCTCGTTGAAGACTCCGTAGCGGCGCGCCACCTCACCGTGTGGCCAGTGGTCGCTGAGCAGGGGGAAGAAGTGGCCCTCGAGGTCGGCCCAGGCCCGCAGGGAGTACATCGCGTCGCACGAGATCGTGAAGACCTGCACGTCGCCGTCCTGGAAGTCCTCGAGTCCGTCACGGATCTCGCGCAGCTCTCCCGTGCAGATCCCCGAGAACGCGAAGGGATAGAACACGACGGCCGCGAACTTCGCTCCCCGGACCGACGAGAGCGTGACGTCCACGCCGTGCTGGTCGACGAGGGTGAAGTCCGGAGCGAGCTCGCCGACGCGTGGGGAACGGGCCTCTGACTTCGAGGGGGCAGGCGTCATGCCCGCAAGTGTGCCAGTCCCCGGGCCTCCTGCGTCAGCGGCGGGGACCCTTGGGCGGCATGAGTCGGGCGCCCGTCCACTCGGCGGCGACGTTGACCTGCCCGCCGGTGGTGAGCCCGGCCGTGGACGCCGCCTCCTCCACGTCGCTGGCCTCCACGTGCCCCGGACGACCCTGCTTGGGCGTGAGGAGCACGATGTAGCCGGCGTCGAAGAGCTTCGTCAGCGCGTCGACGAGCAGGTCCACGAGGTCGTCGTCACCGTCGCGGTACCAGATGACGACGCCGTCCGCGCCGTCGTTGAAGTCCTCGTCCTCGAGGTCGCTCCCGACCACGTCCTCGATCGCAAACCGCAGGTCGTCATCGACGTCGTCGTCGTAGCCGAACTCCTGGATGATCTGTCCCGGGGCGAATCCGAGCTTGGCGAGAGACGCCGCTCCCGCGGTCGTGCTCACTGTCACCGTTCCTTTCGTCGAGGGCGAGGAGGGGAGGCCACCCATGGATCACGTGCACACCAGTGCACCCGGTCCGACGTTATCGCGCAACCGCCGTCCAGCGGCGCCCTTCGTCCGGTTCGGCGCGCCATGCACCCCGTCCCTCCTCGCAGTCACCGTCCTCCACGGGCGTGGCCCCGGGTGTGACGACCGCCACGCTTTGGGGGAGGATGGGAGAGCAGCGCCGTGGCCGACCGGCTGCGACGCGTGGCGACGAGAAAGGATCCACAATCGTGGCAGCCGAGCCCGGACCCATCCTCAACGGCATCCCCAGCCAGCTCCCCGACACCGATCCGGAGGAGACGCAGGAATGGCTCGAGTCCCTCGACGCCGTCCTCGACGAGAAGGGTCGGACTCGGGCTCGATACGTGATGCTCAAGCTCATCGAGCGAGCGCGGCAGCAGCAGGTCGGGGTGCCGTCCCTCACGGCCACCGACTACATCAACACGATCCCCCCGGAGCGTGAGCCGTGGTTCCCCGGCGACGAGGAGGTCGAGCGGGAGTTCCGCCGCTACCTGCGCTGGAACGCCGCGATCATGGTCCACCGGGCCCAGCGCCCCGAGATCGGCGTGGGGGGCCACATCTCCACCTATGCCTCGGCGGCGACTCTCTACGAGGTCGGGTTCAACCACTTCTTCCGCGGCAAGGACCACCCCGGTGGCGGCGACCACGTCTTCTTCCAGGGCCACGCCTCGCCCGGCATGTACGCCCGCTCCTTCCTCGAGGGCCACCTCTCCGAGGCTGATCTCGACGGATTCCGCCAGGAGAAGAGCCACGTGGTCGACGGCCAGATCGAGGCCGTGCCGTCCTACCCGCACCCGCGGCTGCTCCCGGACTACTGGGAGTTCCCGACGGTGTCGATGGGCCTCGGCCCGATGAACGCCATCTACCAGGCCCAGTTCAACAAGTACCTGCACAACCGCGGCATCAAGGACACGAGCCAGCAACACGTCTGGGCGTTCCTCGGCGACGGCGAGATGGACGAGCCCGAGTCGCGCGGCGTCCTGCAGATCGCGGCCAACGAGGAGCTCGACAACCTCACCTTCGTCATCAACTGCAACCTGCAGCGACTCGATGGGCCGGTCCGCGGCAACGGCAAGATCATCCAGGAGCTGGAGGCGTTCTTCCGGGGCGCCGGCTGGAACGTCATCAAGGTTGTCTGGGGTCGCGGATGGGACCCGCTGCTGGCTGCCGACCGGGACGGCGCCCTCGTCCACATCATGAACCAGACGAGCGACGGTGACTACCAGACGTTCCGGGCCAACGACGGCAAGTACGTGCGCGACCACTTCTTCGCCCGTGACCCCCGCACGCTCAAGATGGTCGAGGACTGGACCGACGACGAGGTGTGGTGGAACCTCAAGCGCGGAGGCCATGACTACCGCAAGGTCTACGCCGCATACAAGGCCGCCATGGAGCACACCGGCCAGCCCACCGTCATCCTCGCCAAGACGATCAAGGGCTACAGCCTCGGCTCGCACTTCGCGGGCCGCAACGCCACGCACCAGATGAAGAAGATGACGCTGGAGGACCTCAAGGCCTTCCGCGACTCCCTCCGCATCCCCATCACCGATGAGCAGCTCGAGGCCGACCCGTACCAGCCCCCCTACTACCACCCCGGCCCCGATCACCCCGTCGTGAAGTACTCCCTCGAACGACGAGCCAAGCTCGGTGGCACGCTCCCCCGCCGCCGCGTCGCCTACGACCCCATCAAGCTGCCCGGCGACGAGGCCTACGCGCAGCTCAAGAAGGGCTCGGGCAAGCAGGAGGTCGCCACGACGATGGCCTTCGTCCGTCTGCTCAAGGACCTCTTGCGTGACAAGGAGTTCGGCAAGCGGATCGTGCCGATCATCCCCGACGAGGCACGCACCTTCGGGATGGATGCCTTCTTCCCGACGATCAAGATCTACAACCCGGGCGGGCAGGACTACACCCCCGTCGACGCCGAGCTCATGCTCGCCTACCGCGAGCACGAGCAGGGCCAGATCCTCCACCTCGGGATCAACGAGGCAGGCTCCGTCGCAGCGTTCACCGCCGCCGGCACGTCCTACGCGACTCACGGCGAGCCGATGATCCCCGTCTACGTCTTCTACTCGATGTTCGGCTTCCAGCGCACCGGCGACGGACTCTGGGCAGCGGCGGACCAGATGACGCGGGGCTTCCTCATCGGTGCGACGGCAGGTCGGACCACCCTCACGGGAGAGGGCCTCCAGCATGCTGACGGCCACAGCCCGCTGCTCGCCTCGACCAACCCCGGCGTGGTGCACTACGACCCCGCCTACGGCTACGAGATCGCCCACATCGTCCAAGACGGGCTGCGCCGCATGTACGGAGAGGGCCAGGACGGCACTTCGCCGAACGTCATCTACTACCTCACCGTCTACAACGAGCCCCTCGTCCAGCCCCAGGAGCCGGAGAACCTCGACGTGGAGGGCCTCCTCAAGGGGATGTACAAGCTGTCCACGGCCAAGACCGACGGGTGGCAGCACACTCCGGCGCGCGCGCAGCTGCTCGCCTCCGGCGTCGGTGTGCCGTGGGCCCTCGAGGCCCAGCAGCTCCTCGCCGACGACTGGGGCGTGGCGGCGGACGTCTGGTCCGTCACCTCGTGGAACGAGCTGCGTCGCGACGGCCTCGCCGCCGACGAGCAGGAGTTCCTCCACCCCGATGAGGAGCGCCGCGTCCCCTGGGTGACCACGTGCCTCCAGGACGCCGAGGGCCCGGTGATCGCCGTGTCCGACTACATGCGGGCCGTCCAGGACCAGATCCGCGAGTGGGTCCCCGGCACCTACGCCTCCCTGGGCGCCGATGGCTTCGGCTTCTCCGACACCAGGCCGGCTGCTCGCCGCTTCTTCCACATCGACGGACCGTCGATCGCGGTTCGGGCCCTCCAGCTCCTCGCCAAGGAGGGCAAGGTCCCGGCCGATGTGCCGGCGCAGGCCGCCGAGCGCTACCGGCTCCACGACGTCACGGCGGGCACCTCCGGAAACGCCGGCGGCGAGTCGTAGGAGGCCGTATGCCGCTCAG
>NZ_JAJJPG010000099.1:12339-14273 GCF_032907665.1 Intrasporangium sp.
CTCAGGCCCGGGTCTCAGCCCACCGGGAACCCCGCACGGCCCGCGTCACGAGGTGGACGGCGACCGCGACGGCGAGGGCGGCGGCGAAGACCGCGAGTGCTGCCAGCGGGTTCGTCATGGCCTCGGGGCGGACGAGCACCGTCACCGCGAGAGCCAGCATCATCACACCGGCCGCGAGCTTGAGCACCCGCCCGTGTCGCTCCTGCAGCTTCGTCGCGCGCAGGGTGGCCACGGCCACGGCGAAGACGACCACCTCGTCGATGAGGAACGGCACGAGGTAGAGCGCGAAGAGGGCGACCGCCTCGGGCGTGCTCACGTCGTTGGCCTGCAGCAGGCCCGCCCAGAGCACCGGGAAACCGGCCGTGCACGGTGTCTCGAGCAGCGAGACCCCGATCGCGAGGAGCACGGTGGCGCCGAGGGCCGGCAGGAGGGCGCGCTCGCCCGCGACCCTGCGCATCCGCTGGTAGATGCCGGGTTTCGACGCATCGGGAATGGTGAACGACAGACCCTTCTTGAAGGCGAAGTAGTCCTTGACGCTCACGGCACCGAAGATGCCGGCCACGAGGGCCACGCCGACCTGGATGGCCCCGAGGTGGCCGACGAACGTCAATGCGGAATAGATGCCCGCGATGTAGACGGCATACATCAGGGCGGTGACGAGCAGGAACGCGGCGCCGACCGCGACCACCCTGCGACGACTGCCGGTGCGGACGATGATGGCGAGCAGGACCGAGATCACCCACAACGAGCACGGGTTCACTCCGTCGACGAAGCCGATGAGGACGGTCGACAGGACGAGTGAGTCGCCCCTGACCTCCACCGGCCCGACGAGGGGGACGTCAACGCTCGTCGGTGCTCGTTGCGTCGGCATCGACGTCGCCGGAGGCGGTGCCGGCGGGCCGGCCGTCTCCGCAGCGGCGAGCTCCGCTTCGATCGCGGCCTCGATCTCGGGCCGCAGGGACTCGGACCACCCGATCCAGTAGCGGTCGCCGACGATGGTGACGGGTACGCCTGAGGGCTCGAAGCCCAGCCGCGCCGCAGCGTCGAGGAGGACCTGCTGGTTCGACTCGTCGTACCAGACCTCGTACATCGTGATGCGGAGTCCCGGGTACTGCTCGGCCGCCGTCTCCAGCCACGCCTTCTCGTCGGCGCAGTGCGGGCAGCCGTCGCCCCAGAAGAGGACGAGCTCGGCTGTCCGTTCCTCCTCCGCCGCGTGAGCCGGCGCGGCGAACACGAGCAGCCCGAGTGCGCCTGTGACGGACATGGCGACGACCAGCCGGATCAGCAGGCCTGCCCAGGCACTCCACCAGCGCGTCCGATCGGCGCGTGGCGGCCGCCCACGCGTGCAGGTCATCGGGTCCGTCATCCCACCTCACCCCTACGGCCACGGTAGATCCCGGAAGCCCCCCGACCGGTCCGGTGTGGCTGCCCTCACGCGCGGCGCGGGAATCCGCGTGGATAACTATGCGTGATTGTGCATATACTTGCAGGCGTGTCCAAAGTCTTGACGTCGCTCCCTGTCGGTGAACGAGTCGGGATCGCCTTCTCGGGCGGCCTCGACACCTCGGTGGCTGTCGCGTGGATGCGCGAGAAGGGCGCAGAGCCCTGCACCTACACCGCCGATCTCGGCCAGTACGACGAGCCGGACATCGATTCCATCCCCGGCCGGGCCGGGCAGTACGGTGCGGAGATCTCGCGCCTCGTCGACTGCAAGACCGCCCTCGTCGAGGAGGGACTGTCCGCGATCGCCTGCGGAGCATTCCACATCCGCAGCGGGGGCAAGACCTACTTCAACACCACGCCTCTGGGTCGGGTCGTCACCGGCACGCTACTCGTCCGCGCCATGCACGAGGACGCCGTCTCGATCTGGGGAGACGGATCGACGTTCAAGGGCAACGACATCGAGCGGTTCTACCGCTACGGCCTCCTGGCCA
>NZ_JAJJPG010000100.1:0-7847 GCF_032907665.1 Intrasporangium sp.
GGCGCCACGTCGGCAGTCGTCCGCGGGGGGGGAGGTCGCGTCGTCACCGGTGGCGGGGGGGTGGGGCTCACGGGCGGGGGCGGCGGCGCCGGCGGCGAGGGAGCGGGGGCACGGGGAAGCGTGACGGGGGATGAGGGGGGCAGCGGCCGCGGCGTCGCCCGGGGCGCCGGTGCTGGGACTGGCGGGACCGGAGCAGCCGTCGTCGTGGGTGGTGGAGCCGCCGGCGGCGGGGCCGGGGTCGGGCTCAGGGTCGGGCTCTGGGTTGGGATCTGGGTCGGGCTCTGGGTGGGGCTCGGCACCGTGACGGCGGGAGGCCGTGCAGCCACGGTCGGCTCGGCGGGCACCGGTGCCGCGCTGGCGAGCCCGACCCCGATCGCGACGCCTGCCACCAGGGTGGTGGCCCGGCCAGCGAGCTGTCCGAGGGTGTCACCGACGCCGGGAGCGGGTGGGGTGCTCGGGACCGGCGCAGCACCGACAGCACCTCCCGCGCCGGCGGCCGTGGCCGCGGCCTCGCCCGACCCTGCAGCCCCTCCGGCGCTCGCGACACCGGCCGGCCCAGCCGCTCCGGCGGCACCCGCACTCCCAGCGGCGGCGGCACCCGCGGCCGAGGTGAGGCCCGCAATCGCCGTGGCACTGACGAAGCCAGTCGTGCTGAGACCGGCGAGGAAGACGAACGGAACGAGGAGCGCCGGGAACTCGGCGTGGATCGCCCGCAGGTCCGCGGCGACGGTCGAGGCGTGGTCGCACGTGCGCAGGTGCTCCTCGATGCGAGCCTTCTGCCGCTTCGGCAGGCGGCCCCGGACGTGGGCGCCGAGGTGCGCGATGGCCCACCGGCACTCGTCGCTGTCGGCCGCGGGCAGGCTGCGCCGGGCGCAGGCGTCGAGGTACTGCGCGCGCAACGCCTCACGCGCCCGCATGGCCCGGGCGCTGACGGCATTGGCCGACATCCCGAGCGCGGGTGCAAGGGCGCGGGGCGCCTCTCCCTCGACAGTCGTGTGCCAGAGGACGCGCTGGTCCCGCTCGGACAGGCCGCGGAAGGCCGTGCGGACCAGGTCTGCATCGAAGCCCTCGTCGAGGTCCTCGAGCACCGGCTCGCCGAGCTGCTCGAGCGTCTCGTCCTCGGCGGGGACGACTTTGAGCTCCCGGCGGCTGTGGTCGATGGCAACGGTTCGCACGGCCGACAGGAAGTAGGCACGGAAGTGCTCGTCCGGACCCTTGCCTTCCTGGATCAGCGCGAAGACGCGGGCGGAGGCCTCGGCGACGATGTCTTCCGCCGCGGTCCGGCCCCGGTATCGTCCGGCGACCGCGTAGGCAGCCGACAGGTGCCGACGCCAGAGCTCACCGAACGCCTCGGCCGAGCCCTCCCGACTGCGCGCCAGGAGGTACATGTCGGCCGCCGAGGACCACGCCTCGCTCGACCACATGGACATATCAGCCGCCACGAGCCACCTTCCGACGTTGCCCGAGCCCTGACCAGTGTGCCAAGCGGGCGAGATCCACGTCGAATCGACGGGACCGGGTCGGGGAGGGTGAGTGTGGATGAGGGTGGTTCCGCCCTCCCGAGGAGTCCCCTCCACGAAACCCCCGGAAGGGCGGAACCTGACGGCGGTCAGATCCGGTCAGAGGCACTCCCTCCCCTGACGAGCGGGAGTCTGTGGGACCGTCGTCACTGAGTAGACGACGGTCGGCCGGGTTCATGACGCGATTTCTGCTGGTTCTTCGGTCATCTTCTCCGCGGCGGAGTCAGGCTTGCGCCCGACCGCGAAGAGGCGCGTGAAGGGGAAGAGCACACCGAAGCCACGGCGGGGATAGGCCAGGTCCAGCTCCCGCTCGTAGTCGGTGAGGAAAGCTGCGCGCTCCTCGGCCTCGGTGAGCACCCCGAGGACCGGCCGCAGGCCGGTGCCGCGGACCCACTCGAGCACCGGGTGGGCCGCATCCTCGCGGGTGGCCAGGACCTGGAGGTAGGTGGTCTCCCAGGCGTCGACCTCGGCTCCGAGGTCGAGCAGGAGCGCCGCATAGGTCTCGAGCAGCGCGACCGAGCGGGCCCGGTCGAGGCCCGGAGCGAGGTCCTCGGCGCGGGCATGACGAGCCGCGACCTCCCGCATGAGCCGATGCGAGGGGGCATCGAAGTTCGCGGGCACCTGCATCGCGAACGTGCCGCCGGGCCGGAGCGCCCCGAACCAGGCGGGGATGAGGCGCAGATGGGTCGGCACCCACTGCAGGGTCGCGTTGGTCACGATGACGTCGAAGGGCTCGCCGCCGGCCGCGTCCACCCAGTCCTCGGCGCGGGACTGGGCCCACTCGACCCGTGCGTCCACGTCGAGCGCGCGCGCCCTCTCGAGCATCTCCGGGGAGCTGTCCAGTCCGATGACGTGCGCGTCCGGCCACCGCTGGGCGAGCTGGAGGGTGAGCTCACCCGGCCCACAGCCGAGGTCCAGCACGCGTCGGGGTGACGGGGTGCGGATGCGGGCAACGAGCTCGTGGAACGGCCGGCTGCGCTCCTCCGCGAAGCGCCCGTACTGGGCCGGGTCCCAGGCGGCATCGGGCGGCGTCTCTGCTGCCTCCGGCGTGGGACTCACCGTCCCGCGCACCACGGCTGCACCTCCGGTGTCGTCCTGTCTCACCGAGTTGCCCATTCCTTCCTCCCTTTGCTTGATGTCAAGAGTCTTGACGATGCTTCTAGAGTGGCTCCATGAGCCCCGACCGCGTGCCCGCCGACGACGTCGATGTCGTCGTGTCCGCGTGGCGTCGGGAACGCCCCGACCTCGACGTCAGCCCGCTGGAGGTGCTGTCTCGTGTGTCGAGGCTAGCCCGCCGCCTCGATCTGGCGAGGGGATCCGCCTTCTCCGAGCACCTCCTCGACGGATGGGCCTTCGATGTCCTCTCCGCCCTGAGGCGAGCTGGGGAGCCATATGAGCTCTCGCCCGGACAGCTCGTCCAGCAGACGCTGGTGACGTCCGGCACGATGACGAACCGGGTCGACCGCCTCGAGCGGAGCGGCCTCGTCGAGCGCCGTCCCGACCCCGATGACCGCCGCGGCGTGCTCGTGCGCCTCACGCCGCGGGGCCGTGACGCGGTGGACGCGGCGATGGCGGACCTCATCGAGCAGGAGAAGTCTCTCCTGTCCGAGCTCTCCCCCGCCGAACAGGCCACCTTGGCCTCGCTGTTGCGCCGGATGCTCGCACCGCTCGAGTCGACAGGCGAGTGAGCGACGTCCCGGCGGGCCACCGCTCAGCCCTGCTGGAACTCGAGACGGTTGCCCACCGGGTCGCTCGTGTGGAAACGTCGCAGGCCGGCAATGTTGTCGTCCCAGGTCACCGGCGCTCCTGCAGCCGTCACCCGTGCCGCGAGCGCATCGAGGTCGTCGACCGCGATGCCGGGGTGGGCCTTTCGAGCGGGCCTGAAGCCCTCCTCGATGCCGACGTGGATCTCGACCCCGCCGGAGCGGAACCAGGCTCCCCCACGGGCTCGCAGGCGTTCCGGCTTCTCCAGCTCGGTCATCCCGAGGACTGCACCGTAGAAGGCTCGCATCGCGTCCTCGCAGCCGACGGGACCCGAGACCTGGACGTGGTGGAGAGTCATCTGCATGCCCCAAAAAGTATCTTGATATCAAGATACTTTCAAGGGCCGGTTCCGTGGGAGTGAGGTCAGGTGGGCTGCCCGGGCTTGGCAGGACCCACCTGGAGCGGCCGCATCATCTCGTGGTCCTCGTGCTCGAGGATGTGGCAGTGCCAGACGAACCGCCCGGCGGTGTCGAACTCCATCCGGATCCGCGTCACTTCCTCGGGGTAGGCGATCACGGTGTCCTTGCGGCCGCCCTCCCCCGGCTCCGGACCGCGCGGTGCACTGTCGGCCGGAAGCCTCACGACGCCGATGGCCTCGGGCCGGTGCCCGCTCAGGTGCCCGCCGTCGCCGTGTGACTCCTCGACGTGGATCGGCTGGCGGCTCACCACCTCGAAGGCCACCTCGTGGACGTGGATCGGGTGCGCGTCACCGGTGGTGTTGTAGATCTCCCAGACCTCGGTGGAGCCCTCACCCGGGTCTTCGGTGACCTCGTCATGCCACTCCCGCACGAAGACCTGTCCGCCCGCCGGCTCGGCGGGGTCGCCGTCGACGACGCCCAGCAGGGCCCGCGCGGGCGCGTCCTCGGCCGCTATCGACATCGCCTCGATGAGCGCGACCCGACGCACGCGGTCCGGCTCCGGCAGGTCCGGGATCGGGGGCAGCACGAGGTGCTGCGGCGGCGTCGAGCGGTCCGGCGTGCGCGCCCGCCCGACGCGGAACTCCATCACCTGACCAGTGGTGTCGGGATCGGCAGGGTCGAACTCCCCACCGCCGAAGGGCTCGTCAGGCCCGGCGTTGCGCAGCACCCAGCCGCCGACGGGCACGTCGGAGAAGTCCACGACCAGGTCGGCCCGCTCGGCCGGCCCGAGGAGGACCTTGCCGTCGAGCGCACCGGTGACGTGGACCGTCTCCGGGAGCAGGCCGCCCTCGTTGCCGATCTGCCAGACGTCGGCCCCCGGGATGCCGTCGAAGTCCAGGAGGAGCACACGGGACTGGCAGCCGTTGAGCACCCGGAAGCGGTAGCGCCGCTGCTCGACCTCGAGGTGTGGCCAGACGTGGCCGTTGACGATGAGGGTGTTGCCGAAGAACTCCGGGTTCCAGACCGGTGGGAGGTCGGACTCGGGGACCCAGGGCCCGGTGACGCCGTCGAAGAAGGTGCGCGAGTCCGGGTAGAAGAGGGAGCCGTCCGCGTTGAAGGAGCGGTCCTGGATGGCGATCGGGATCTCGTAGTAGGTCTTGCCGTTCGGTGGGTCGGTGCGTCGGGGAGCAGGCCCGGGCAGCGTGGCCCGACCACCGGTGCGGGCATCACGGATCGGGCCGTCGCGGCCGGAGTTGTCACGCAGGAGGAAGAACCCGGCCGGACCCGTGTAGACGTTGAGTCTGGTCATGCCGAGGGCGTGGTCGTGGAACCACATCGTCGAGGGCCGGTTGACGTTGGGGTACTGACTCGTCAGGGCACCGGCCTCAGGGGCGACGCCGAAGCGATCCTCGACCACCCCTGCCACGTAGGCGTGCCAGCGCCCGCCTCGTGCGAGGCCGGGGTCGAGGTCCGTCGCGTCGGGCAGGTACCACGCCTCGGTGTAGCCGTCGCTCTCCTCACCGACACCCTCGGCCCCGTGGACGTGCGTGATGATGGGAACCGGGCCCCGGTAGGTCGTGTACTGGGTCGTCGGGTCGTCGTACTCCTCCGGCGGGACGAACACGCGACCGGTGAAGTCGGGCGTGTGGTCCGTCCCGTGGTGCCCGTGCGCGTCGGGGAGCTGCTCCGGGTTCGCCCAGTGCAGCGTCGGGTCGACCGGCAGCAGGTGCGGCAGCGCGCGCCCCTCGGCGTCGACGAGGTCGTTGACCCAGCGCACCCGGACGGGGACGTCGGTCGTCGCCTCGATCGTCAAGGAGGGCGCGTGGTGCAGCGCCGTGCCCGGCCCGGCGGGGCCGTAGCCCCACACCGTGGTCGCCGGCTGCCCCGGCGGCAGCACCTGCTGCTCGAACTGCCGCATCGCGATCTCGTAGTAGTCGATGTTGGGCCCGCCCCGCCGCGGGATCGTCGCCGTCCGCGGCATCGCCGGCGGGATGAGCAGCGGCGACACGAACTTCGGGATGGTTGCCGGGTCGAGGCTCCCCCCGGGGATGCTCGCGACCGCGATCCGATGTCCTGCGGCCGTCGTTGCGAAGAGCGTCAACGTCGTGGCGCCGGTGTACCTGAGGAATGTCCGCCTGGTCAGCATGGGTCCGCCTCCCCTGTTGCACTCCCCGAGCCACTCACCACCGTATGGCCCGATGCGGCGTCATGGAGGCGCTTTGCAGCGATGTACTGCACCGGCACCGGAGCCCGGGACCTCGGCACGGGTACGTGTGCGGCGCTCAGCCGACGATCTCTGCCGCCTCGAGCCACTCGTGCTCGAGCTCCTCCTTCTCGGCGACGACGTCCTGGAGCTTGGTGTTGAGGTCGGCGAGTGCGACGGGATCGGTTGCCGCCTCGGCCATCTCGCCGTGCAGGCGGGCCTCACGGTCGGCCAGCCTCGACAGCTGCTTCTCAATGCGCGCCATCACCTTGCGTGCATCGCGCACCTCCGACGGACTCGCGCCGGGTGCGCCGGAGGGCGCTGACCCAGCCCCGTCGGGGAGGTCACGTATGCCGCTGGGCCTGCTCAGCGGCATACGGCCGGCTCCGCGTGGGGTTGCGGCGCGCAGGCGCAGGTACTCGTCGACCCCGCCGGGCAGGTCGCGCAGGCGCCCGTCGCCGAGGAGCGCGAGCTGGTGGTCGCACACCCGCTCGAGCAGGTAACGGTCGTGGCTGACGACGACGAGCGTGCCCACCCACCCGTCGAGGACGTCCTCGAGGCCGGCGAGGGTCTCGATGTCGAGGTCGTTGGTCGGTTCGTCGAGGATGAGGACGTTCGGCTCCCCGAGCAGGAGGCGGGTCAGCTGGAGACGCCGCCGCTCTCCGCCGGAGAGATCGCCGACGCGCGCCTGCTGCCGTCCACCCGGGAAGCCGAGGCGCGTCGCGAGCTGGCCGGCGCTGATCTCCTTGCCACCCAGCGTGGTCCACTGCCGGACGTCCTCGATCGCCTCGATGACCCGCCAGGAGGTGAAGCGGTCGAGCTCGCGCACCTCCTGCGTGAGGTGCGCGATGGACACGGTCTTGCCGACCTTGCGGCGACCGCTCGTCAGGGGTTGCTCGCCCGTGATCGCCCGCAGGAGCGTCGACTTGCCGGCACCGTTGACGCCGACGATGCCGACCCGTTCGCCGGGCGCAAGTCGCCACGTGACGCGGTCGAGGATGACCCGTTCGTCGGGGGCCTCCCCCACGACGACCGTCGCGTCCTCGAGGTCGAGCACGTCCTTGCCGAGCCGCTTCGTCGCGAAGGTCGCGAGCTCGACGGAGTTGCGAAGCGGCGGCTCGTCCGCGATGAGGGCGTTGGCCGCGTCGATGCGGAACTTCGGTTTGCTCGTGCGTGCGGGTGGGCCGCGGCGCAGCCACGCGAGCTCCTTGCGCATGAGGTTGGCGCGGCGGTCCGCGGCGAGGCCGGCCAGCCGGTCGCGCTCCGCCTTGGCGAGGACATACGCGGCGTAGCCTCCCTCGAAGGGGTTCACCTGCCCGTCCTCGACCTCCCACGTCAGCGTGGCATACGCGTCGAGGAACCACCGGTCGTGGGTGATCGCCACCGTGGCGTTGCCGGGGCGGGGGCGCTGCGTCGCCAGGTGCTCGGCGAGCCATGCGACGCCCTCGACGTCGAGATGGTTGGTCGGCTCGTCGAGCAGCAGCAGCTCGGGGTCGTCGACGAGGAGCTGCGCGAGCGCGAGGCGGCGTCGCTCCCCACCGGACATCGGGCCGACGACGGCGTCGAGCCCCCCGACGTCGGGGGCCTCGATCCCGCCGAGGAGTCCGGTGAGGACATCGCGGATCCGGGGCTCGCCCGCCCACACGTGGTCGGGCCGGTCCCGCAGAACCGCTTCTCGGACGGTGTGGCCGGGGTCGAGCGAGTCGTCCTGGGAGAGGATCCCGACGCGGATCCCGTCGGTGCCGCCCTGTCGTGACACGCGCCCCTCGTCCGGCTCCTGGAGCCCGGCGATGACCCGCAGCAGCGTCGACTTGCCGCCGCCGTTGCGGCCGACGATGCCGATGCGGTCGCCGGCGAGCACCCCGGCCGACACGTCGTCGAGGACGTGGGTCGTCCCGAAGACGAGGGACACGCGCTCGAGGTTGACGAGGCTGGCGGGAGCAGGTGGCATGGCGATCCGACCCTAAGGCCTCGCCCGACCTCGACACGAACCGGATGCCA
>NZ_JAJJPG010000100.1:7947-13992 GCF_032907665.1 Intrasporangium sp.
CCGCTGACGACGCCGCCGAGGGCGCCGAACTCGACCCCGGCGTCGCGCAGCATGCGCAGCTCCGGACGCAGGGAGAAGGCGGCCTCGTCGAGGTCGTTGTGCAGGGCCGCGCCGAGGGCTCGCGCATCGCCGCTGCGCAGCGCGGCCATGACCTCGGGGCTCACCTCGGCAGGGTGGTCGGGGTCGGTCGGGTCCTGTCCCCCCGCAGAGCGGAGCCGGTCGAGCTCTCGGTAGACGTCCGGTGTCGACAGGCCGGTGTCGCTGATCGCGAAGACCCAGTGGAACGTGCCGCGGGCGAGGACGGGTGCAAGCTGCTCGCCGCGGCCTGAACCCATGGCGTTCCCGCCTGCGAGGGGGAAGGACACGTCACTGCCGAGCTCGGCGGCGAGCTCGCTCAGCTCGTCGCGCTCGAGCCCGAGCCCCCAGAGGTGGTCGCAGGCGAGCAGGGTGGCCGCGGCGTCCGCCGACCCACCGGCCATGCCGCCTGCGACCGGGATGTCCTTGTCGATCCGGATGGACAGCACGTCGTCGATGTCCCACTGGTCAGCGACGAGCTTGGCGGCGCGGACGGCAAGGTTGCCGTTGCCGGTGGGGATGTGGTCGGCGTAGGTCCCGCCGGGAACGACCTGCCACTCGTCCCAGCGAGCCACCGACACCTCGTCGTAGAGGGACACGGCCTGGAAGACCGTGGCGAGGTCGTGGTAGCCGTCGGGCCGGAGCCGCCCGACGCGCAGCTCGAGGTTGACCTTGGCCGGGGCACGCACGGTCACCGACTGTGGCGGTGTCGGGGCGACGGTCATGCGGTCACCCTATGGTGCCGGGGACAGCGGGCTCGCCCTGGTGCTCGGCGATGCGGGCGAAGGTGGCGATGTCGAGCTGCTCCCCCCGAGCCTTCGGATCGACGCCTGCGGCGACGAGCGCTGCCTCTGCCCGGGCCGGTGACCCCGCCCACCTGGCGAGTGCGGCCCGCAACGACTTGCGTCGTTGGAGGAACGCCGCGTCGATGCACCGGAAGACCTCCTCACGACTCGCACTGGTCTCCGGCGGGTCGCGCCGCACGAGGGAGACCAGGCCGGAGTCGACGTTCGGGGCCGGCCAGAAGACGTTGCGACCGACCCGGCCGGCGAGCACGACGTCGGCGTACCAGGCTGCCTTGAGGCTCGGCACGCCGTAGGTCCTGCTGCCCGGCTTGGCGGCGAGGCGCTCCGCCACCTCGAGCTGGACCATGACGAGCGCCCGCCGGATCGACGGGAAGTGCTCGAGGAAGGACAGCACGACCGGCACGGAGATGTTGTAGGGCAGGTTGGCCACGAGCGCCGTCGGCTTCGGTCCGGGCAGCTTCGTGATGGTCAGGGCATCGCCGGCGACGAGGCGCAGCTTGTCGACGTTGCCCGGCTGGAGGGACCGCACGGTGTCCTCGAGGGCACCCGCAAGGCGCGGGTCGACCTCGATGGCGGTGACGTGGCGCACGACGGGGAGCAGGGCCAGGGTGAGGGAGCCGAGCCCCGGCCCGACCTCGACGACGACGTCGTCGCTCCCGACCCCGGCAACGCGAACGATCTTGCGGACCGTGTTGGCGTCGACGACGAAGTTCTGCCCCCACTGCTTGGTCGGGCGCAGGTCGAGCCGCTGGGCGAGCTCACGGACCTGGGCCGGCCCGAGCAGTGCTGCCGACTCTGCCGACGTCGGCGACTCCGGCGACGTCGGCGACTGGGCCGACTCGGTGCCGGCGGCAGTGTCGGCGGTGGCATCGGCTGCTTCCGCGGCCTCCTTGGTCATGGGCACACCCTATGGGTACCCCCGATCGGCCTCGTTCCCACGAGCCGCTGACCTGCTGCCTGTCGCAGGACATGGCCGAAGGGCTCCCGACCGCGATGACGGTCGGGAGCCCTTGGGCTGGCTCTGGTTTCGGTCAGCCCGGGTTTCGGTCAGCCCTTGCAGCCCCACTGCGACAACCCGTTGTCGGCGTAGACCCGGTTGGCCACCGTGATCTGCTCCGCTCGGGAGGCGAGGTCGGCGCGCGGCGCGAAGTCGTCACCGCCGTAGGCGAGCCAGGTCGAGAAGGCGAACTGGAGGCCGCCGTAGTAGCCGTTGCCCGTGTTGATGGACCAGTTGCCGCCCGACTCGCACTGGGCGACGCGGTCCCACATGTCCGAGCGAGCCAGGTTGAGGCCACCGGACGTGCCGCCGGACGAACCGCCGGAGTCCGTCGTGGTCGTCGTGGTCGGCGCCGGCGCGGGACGCTGCTTGGTGCCGACGAGGACCACCTCGTCGACCGGCGCCTTCGTCACCTTCGAGGAGACCTTCTTCGTCGTCGTGACCTTGCCGTCGACGATCGTCGCGCGCTCGGTCACGCGGCGGACGCCGTCGACGCCCCGCTTGCTCACCTTCGTCGTGCCCTCGTAGAGGTCAGCGGTCTGCGTGCGGATCGTCTTGTGGGCGATGGCCTCGGTTCGGGTCGTCGTCTTCGTCGTGACGTCCTTGACGACGACCTTCATCCCGGCCTTGAGGGCGGTGGCCGGAGCCGGCGAGATCTTGTCGTTCGAGTCGTAGTCGACGCGGAGCTGCTTGAGCGCCTCGGCGACGGTTGCCGCCACCACGGTCTTGTTCGTCGTCTTGCCGTCGGCGACGACGGTCACCGCCTTGGGCGTGACGACCGTCAGGTCCAGGCCCTGGCGCCCGATGGGAGCCGATCGGGAGACCGAGATGCGGGCGCCGTCGGTGTGCAGGCCGAGCGCGAGCAGAGCCGCGTCGACGGTGGTCTCCGTCGTCCGGATCTGCTTCTCCTGACCGTCGATGGTGAGGTTGAGCATCCGGGCGTACCTGACCGTGACGTTGTCGCCGTCCGAGAGCGGCGCGTCGACGGCCGGATAGACCACGTCACCATCCTTGACGGTGATGCCTTCGCTCTCGAGCAGGTCACCGACCGTGCTTCCGAAGACGTGCGTTGCGGTGGACGTGCCGTCAACGGACAGGTTCACCGCCTTGTCGTACTGGGCTGCTCCGACGCCACCGGCGGTGAGCAGCAAGGCGGCGCCGGCACCGGCGATGACCTTGAACTTGCGCGAAATCAAAACTCTCCGAACGTCGAACTCCCCGGGTGTCACGCGCTCTCAGGACCCTCGGAGGGTCCCCACCGGGTCATTCCAGCGGGGTCTCGATGAGGGTCCGATGCGGGGCGGCATCCGGCCAACAGCTACCCAGCCTGAACCCGCAATACCCGAAAGGTCAAATTTCGGTAACGGTCGTCCGATGAGGTAAGGCGCTGTCCGGCGGCGTCAGGACCAGGGCCCGTAGATCCTCTCCGAGTTCTCCGAGACCGCCTGGCAGAGCGTCGGGACGTCCACGTTGAGCACGCCCGCCATGGCCCGGATGGTGTGCGGCACGAGGTAGGAGGCGTTCGTCGCACCCCGATGCGGTGACGGCGTCAGGTAGGGCGCGTCCGTCTCGACGAGGATCTGTGAGAGGGGCGTGACGGTGAGGGCGTCGCGCAGGGTCCGGGCGTTCTTGAAGGTCACCGTCCCGGCGAAGGAGAGGTAGTAGCCGCGCTCGACGCACTCGCGCGCCATCGCGAGGTCGCCCGAGAAGCAGTGCAGGACTGTCCGATCCGGCGCACCCTCCTCCTCGAGGACGCGCAGGACGTCGTCGTGGGCGTCGCGGTCGTGGATCTGCACGGCCTTGCCGAGCCGCTTGGCCAGGTCGAGGTGCCAGCGGAAACCGTCCTGCTGGGCGGCGACGCCGTCGGGCCCCGTCCGGAAGTAGTCGAGGCCGGTCTCACCGATCGCCCGGACCCGATCGTGGGCGGCGGCCTGCTCGACCTTCTCGTAGGCGGCAGCCAAGGTCCCGGCAGCCGCGAGTCTGGGGACCTCGTTGGGGTGCAGGGCGACCGCGCCGAGCACGGCAGGGAACCGCTCGATCGCATCGATGGTGAAGTCGATCGCATCGAGGTCGCACCCGACCTGGACGAGGCGCGTCACGCCCACGGCGGCCGCCCGCGCGACCGCCTCTGCCACCTCGAGGGGCTCGGCGCCGTCGCGACCGATGTCGAGGTGGACGTGGTTGTCGACGACGGCGATCGGCAGGGGGTCGGTCGGGAGTGGCGGCAGACCGTCGCGCCGGGTGGTGGAGGACGAGCTCATGAGCCGCCCTCGGCCTCGTCCTCCCGGCGCATCCGCTCGATCTCCTCCTCGACCACCGACGGGTCGAACTTCGTGAACACCGGCGTCGGCTTGGCGATCGGGGTCCCGACGACCGCCGCTGTGTACTCCCAGCGGGGGGTACCGGAGTACTCGCCGGTGATGACCGGATAGGACCGCCCGTCGTCGAGGTCGGTCACCTCCTCGAGGCGCGGCATCGGGACGAAGTCACCCTCCCCACCCATGACGCGGTGGACGCGGTTCGCCCCGTGCGGGAGGAAGGGCGCCATGAGCGTGTTGATGCTCACGACTGCCTGCGCGAGCACGTGCAGCACCGTGCCGAGCCGCTCGCGCTGGTCCTCGCCCTTGAGCTTGAACGGCTCGGTGTCGGCGACGTACTTGTTCGCCTCGCCGACGACGCGCATCACCTCGCCGATGCCCTGCTTGAACCGCTGCCGCTCGATGGCCGTGCCGACCGTGTCGAAGGCGCCGCGCACCGTGGCGAGCAGGGCCTCGTCGACGGGCTCGAGGGGCCCGCAGGGCGGGATCTCGCCGAAGCTCTTCGCGATCATCGACGCGGTCCGGTTGACGAGGTTGCCCCAACCGGCGACGAGCTCGCTGTTGTTGCGCTGGACGAACTCCGCCCAGGTGAAGTCGCTGTCCTGGTTCTCCGGGCCGGCCGCGCAGATGAAGTAGCGCAGGGGGTCCGGGCCATAGCGCTCGAGGACGTCGCGCACGTAGATGACGTGTCCGCGCGATGTGGAGAACTGCTTGCCCTCCATCGTCATGAACTCCGACGCGACGACCTCGGTCGGCAGGTTGAGGGTGCCGAACGAACCCGGCGAGCCGCCCTTGTCGCCGAGCCCGGCATAGCCGAGCAGCTCGGCGGGCCAGATCTGGGCGTGGAAGGTGATGTTGTCCTTGCCCTGGAAGTAGTAGCTCGTCGGAGGGTCGTCCTGCGTGGCGTCCCAGAACTCCCGCCAGCGCTCCGGCTCACCGATGCGCCGCGCCCACTCGATCGACGCGGAGAGGTAGCCGATGACCGCGTCGAACCAGACGTAGAGCCGCTTGTGGGTGTTGTCCTGCCAGCCCTCGAGCGGGATCGGGATGCCCCAGTCGATGTCGCGGGTCATCGCCCGGGGGCGGACGTCGTCGAGCAGGTTGCGGGCGAACTTGATGACGTTGGGCCGCCAGGTCCCGGACGCCTCCCGCTCGTCGAGCCACTCGGCGAGGGCCCCGGCGAGCGCAGGCAGGTCGAGGAAGAAATGCTGAGTCTCGACGAACTCCGGTGTCTCCCCGTTGATCTTGCTCCGCGGGTTGATCAGCTCGTCGGCGTCGAGCTGGTTGCCGCAGTTGTCGCACTGGTCGCCTCGCGCCTCGGCGTAGCCGCAGATCGGGCAGGTGCCCTCGATGTAGCGGTCGGGCAGGGTGCGACCCGTCGACGGGCTGATGGCGCCCTTGGTCGTCCGCTCGATCATGTAGCCGTTGCGCCAGTTGCCGATGAACAGCTCCTGGGCGACGGCGTAGTGGTTCGCCGTCGTCGTGCGCGTGAACAGGTCGTAGGACAGGCCGAGGTCGGCCAGGTCGGTCGCGATGACCCGGTTGTACTTGTTCGTGACCTCCTCGGCGGACAGGCCCTCCTTCTCGGCGAGGACGAGGATCGGCGTGCCGTGCTCGTCGGTGCCCGAGACCATGAGCACGTCGTGTCCGGCCATCCGCATGTACCGACTGAAGACGTCGGAGGGCACGCCGAACCCGGCCACGTGGCCGATGTGGCGCGGGCCGTTGGTGTACGGCCAGGCGACAGCAGACAGGACTTTGCTCATGGGCCCGATCCTAGGGTGGCTCGTCGGGTGGTCGCGCTGCCGTTTCGCTGCGGCTGCGCCGACGACGCGGTATGCCGCTGGGC
>NZ_JAJJPG010000101.1:0-13737 GCF_032907665.1 Intrasporangium sp.
CGCCAGTCCGGCCGCGACCACCGCCAGGACCGCGACAACCGCCAGGACCGCGACAGCCGTGAAGGCCAGCAGGGCAACCGGGACGCCCAGCAGGGCAACCGGGACGCCCAGCAGGGCAACCGGGACGCCCAGCAGGCCGGCCGCTACGACGACGACGACCGTGGCGGCAACCGGCGCAGCCGCAACCGGCCGCGCAGCCGCGACCGCAAGCGCGGCCGCAGCGGGTCCGCCCAGGACTGGAACGACGCGGAGATCCAGATCGGTGACGACGACATCCTCGTCCCCGTCGCGGGCATCCTCGACGTCCTCGAGAACTACGCCTTCGTCCGGACCTCCGGCTATCTGCCCGGCCCCAACGACGTCTACGTCCCGCTCGGCATGGTCAAGAAGCACGGCCTGCGCAAGGGCGACGCCGTGACCGGAGCGGTCAAGGCTCTCCGGGAGGGCGAGCAGCCGACCGGCAACGTGGGTCGTCAGAAGTTCAACGCCCTCGTCCGGCTCGACAGCGTCAACGGCCAGGCCGCCGACGAGGCGGTCAAGCGGGTCGAGTTCGGCAAGCTGACCCCGCTCTATCCCCAGCAGCGGCTGCGCCTCGAGACCGAGCCCGGCCAGCTCACGACGCGGATCATCGACCTCGTCGCCCCCATCGGCAAGGGCCAGCGCGGCCTCATCGTCGCCCCGGCCAAGGCCGGCAAGACGATGGTCATGCAGGCCCTCGCCAACGCGATCACGACGAACAACCCCGAGTGCCACCTCATGGTCGTCCTCGTCGACGAGCGCCCCGAAGAGGTCACCGACATGCAGCGGGCGGTCAAGGGTGAGGTCATCGCCTCGACGTTCGACCGGCCGGCGGACGACCACACGACGGTCGCCGAGCTCGCCATCGAGCGAGCCAAGCGTCTCGTCGAGCTCGGTCACGACGTCGTCGTCCTCCTCGACTCCATCACCAAGCTCGGTCGTGCCTACAACCTGTCGGCGCCGGCGAGCGGGCGGATCCTCTCGGGTGGTGTCGACTCGGCCGCGCTCTACCCCCCGAAGAAGTTCTTCGGGGCGGCGCGCAACATCGAGAACGGCGGCTCGCTGACGATCCTCGCGACGGCTCTCGTCGAGACGGGCTCGAAGATGGACGAGGTGATCTTCGAGGAGTTCAAGGGCACCGGCAACATGGAGCTCAAGCTCGATCGACAGCTCGCGAACCGGCGCATCTTCCCGGCCGTGGACATCAACTCGTCCGGCACGCGCCGTGAGGAGCTCCTGCTCGCGAGCGAGGAGCTGAAGATCATGTGGAAGCTCCGTCGGGTGCTCGGCGGCCTCGACAGCCAGCAGGCCATCGAACTGCTCCTCGACCGGCTGAAGAAGACGAAGACGAACTACGAGTTCCTCACGCAGGTCCAGCAGACGAGCAGTGCCCGGCTCGACGACGAGTCCTGACTGTCGTTGATGGTCTCCCCCTGCGTGCCGAGGGCGCGAAGTAGCGCGCGCTTGGCACGCAGGGGCATCGCTGTCCACAGGGCCCTCCGCACCGACGCGACTGAATGCGTCAGGATCACGGCATGGAGCCCCAGCGCGCGCCCCGCAGGCGTCTGCCGCGGGCGGAGCGCACCCGAGCCGCACGTGCCGTGGCAGCACTGCACGAGGGTGTGGCTCACCGCGCTGAGCTCCGGGCTGTCGGCGTGACCAGAGCCGATGTCCGCACCGAAGTGTGTGCAGGCCGGTGGACTCTTGGCGGCAAGCACACGGTGGTCATCGGCACTGGACCCCTCACTGACGACGCACGGCACTGGCAGGCCGTATGGGAGAGCGGTTCCGGTGCCGTGCTCGACGGGGCCTCGGCGCTGCTCGCATCTGGGCTCACGGGCTTCACCCCTCATCGGATCGACGTGTCGATGCCCCGGAACAGCCGAAGGCACGCAGTGGCGGGCGTGGTTCGTCACCTGCGGTCGGCGATGCCGCCGACGGTCCAGGTGGGCGTTCCACGCGTCAAACCCGAGTGGGCTGCGATTCATGCGGCGCAGTGGGCGGTGTCCGACCGGCAGGCGGCCCTGCTGCTGTGCCTCCCGGTGCAGCAGAGACTCATCCCGACGGCGCGCTTCCTCCGGGCCTGGCAGGCTTCGCCTCGCGGTGGGCGCCGCCATGCCCTGATCGATGTCATCGTCAGGGATGTCTGCGATGGCGTCCACTCCCTCGGTGAGCTCGACTTCGCGCGACTGTGCCGCGACCGAGGCCTCCCCGCGCCCAGTCGGCAGGTGGTCCGGAGCCTGCCGGGCGGTCGGGTCTACCTCGATGCAGGATGGCAAGGGATCGGCCTGGTCGTGGAGATCGACGGGGGCCACCATGCCCTGGCCCTGAATCCGATCGGCGATGCCCTGAGACAGAACGATGTCGTCCTGTCGGGCGATCGGGTTCTCCGGATCCCGGTTCTCGGCCTCCGCCTGCATCCCGACGCGTTCATGGACCAGGTGGTGCGCGCCCACGAGCAGCTGCGCAGCGCCGCAGCCTGAGTGTCGCGAGCGCGATATGCCGCGCGTTCGACACGCCCCAGCGCCGGGAATGCGAGGCAGAGGGCCAGTGTTTTGGGTGTGGTGCGCCATCTCTGGCACACTCTTCCTTTGGACCGGTTCACGGCATCACTGGCCTGACTGCACGTCGCCAGCCGACCCGGCCACTCAGACCAAGGAGACAGTCTTGAAGAAGGACCTTCACCCCGCCTACGTGGAGACCCAGGTCACCTGCACCTGCGGCAACACGTTCACGACCCGCAGCACCGAGAAGTCCGGTGTCATCCACGCCGACGTCTGCTCGCAGTGCCACCCCTTCTACACGGGCAAGCAGAAGATCCTCGACACCGGTGGCCGTGTCGCCCGGTTCGAGGCCCGTTACGGCAAGAAGGCCGCCAAGTAGCTCTCCCGCACGCCGGCCCCAGCGACGACGAGTCGCCGGGGCCGGCGTCCTCTTTGCGGCAACGATTCCCAGCCAGAGGTGAGGCCCGTGCGTGAGTCAGTCCAGGCGATTCTCGACGAGTACGCCGACCTCGAGGCCCGCCTCGGCGACCCCGCCGTTCACGCCGACCAGGACCTCGTGCGCACCCTCAACAAGCGCTACGCCGCGCTCGGTCCGACCGTCGCCGCGGCCCGCGCCTGGCAGGCGGCCCGGGACGACCTCGAGGCCGCGCGGGAGCTCGGTGCAGAGGACACGTCCTTCGCGGAGGAGGTCCCCGCTCTCGAGGAGACACTCGCCGTCGCCGAGGAACACCTGCGCCGCCAGCTCATCCCGCGGGATCCCGACGACGACCGCGACGTCATCCTCGAGGTCAAGGCGGGCGAGGGAGGTGACGAGTCGGCGCTCTTCGCCGGTGACCTGCTGCGGATGTACCTGCGCTACGCCGAGCGCCGCGGCTGGAAGGTTCAGGTCGAGGACGCGACCGAGTCCGACCTCGGGGGTTACAAGGATGTCCGCGTCAGCATCAAGGCTCGCGGCCAGGTCGGCCAGGACGAGGGGCCCTGGGCGCGGCTCAAGTACGAGGGCGGTGTCCACCGCGTCCAGCGGGTCCCCGTCACGGAGAGTCAGGGCCGTATCCACACGAGCGCTGCCGGTGTCCTCGTGATGCCGGAGGCCGAGGAGGTGGAGGTGACCATCGACCCCAACGACCTGCGCATCGACGTCTACCGAAGCTCCGGTCCGGGCGGTCAGAGCGTCAACACGACCGACTCCGCCGTCCGCATCACCCACCTGCCCACCGGACTCGTGGTCTCCTGCCAGAACGAGAAGTCGCAGCTGCAGAACAAGGAGGCCGCCCTGCGGGTGCTCCGGGCCCGCCTCCACCAGATCGCGAAGGACGAGGCAGACGCGGAGGCGAGCGCGGCTCGGCGCTCGCAGGTGCGCACGGTCGACCGCTCGGAGCGGATCCGCACCTACAACTTCCCCGAGAACCGGATCTCCGACCACCGCACGGGCTACAAGTCCTACAACCTCGACGCGGTCCTCGACGGGGACCTCGACCCAGTGGTCCAGTCCGCGCTCGACGCCGACGAAGCCGCCAAGCTCGCGGCCTTGGCGACGCAGTGACCGCGCTCCGCTCGGCAGTGCGGGCCGCCACGGGATCCCTCGCCGAGGCGGGCGTACCGTCACCCGACGTCGACGCGGTCGAGCTCGCCGCCCATGTCCTCGGGGTCGACCCCTCCGAAGTGCGCCGGCAGATGGTCGTCGGGGGCGTGCTTCCCACCGGCTTCGAGGAGGCGTATGCCGCTGTGCTCGCCGAGCGCGTCCGCCGGGTCCCGCTGCAGCACCTCACCGGCCGCGCCCACTTCCGCACCCTGACCCTCCATGTCGGGCCGGGTGTCTTCGTGCCGCGACCGGAGACAGAGGTCCTCGTCGACCTCGCCCTGGCGGAGGTCGACCGGCTCTCGGGAAGCCGGCCCGGCGGCATACGGCTCGTTGATCTCTGTGCCGGGTCGGGGGCGATCGCGCTCTCCGTCAAAGCGGAGCGACCAGCCGTGGCCGTGCGCGCGCTCGAGCTGTCGGACGAGGCCGTCGCCTGGGCGATGGCCAACCGCGACCGGCTCGGGCTCGACGTCGAGGTCGTGCCGGGCGACGCGACGGAGCCGGCCTTCGGGGACTGGACCGGCAGCGTGGACGTCGTCACAGTGAACCCGCCCTACATCCCCACCACCGCCGTGCCGAACGAGCCCGAGGTGCGCGACCACGACCCGCAGGTCGCCCTCTACGGCGGCAGCGAGGACGGGCTGGCCATCCCGCTGCGGGTGGCGGCGGCGGCCGCGCGGTTGCTGAGACCGGGTGGCCTGCTCCTCATGGAGCACGCCGACTCGCAAGGGGAGTCGCTGCCGTCGCGGATCCTTGCGACGGGGGAGTGGGGCGAGGTCATCGACCACGAGGACCTCGCGGGCCGTCCGCGCGTGGCCGCCGCCCGGCGCCGCTGACCGGGCGCTGTCCCCGTTCGTGGCTAATGTGGACGATGTCCACAAACCAACCTCAGGGGGAGGCATGACAGGTTTCTCGGAGATCTCCAGCCCGACCAGCTCCATCGGCCACGTTGCGTCAGCCGACGGCACGCGCATCGCCCTCGAGCGGTACGGGCCTGCCGTGGGCAGCGACCCCCCGCTCGTCCTCGTGCATGCGGCGATGCGCCACCGCGCCAACGATCCCCAGACCAGCGACCTGGCCCGACGCGTGGCAGCTCGCGGCCACACCGCGGTGGTCTACGACCGTCGTGGCCGCGGCGGCAGCGGCTCGGCCCCGACGGATCCAACCGACGAGCGCATCCTCGACCGTGAGGTCGAGGACCTGGCTGCCGTGGTCGACCATGTCGGCGGCCGGGCAGCCGTGCTCGCGTCCTCCTCGGGCGCCGTCCTGGCGCTGTGGGCGGCTGCGTCCGACATCGGGATCGAACGGCTCGTGATGTGGGAGGCCCCGCTGGCCCTGGAGGGCCAAGGGGACGGGGGCGCCTTCCTTGACGACCTGCGGCGGCTCCAGGCGGCCGGCGACCGCGAAGGGTTGATTCGCCACTACATGTCCGGGATGCCGCCCGAATGGCTCGCCGGGCTGCGATCAAGCCCCGAGTGGCCCGACTACCTGGCCGTCGCGCCGACCCTCGTCCACGACGCCGCGGCCCTCCACGAGGCGGATCTGCGGCCGTGGTCGGACCAGTGGTCGGGCGTCCGCATCCCCGTCCTCGCACTGAGCGGGGAGGAGACCCTGCCGTTCTTCCCCGTCGTGTGCGAAGCTCTGGCTGCCGCGCTGCCCGACGCGCACAGCGAGCGCCTCGCCGGCGCCGGGCACGGTTGGGACGCCGATGCCATGACAGACCGCCTGGTCACCTTCCTCGCAGGCTGAGCGGCGCCGCGCGACGCGTGACAGAGGTCCGCGTGAGCGAGCAGGGATCGGGGTGTCATCGACCCAAGTAGGCTCTGCCGCGTGAGTGAGCGCTACGACTGCACCGACCCGACGGGCCGAGCGGAGGGGATGGCGGCGGCAGGAGCTGCCATCCGCACCGGCCAGCTCGTCGTCCTGCCGACGGACACCGTCTACGGCGTGGGGTGCGATGCCTTCGATGCGGAGGCCGTGGCCGCCGTGCTCGCGGCGAAGGGTCGCGGTCGCGACATGCCACCGCCCGTCCTCATGCCAACCGCCCGCACGGCCCACGGCCTCGCGACGCAGATCCCGGACTACGCCCACACCCTCATGGAGCGGTTCTGGCCGGGACCGCTGACGCTGATCCTCAAGGCGCACACGTCCTTGCACTGGGACCTCGGCGACACCAACGGCACCGTCGCACTGCGCGTCCCGGCCGACGAGATCGCCCTCGAGCTGCTCGGCGACATCGGTCCCATGGCCGTGACGAGTGCGAACACGACAGGGGCCCCGGCCGCCCACACCGTCGACGAGGCACAGCAGATGCTCGGTGACGCGGTGGCCGTGTACCTCGACGGCGGCCCGAGCACACGGGTCGCCCCCTCGACGATCATCGACTGCACCGGTGCAGCCCCGCAGACCCTGCGACTGGGGGCCCTCTCCCAGGAGGAGATCGACGCGGTACTCGCTGAGGCCTCGGTGGCCGAACCAGTGCCAGGGTCCGAGCCGGAGCCGGAGCCGGGGCCGGGGCCCGACTCGGTGCCCGACTCAGCGCCCGACTCGGTGCCCGAGCCCGACTCGGTGGGGGACTCGCTGAACGACACTCCGCCCGACTCCCTGCCTGAGGCCGCGGCGGAGAGCCCTGAGCAGCGCCCACGGTCGACGTCCTAGAGTTGGCGTGCACGCGCGATCACGACCGTGTGCCCTCGCACCCCCTACGGAGATCTGCCATGGCTGACGACACGACGTTCTACGGCTCCGACTTCGGGGCCCTCCAGGCCTTCGACCCGGAGATCGCGGGCGTGCTCCTCTCGGAGCTCGACCGCATCCGCAGCGGACTCCAGCTCATCGCCAGCGAGAACATCAGCTCCCCGGCCGTGCTGACGGCCCTCGGGTCGACGCTGTCCAACAAGTACGCCGAGGGCTACCCCGGGCGGCGCTACTACGGGGGCTGTTCCGAGGTCGACAAGGCCGAGCAGATCGCCATCGACCGCGCCAAGGAGCTCTTCGGCGCCGACCACGCCAACGTCCAGGCCCACTCCGGCGCGTCGGCCAACCAAGCCGTCTACGGCGCGTTCATGCAGCCCGGGGACACGCTCCTCGCGATGAGCCTGCCGATGGGCGGCCACCTCACGCACGGCTCGAAGGTGTCCTTCTCGGGCAAGTGGTTCAACGCCGTGGGCTACGGCGTCGACCGGGAGTCCGAGAACATCGACTACGACCAGGTCGAGACGCTCGCCAAGGAGCACCGGCCGAAGGTCATCTGTGCGGGCGGTTCAGCGATCCCTCGCCTCATCGACTTCGAGCGTTTCCGCGCCATCGCCGACGAGGTCGGTGCGATCCTCTGGGTCGACGCGGCCCACTTCATCGGCCTCGTGGCGGGCAAGGCCATCCCCTCGCCCGTGCCCTACGCCGACGTCGTGACGTTCACCACCCACAAGGTGCTCCGCGGTCCGCGCTCCGGTGCCCTCGTCTGCAGGGCCGAGCACGCAGCCGCCCTCGACAAGGCGATCTTCCCGATGATGCAGGGTGGCCCGCAGATGCACACCATCGCGGCCAAGGCGGTCAACTTCAAGGAGGCCGCGTCTCCTGAATACGCCCAGTACGCCATGGACGTCATCGCCAACAGCAGGCAGCTTGCCGAGAGCCTCAATGAGCTCGGCATCCGCCCCACGACCGGCGGCACCGACACGCACCTGTCCCTGCACGACCTCCAGGGCATCGGCGTCACCGGCAAGGACGCCGAGGCACGCGCCGACGCGGCGGGCATCGTCCTCAACAAGAACGCGATCCCCTTCGACCCGCAGAAGCCGAACATCGCCTCCGGTATCCGCGTCGGCACCCCGTCCGTGACGACGCAGGGGATGGGCATCGAGGAGATGAAGACCATCGCCCGCCTCATCCACACCGCGGTCACCAAGGGCGACGGCGACCCCGAGTCGGCCGTCAGCCAGGAGGTCCGGGCCGAGGTCACCGACCTCGTCACGCGGTTCCCCGCCTACCCGCGCTGAGCGGGCGTTGCTGTCCATGCCACCCACCACGGTGCCGTATGCCGCTCAGCCGGCCCAGCGGCATACGGCAGACGTGTGCGCAGTGGGCCCCCACATCCCTTCTGCGCCGCTGCTCCCGCGCGCCCAGCGGGGTGACTGAGTGCACGAGTACGTCCTCATCCTCATCGTCGCGGCCGGCGTGACGTACATCGCGACACCCTTCGTGCGCAGCCTGGCCGTCGCGACCGGTGCCTTCACGGCCGTGCGCGAGCGGGACGTCCACACGACCCCGATCCCCAGGCTCGGCGGGGTCGGCATCTACATCGGGTTCGTCGCGGCAGCCCTCGTCGCGCGGAACCTGCCCTACCTCGGGACCCTCTTCGGCGACCGCCAGATCCTCGGGGTCCTCGCGGCGGGCGGCATCGTCTGCCTCCTCGGCGCCTTCGACGACATCCGTGAGCTCGACTGGTTGACCAAGCTCGCGGGTCAGATCCTTGCTGCCGGTCTCATGGCCTATGCGGGCGTCCAGCTCCTGTCGCTCCCGATCTCCGGCACGACCATCCTGCCGACCCCCGTCCTCGTGCTCTTCACCGTCATCGTCGTCATCGCCTCGACCAACGCGGTGAACTTCATCGACGGTCTGGACGGCCTCGCGGCAGGCGTCGTCGGCATCGCCTCACTCGCCTTCTTCATCTACAGCTACCTCATCTCGCGCGACTTCGTGCCGGCCAACGTCTTCTCCGTCGCCACCCTGATCAGTGCCGCCCTCGTCGGGTGCTGTGTCGGCTTCCTGCCGCACAACTTCCATCCGGCCCGGCTCTTCATGGGGGACTCGGGGGCGTTGACGCTGGGGCTGCTCCTCTCGGCGGCGACGATCACCCTCACCGGCAACGTCGACCCGAGCGAGGTGACGGCCAACCAGGTGACCGCGGTCTTCCTGCCACTCCTCGTCCCGGTGGCCGTGCTCATGCTGCCGTTCCTCGACATGGTGCTCGCCGTCATCCGGCGGACCCGCGCGGGCCGGCGGCCCTGGCACCCGGATGCGATGCACCTGCACCACCGGATGCTGCGGATCGGGCACAGCCACCGGCGGGCCGTGCTCATCATGTACCTCTGGGCCGCCGTCGTGGCCCTCGGTTCCGTCTCCTTCGTCATCTGGGAGGGCTGGCGGCCACTGGCGGTCCTCTCGCTGGCGATCGCGGCCGGTGTCGTTCTCACCGTGTGGCTGCCGAAGTGGAGGCCACATCAACGCTTGTGATACCTTTCACAAGCAACGGCGAGGTCGGCGGACCACTGCTCCACATCCGGCCTCGATCCGCCATCCCACCCGATCCCCACCCGATCCCCACCCCGTGAGGTAGCTCAGTCGTGAGGACCAGCCAGAGCCGCACCGGCGCCCTGTCGCCGGCTCGCTCGATGCTCCGGACCTCCCTCGGGTTCTCGGCTGCCAGCGTGCCCGTCATCGCGCTCGGCGGGTGGTTGCTGCGGGGTCAGGCGGGCGGCACCTCCGCCCTGGTCGGCGCCCTGGTCGCCGTCGCCTTCTTCGTCGTCGGTGCCCTCGGCGTGCGCGCAGTCGTCGCGGGTGAGCCGGGCCTGTCCATCGCGGGTGCGCTCGTCGTCTACATCGGCCAGCTCATCGGGCTGGTGGCCGCCTTCCTCGTGCTGCGCGGGGCCGACTGGCTCGACGGCAGGGCGTTCGCCGCGGCCGCGATCATCCAGACGCTCGTCTGGCAGGTCGGCCAGGTCGTGGGGTTCCGACGAGGACGTCACGAGATCTATCCCGACGTCGCCCTGCCGTCTGGGTCGTGATGTCCCTCTCACTCGGAGGTCGCAATGACCGATCCACAGCAACCATCGGACGGACGCCACGAGGGCCGGGAGTCCGACGACCCGCAGCCCCCAGAGCCGAGTTCGGAGCACCCCGTGCTCGCTGCGGGCAGGTTCGCCTCCGACCAGACCTCGGCGAGCGTCATCGCCTACCTCATCACCGGACCGGCGGTCTTCGGCGGGCTCGGCCTGCTGCTCGACCGGTGGCTCGGCACGGGCTTTCTCGTCGTCCTGGGCCTGCTCGGTGGGATGGCCCTGTCGTTGTACGTGATCTGGCTCCGGTACGGTACGCCGTAGCATTCCCGGCTGAACGCCACCTGGGCAGGGGCTCCGCCGAGCGGGCAGCATCCGGGTCACGCCACCCGCGCGGCCGACTCGCGGTGCCCGGTCGGCACGCCCCCGCCCGTTCGGCCCGTAGGTGTTCGACATTGATGACCAAGGAGAGCTTGTGAGCTTGAACGTGCTGGCGTCCACGCTGGGCACCATGGCCCCTGCGGAGGAAGTGAGCCACTTCCCGCCCACGCCGGAGATCTTCTGGCAGCCGCTGTTCTCCGTCGGGCCCGTCTCGATCACCCGCGCGATGGTCGTCGCCGCGATCTCCGTCGTCGGCATCGCCTGGTGGCTCATCGCGACGACGAAGCGCGCCGCCGTCGTGCCGTCCAAAGGCCAGTTCCTCACCGAGGGCATCTACGGCTTCGTCCGCAACGGCATCGCCAAGGACATGATCGGCAGCAAGGAGTTCCTACGGTTCGTGCCGCTGCTCTTCGCGCTGTTCATCTTCATCCTCGTCAACAACCTCTTCGGCATCGTCCCCTTCATCCAGATGCCGACGATGTCGCGGATCGGCTTCCCCATCGCGCTGGTGCTCATCGTCTACGTCGTCTACCACGCCATCGGCGTTCAGAAGCACGGGGTTGCCGGCTACTTCAAGTTCATGGTGCCCGGTGGGCTGCCCGGCTGGATCAAACCCTTCATCTTCGTGCTGGAGTTCATCACCTTCTTCATCACGCGGCCGCTCACCCTGGCCCTCCGACTCTTCGGCAACATGTTCGCCGGCCACATGCTCCTCGTCGTCTTCATCGTCGGAGGGTGGGAGCTGTTCAACGCCGAGAGCTTTGCGCTCAAGCTCGCGGCCGTGCCCTCGTGGGTGCTGGCCTTCGCCTTCACCCTCTTCGAAGGCCTGGTGCAGTTCCTGCAGGCCTACGTCTTCACCCTGCTCGCCGCCTCCTACATCGGTGGCGCGCTCGTCGACGAGCACTGACCGTCGGCAACACCCGGGCCCGCGCCCGGGACAAGTGGAACCCCAAGGACATCTGGACGGCACGGTGCCGGCAGATCACACAAAACACACGAAAGAGGAAACATCGTGGAAGGCAACCTCTCGCTCGTCGGCTACGGCCTTGCGACCATCGGCCCGGCCATCGCCGTCGGCCTGATCTTCGCCGCGTACATCAACGGTGTCGCCCGCCAGCCCGAGTCCGGCAAGCTCCTCCAGCCGATCGCCATTCTCGGCTTCGCCCTCGCCGAGGCGCTCGCCATCTTCGGTCTGGTGCTCTTCTTCCTCTGACGAACCGACGCGGCTCGTCACGCACCGTTCGCAGCACTAGGCACAAGGAGTATCCGTGCAGCTCAACGCCATCCTCCCGGCACTGATGCCGGGCCAAGAAGAGGAACCCTCGGCAACCCTGCCGATCCTCCCGTACCTTCCAGAGCTGATCTTCGGCATCATCGCCTTCGCCGTCATCTACTGGGTGGTCCTGAAGAAGGTCGTCCCCAACCTCGAGAAGGCCTTCGCCGAGCGCACCGAGGCCATCCAGGGCGGCATGCACAAGGCCGAGGAGGCACAGGCCCAGGCGCAGGCGGCCCTGGAGCAGTACCAGGCCCAGCTCACCGAGGCCCGTGCCGAGGCGTCGCGCATCCGTGAGGACGCCAAGGCGCAGGGTGCACAGATCCTCGCCGAGATGCGCGAGCAGGCTGCGGCGGAGGCGGCTCGGCTCACCGAGATCGCCCACAAGCAGATCGAGGCAGAGCGTCAGCAGGCGCTCGTCTCGCTGCGCAGCGACGTGGGCCGCATGTCGACCGATCTCGCGAGCCGGATCGTCGGCGAGTCACTCCACGAGGAGACCCGCCAGAAGGGCCTGGTCGAGCGTTTCCTCGCCGAGCTCGAGTCGGGCGACATCGTCCGCGAGAAGGTCGGCAGCAAGGGTGAGGACGCCTGATGCGAGGGTCCTCACGCGCAGCAGCGACCGCGAGCCGCGAGGCGTTCACCGGCGCGCTCGCAGCCGGTGCCAGCCGTTCGCGGCTGGCCGAGGAGCTCTTCGCGGTCGTCGGGGTCCTCGACGGCAATGCCACCCTGCGTCGGGCCGTCGCCGACCCGTCGCGTGAGGGGGCCCAGAAGGCGGCGCTCGCCGAGCAGCTCTTCGCGGGCAAGGTGAGCGCGGAGACCCTCGTCGTGCTCAAAGGTGTCGTCGGGCAGCGCTGGAGCACGGAGCGCGACCTGACCGACACTCTCGAGTCCTACGCTGTCGAGACCATCATCGCCTCGGCCGAGACCGCGAACCGTGCCGACCGGGTCGAGGACGAGCTGTTCCACTTCGAGCGGATCGTCGCGGCCGACGAGCCGCTCCGGGGCGCCCTGGGTGACCAGACCGTTCCCGCGGACAAGCGCGCGGCGCTCGTCGAGTCGCTCCTGTCGGGGAAGGTGGCCGACGAGACCCTCGCCCTGGCCCGCCAAGCCGTCACCGCACCCCGGGGCCGCCGCTTCGACCGCACCATCGCCGGCTACCTCGACACGGCCTCGGCCCGTCGCGAGCAGCAGACGGCAACCGTCACGTCGGCCGTGCCGCTGACAGAGGACGACCGGGCCCGCCTAACGGAAGGCTTGGCGGCCATCTATGGCGGCAGGGTCCACATCAACACCGTCGTCGACCCCAGGGTCCTCGGCGGCGTCAAGGTCGAGATCGGCGACGAGGTCATCGACGGGACCATCATGCGCAAGCTCGACGGGGCACGTCGCGCCATGGGCGCCAGCTAGCCCAGCCCGAGCACCACCATCAGCATGTGTAAAAACCACCGACTCGCCGAGCGGGTCGAAACCGAGGAGAAGATCTGACATGACGGAGCTTTCGATCCGTCCGGAGGAGATCCGGGAAGCGCTGGACTCCTACGTCCAGTCCTACGAGCCCGGCGCGGCCTCCCGCGAAGAGGTCGGCCGCGTCACCGACGCCGGTGACGGTATTGCTCACGTCGAGGGTCTGCCCTCGGCCATGACCAACGAGCTGCTGCAGTTCGAGGACGGCACCCTCGGCCTCGCGCTGAACCTCGACGTCCACGACATCGGTGTCGTCATCCTCGGTGACTACGCCGGCATCGAGGAGGGCCAGGTCGTCAAGCGCACCGGCGAGGTCCTCTCCGTGCCGGTCGGTGACGACTTCCTCGGCCGGGTCGTCGACCCGCTCGGCAACCCGATCGACGGCCTCGGCGACATCAAGACCGACGAGCGCCGTGCCCTCGAGCTGCAGGCGCCGACCGTGGTCCAGCGCAAGTCGGTGCACGAGCCGCTCCAGACCGGCATCAAGGCCATCGACTCGATGACCCCGATCGGCCGTGGCCAGCGCCAGCTCATCATCGGCGACCGCCAGACCGGCAAGACGACCGTCGCCGTCGACACGATCATCAACCAGAAGCGCAACTGGGCGTCGGGAGACCCCGACCAGCAGGTCCGCTGCATCTACGTCGGCATCGGCCAGAAGGGGTCGACCATCGCGTCGGTCCGGGCCACCCTCGAGGAGGCCGGCGCCCTGGAGTACACGACGATCGTCGCGGCCCCGGC
>NZ_JAJJPG010000102.1:0-13269 GCF_032907665.1 Intrasporangium sp.
CACGGGGCTGCTCACGGGGCTGCTCGGCGCGCGGTCCCCGGGGTCGCCCGCGTTCCTGGCCCCTTCGCCTCCCGGTCGTGCGGCCGCCCGGCGTGACCTCGTCGTCGAGCCGCAGCGTCAGGGAGATGCGCTTGCGCGGCAGGTCGACGTCGAGCACCTTGCACCTGACGACGTCGCCCGGCTTGACCACCTCGCGGGGATCGGACACGAAGCGGTTCGAGAGGGCCGACACGTGGGCGAGGCCGTCCTGGTGGACACCGACGTCGATGAACGCACCGAAGGCCGCGACGTTGGTCACGACGCCCTCCAGCGTCATGCCGGGCCGAAGGTCCTTCAGCTCCTCGACCCCCTCCTTGAAGGTCGCGGTGCGGAAGGCAGGGCGGGGGTCGCGACCGGGCTTGTCGAGCTCGGCGAGGATGTCCGTGACGGTCGGGAGGCCGAAGGTGTCGTCGACGTAGTGCTCGGGCCGCAGGCCCTGCAGCGTGGCGGTGTCGCCGATCAGTGCGCGCAGCTCGACGCCGGTGTCGGTGAGGATCCGGCGGACGACCGGATAGGCCTCCGGATGGACGGCCGAGGAGTCGAGCGGGTCGTCCCCGTCGGTGATCCGGAGGAAGCCGGCTGCCTGCTCGAAGGCCTTGGCCCCGAGTCGGGGGACCTGCTTGAGCGCCTTCCGGCTGCGGAAGGGGCCGTGGGCGTCCCGGTGGGAGACGATGCCGTCGGCGAGGCCGGCCGTGATGCCCGAGACCCGTCGCAGGAGGGGAGCGGAGGCGGTGTTGACGTCGACGCCGACCGCGTTGACGCAGTCCTCGACCACGGCGTCGAGCGAGCGGGACAGGGACGTCTGGGGCAGGTCGTGCTGGTACTGGCCGACGCCGATCGACCGCGGCTCGATCTTGACGAGCTCGGCGAGGGGGTCCTGGAGGCGCCGGGCGATCGACACGGCGCCCCGGAGGGAGACGTCGAGGCCCGGCAGCTCCGCGGAGGCATAGGCGGACGCCGAGTAGACGGACGCTCCCGCCTCCGAGACGACGGCCGTGGTGACTCCGAGCTCGGGGTGACGCCTGACGAGGTCCTGGGCGAGGCGGTCGGTCTCGCGGGAGGCCGTGCCGTTGCCGATGGCGATGAGCTCGACGTGGTGCTCGGCGCACAGTCGCGCGAGGGTGGCGATGGACCGGTCCCACTGGTTCTGCGGGACGTGGGGATGGATGACATCGGTGGCCACGACCTTCCCGGTCGCGTCGACGACCGCGACCTTGACCCCGGTGCGGAAGCCGGGGTCGAGACCCATCGTCGCGCGGGACCCCGCCGGTGCGGCGAGCAGCAGGTCGCGCAGGTTAGCGGCGAAGACGCGCACGGCCTCGTCCTCGGCTGCCCGGCGCAGGCGCATTCGCACGTCGATGCCGAGGTGGACGAGCAGCTTGGTCCGCCAGGCCCAGCGGACCGTCTCGGCGAGCCAGCCGTCGCCGGGACGGCCCTCGTCGCGGATCCCGAAACGGCGTGCGACCGCCCGCTCGTAGTCGGTCGGCCCGGTCGGTGGCTCGTCGGAGGCCGGCAGCGGGTCCACGGTCAGGGCGAGGACCTCCTCCTTCTCGCCCCGGAGCATCGCGAGGACCCGGTGGGAGGGCAGCGTCGTGAACGGCTCCGAGAAGTCGAAGTAGTCGGCGAACTTCGCGCCCGCCTCCTCCTTGCCCTCGCGGACCCGGGACGTGAGGCGGCCCTGCGACCACATCCGCTCGCGCAGGTCCCCGACGAGGTCGGCGTCCTCGGCGAAGCGCTCGACGAGGATGGCGCGGGCGCCGTCGAGGGCGGCCGCGGCGTCGGGCACGCCCGTCGTCGGGTCGATGAAGGCGGCTGCCGCGGCCTGCGGGGGGAGCGAGGGGTCGGCGAGGAGCCGGTCGGCGAGCGGCTCGAGGCCTGACTCCCTCGCGATCTGCGCCTTCGTGCGGCGCTTCGGCTTGTAGGGCAGGTAGATGTCCTCGAGCCGGGCCTTGGTCCCGGCAGCGAGGAGCTGGGCGCGCAGCTCCTCGGTGAGCTTGCCCTGCTCGTCGATCGAGGCGATGACGGCCGCGCGGCGCTCCTCGAGCTCGCGGAGGTAGCCGAGGCGCTCCTCCAGCGTGCGCAGCTGCGCGTCGTCGAGGCCGCCGGTCACCTCCTTGCGGTACCGCGCGACGAAGGGCACGGTCGCCCCACCGTCGAGCAGGCCCACCGCTGCCTGCACCTGACCAGCGCGGACGCCGAGCTCCTCGGCGATCCGCTGCCCGATCGACTGCCCTTGCGAACCCACGCGCCCTCCCACCCTCGTGTCACATCCACGCGCTCCAACGCGTGGAGCCTGCATTCTGCCGGTCCCGGTCCGGCGGCGCGCGGCCCCCCACAGGAACGCCGTTTGAATGCGTGCGCGCGTGCTGAGTCTCACGTCACAGCGAACGGCCCCGGCCGCGGGGTAACACTGAGTCATGACGACCTATGACGTGCACCGGCCGGTCGGGGGCGACGTGATCGACCTCATCCTCGAGGACCACTACCTCATGGAGCACCTCCTCAGACAGATGCGGGATGACTCGGGTGACCGCGACGCCGCCCGTCGCGCCTTCGCGGCCGTGCACGTCGCGCACGCCGAGGCGGAGGAGCGGCACGTGTATCCGGCGTTCCGCAAGCGAGCCGAGGAGGTCGGGCGCCACGAGGTCGAGCACGGCCGGGAGGAGCATGCCGAGGGCAATGAGGCGCTCCTCGCCGTGATGGAGCTCAAGGGCACCGACACGCAGGCCTACGAGGACGCGGTCGAGGAACTGTCGAACCTCGCCGGCCACCACCTCGTCGAGGAGGAGCTCACCCTGCTCAACCCGGCGCGTCAGGACCTGTCCGAGAAGGCCCGGCTCGAGCTCGGTGCGGTGTTCGCCGCGGAGCGCAACCGCCAGATCGACGAGGACTGCGGCAGCCTGGCCAACCTCCGGCGCATCGTCGCCGAGGCGAGGAAGGCGGGCGAGCTGCCCACGCCCCAGGAGAAGGTGGACAAGGCCGAGGAGAAGCTCGAGGAGGCCAAGCGCGAGGCGGCCCGCTCCGACGGTTGACCCTGCCTCACCCCGACCTCAACCCGGCCTCAACCCGGCGTCAACCGGCCCCAGTCGGTGGAGCCGGGTCGAGCAGGGCTCGCAGGGCGCGCCGCTCGACGGCGGGGACGTAGCCTGCGTAGTAGTCGTAGAGGCTCTGCAACGACGCGCGCGCAGCCTCCGGCCCGTCTCCCGACCGGATCGCGTCGAGCACCTGCTCGTGGTGCTCGAGGGACCGCCGCATCAGCGCCTTGCTGTTGCGGGCGTGGGCGATCCTGTCGGAGATGACCGAGAGCACGGTGTCGCGCACGACCTCGTTGCTCACCTGGATCATCGTGTTGCCCGAGGCAGCGGCGACCGCCTCGTGGAAGGCGAGGTCGGCCTCGCCGAACGCGTCGTAGCCGAGGTCGAGGGCCACGCGCATCCCGTCGATCGCGGCCTCCATGTCGGCGAGCTGCTCGGCCGTGCGAAGGACTGCGGCGAGCCGGTTCGCGGTGGCGTCGAGCATCATCCGCGAGACGAGCAGCTGGGCCAGGGTGAGCTCCTCGGCACGGGCGAGGCGGCGCAGCTGCTTGCTCAGGCCCCGGGCGGTGAAGGGCAGGACCTCCGGCCCGTTGGGGTCGCCGGGGCGCGAACGCACGAGGCCGTTGCTCTCGAGGACACGCAGGGCCTCGCGCACCGTCGCCCGGCTCGTGCCGAACTGGGCGACGAGCTCGCGCTCGCTCGGCAGGTGCTGCCCGGGAACCAGCTCGCCGTTCGCGATCGCGGCCTCGACCTGCTCGACGATCCGCTCGTAGAGCCGCACCGGCCGGACCTGCTCGAAGGCGGGCTGGTCAGTCATTGGATCAGCCCTGGTCCAGGGGAGCCGGGTCGCGTGGTGGGATCGGCCAGTCGGGCGTCGCCTCGGGACTGCGGCGGTGCTCGAACCAGTGCACCGCGCGGAGCACTCCCACGTCGTCGAAGCGCGGGCCCGCGACCTGGAGCCCGATCGCCCGACCGTCCGGCAGGAAACCGCAGTTGACCGTCGCGGCGGGCTGGCCGGTCATGTTGTAGGGCACGGTGAAGCCGATGTGCGCCATGCCCTCGTCGCCCTCGCCCCACGGCATCGGCCACTCGGCGGGGAAGGCCGCGACCGGCGCGACGGGCGACAGGACGAGGTCGAACGCCTGGGTCGCCGTGGCGGTTGCCTGCTGGAGCCGCATGATGCTCGTGTAGTCGCGCATGAGCTCCTGGGCGGTCACGTCGCGGGCCGCTTCGACCCAACGCCGGATGAAGGGCAGCACCCGGTCCCGGGCAGCGGGGGCCAGGGCGTCGAAGTCGACGAGGGATCGCACCCGCCAGAACTCGTCGAGTCGTCGCAGCAGGTCCGGCTCGAGGAAGGGCTCGAGCCGCTCGACCGTCGCGCCTGCCGCCTCGAAGACCCGCGCCGCCTCCTCGACCGCGTCGCGCACGGCGGGGTCGACGGGCAGGCCGCAGCCGGCATCGACGAGGAGCCCCACCCGCAGGCCGGCCACGTCGTAGGTCCCGCCGACGGTGAGGTCGGCGAGGTCGAGGTGCTCGGGCGGCAGGGCCGTCCAGTCGCGCGGGTCGGGTCGGCTGATGACGTCGAGCAGCAGTGCGGCGTCGGCGGCCGACCGGGTGATGGGCCCGGCCGCCCGACCGAGGAAGGGCGCCTGGAGCGGGACGCGGCCGGCGCTCGGCTTCAGGGTGGTCAGGCCGAGCCAGGCCCCGGGCAGGCGGATGGAGCCGCCGATGTCGGTCCCGACGTGCAGGGGGGCGTAGCCCGCGGCTGCGGCGGCACCGGCACCCGCGCTCGACCCGCCGGTCGTGAGGCTCGGGTCCCAGGGGCTGCGCGTGATCCCGTGCAGGCTCGAGACCCCGGAGGAGAGCATCCCCCAGTCCGGCATCACGGTCGAGCCGAGGATGATCGCGCCGGCCTCCTCGAGCCGCTCGACGACGGGTGCGCTGCGCTCGGGCACGACCGGGGTGACGCCGGCGTTCCCGGACGGCATCGGCACCCCCGTCCGCGCGAGGTTCTCCTTGACCGTGGCGGGAACGCCGTCGACGGGACTCAGCGGGGCACCCGCTCGCCAGCGTGCGGCACTGCGCTCAGCGGCATACCTCGCCTCGTCGAGGTCGTACCGCCAGAAGGCGTTGAGCTCGGGCTCTCGCTGCGTGATGACGTCGGCGACATCGTCCACGACGTCGACGGGCGAGAGCGTGAGGGAGCCGTATGCCGCTGACAACGCCTGCGCGGTCAGGCGCGCCGGGCGCTGGGCTGGGTCCGTCGCCACGTTGCCGTTCACCGCCCTTTCGGTCTCGGAGCGGTGTCGACCCTTGACATCCGCGCCACCGAAGGAAACGGTAGCGCTCAAGGCCGAAAAGTCCACTGGTCAGACCAGCGCTGACCGATGTGCCGCAGGGATGGAGTCGCGATGAAGCCCAGCCGTTTCGCCACCGCTGCCGGGAGCGTCCTGCTCCTCGCGCTCACCGCCTGCTCGGCCGGCTCCGGCACCTCCGACGGCACGTCGACGACCGGGGGAGCCGGCGCGACCGACACGTCCCTCACCGTCGGGCTCGTCGCCGAGCCGGTGAGCCTCGACTTCACGACGAAGGACGGGGCGGCCATCCCGCAGGCGCTGCTCGACAACGTCTACGAGACGCTCGTCAAGGTCGACCAGTCGGGTGAGCTGCAGCCGGCGCTCGCGAAGTCGTGGCAGGTCTCCGAGGACAACAAGACCTACACCTTCGACCTCGTCGAGGGCGCGACGTTCACCAACGGCACCCCGTTCACGGCCAAGGACGCCGCCTTCTCGATCAACCGGGTCAAGAGCGACTGGACCGTCTCCCTCAAGTCCGCCATGGACGTCGTCGCCGAGGCGAAGGCGCTGAGCGACACCCAGCTCGAGGTCACCCTGACCCAGCCGAGCAACAACTGGCTCTACCGGATGTCCACCCGCATCGGCGCCATGATGACCGAGCAGGGCGTCTCCGACCTCGCGGCCAAGCCGGTCGGCACCGGTCCCTACGTCTTCGACGAGTGGCGCCGTGGTGACTCGATCTCGTTCACCGCGAACCCGGACTACTGGGGGACCAAGCCGTTCTTCCAGGACGTCACCCTCAAGTACTTCAAGGACCCGTCGGCGCTCAACAACGCCCTGCTCACCGGCACCATCGACGTCGTCGGCACCGTCCAGGCCCCCGAGTCGCTCCAGCAGTTCGAGGGCAACGAGAAGTTCGAGATCACCGAGGGCACGACCAACGGCGAGGTCCTCCTGTCGTTCAACAACAGCAAGGCCCCGATGAACGACCTCAAGGTGCGCCAGGCCGTCCGCCACGCCATCGACCACCAGGCGCTGCTCGACACGTGCTGGGCCGGCCGAGGAACCCTCATCGGCAGCATGGTGCCCCCGACCGACCCGTGGTACGAGGACCTCACCGGCCTCTACCCCTACGACCTCGAGAAGGCCAAGGCGCTCGTCGCCGAGACGGGCGTCGGGTCGACGCCGCTGCGGCTGCGTCTGCCGTCCCTGCCCTACGCGACCTCGTGCGGCCAGGTCGTCAAGAGCCAGCTCGAGCAGGCCGGCTTCACCGTCAACCTCGACCAGCTCGAGTTCCCCGCGGTCTGGCTGAGCACCGTCTTCACCGACGCCGACTACGACATGTCGATCGTCGCGCACGTGGAGCCGCGTGACCTGCCCGCCGTCTTCGGCAACCCGGACTACTACACCCGCTACGACAGCACGCAGCTCCAGGCCGACCTCGCGGCGGCCGACGCCGGCACCGCCGAGGAGCAGATCGAGCTGATGAAGAAGGCGGCCCGCGAGCTGTCGCAGGACGCGGCCGGGGACTTCCTCTTCCTCCTGCCGAACCTCATGGTCGCCGAGAAGGGCATCACCGGGCTGCCGAAGAACGCCATCACCGAGTCGTTCCGCCTCTCCGACCTCAGCCGCAGCTGAGCAGCCCGTCGCACGGGCCGGCCCATGCTGCTGCACGTCGTCCGGAGGTCCGCGATCCTCCTCGTGAGCCTCGCCGTGAGCTCCGTGATCGTCTTCGGCTTCATGGTGCTCCTCCCGGGCGACCCGGCCCGGGTCGCGCTCGGCGTCAACGCCTCGGAGGAGGCGGTGGCGTCGCTGCGGGCGGAGTTCGGCCTCGACCGGCCGCTCGTCGAGCAGTACTTCTCGTGGGTGTCGGGCCTGCTGCGCTTCGACCTCGGCCGCAGCTACGTCTCCCAGGTCGAGATCGCGCCGCAGATCCTCGACCGGCTCCAGGTCACCCTCTGGCTCGTCGCCTGCGCGATGCTGCTCGCCGTGCTCATCGCCGTGCCGCTCGGCACGCTCATGGCAGTGCGGCACCGGCACCCCAGCGGGCTCGTCCTGTCCGCACTCTCGCAGGTCGGCGTCGCGGTGCCTGCGTTCCTCGCCGGGATCCTGCTCATCACCGTCTTCGCCGTGCGGCTCGGCTGGCTGCCGGCGAACGGCTGGACCCCGCCGAGCGAGGACCCGGTCCAGTTCCTGCGCCAGCTCGTGCTGCCGGTCCTCTCGCTCGGCATCGTCCAGGGTGCGGTGCTCACGCGCTATGTCCGCAGCTCGATCCTCGACGTCCAGCGCGAGGACTACATCCGCACGGCCCGCGCCAAGGGACTCGGCCCCTTCCGCGCCCTGTGGCGGCACGGCTTCCGCAACGCCGCGATCCCCGTCGTCACCGTCCTCGCGCTCCAGCTCGCGACCCTGCTCATCGGGGCCGTCGTCGTCGAGCGCGTCTTCGTCATCCCCGGCCTCGGCAGCCTCCTGCTCGACCAGGTCTCCAACCGGGACCTCGTCTTCGTCCAGGACATCGTCATGCTGCTCGTCTTCGCCGTGCTGCTCGTCAACTTCCTCGTCGACCTGCTCTACCTCGCGATCGACCCGCGGCTCCGGGTGGGGCATCGATGACCGCCGAGGCACTTCCCCTGGCGGGCCGGCCCGCAGCGCGACGGCGTCCCGGCGCGAGCCTCGTCGTCGGCGGCGTCCTCGTCGTCGGGGTCGTCCTCATGGCCCTGCTCTCCTTCGTCTGGACGCCGCACGACCCGACGCTGGTCAACGCCTCATCGCGGCTGCGGGACGTCGGCGACCCCGACCACTGGCTCGGCACCGACAAGTTCGGTCGCGACGTCCTGAGCCAGGTGCTCGTCGGCGCGCGGACGACGCTCTTCGTCGGGGTCGTCGCCGTCGGCGTCGCGGGCCTGCTGGGAGTGCCGCTCGGCATCATCGCCGCCATGGCCCCGCGCTGGCTCGGCGAGACGCTCATGCGCGGGATGGACCTGCTCCTCGCCTTCCCTGCGCTGCTGCTCGCCATCATGTTCAGCGCGGTCTACGGCGGCAGCACGCTCGTCGCGATGATCGCCATCGGCATCGCGACCATCCCGAGCTTCGCGCGCATCGTGCGCAGCGGTGCGCTCCAGGTGCTGCGCTCGGAGTACGTCCTCGCCGCCCGCGCCGCCGGCCGCACGCCCTGGGCGATCGGGCTGCGGCACGTGCTGCCCAACGTGAGCAGCCTCATCATCGTCCAGGCCTCCGTCGCCTTCGCGATCGCCGTGCTCGCCGAGGCTGCCCTCTCCTTCCTCGGCTACGGCACGCCGCCGCCCACCCCGAGCTGGGGGCGGATGCTCCAGGAGAGCCAGGAACTGCTCTTCTCCGCGCCGCGCCTCGCCTTCATCCCCGGTGCGGCCATCGCCCTCGCCGTGCTCGGCTTCAACCTCCTCGGGGACGGCCTCCGCGACCGCTACGACCCGCGGCTGGAGGACCGGCGATGAGCGCGAACCCAGTGACGCCTACGCACGCCGGCACAGCGGCATACGGAACCTCCCCACCCGGGGCACCTGAGGACCGGCCCGTGCTCGACGTCCGGGGGCTCTCGGTGAGCATCGGACGGCACGACCTCCTCCACGACCTCACCTTCACCATCCGGCGCGGCGAGCGCGTCGGCCTCATCGGCGAGTCCGGCTCGGGCAAGTCCCTGACGAGTCTCGCGCTCCTCGGCCTCCTCCCTGAGGGCTCCCGCGTGACGGGCTCGGTGCGCCTCGCCGGCGTCGAGCACGACGTCGTCGGCGCGCGCGAGCGCGACATGGCGCTCGTGCGGGGCAACGACGTGTCGATGGTCTTCCAGGAGCCGATGACCGCCCTCAACCCGACGATGCGCGTCGGTGCCCAGGTGGCCGAGACGATCCTCATCCACGCGGGGCGGGGCGGGCGACCCGAGGCTCGTCGCGGCGCGGTCCGCGAGCGGGTCGTGGCGCTCCTCGACCAGGTGGGGCTGCCCGCCGCGGCCGAGATCGCCCAGGCCTACCCGCACCAGCTCTCCGGCGGCCAGCGGCAACGGGTCGTCGTCGCGATCGCCCTCGCCAACGACCCGGAGCTGCTCGTCTGCGACGAGCCGACCACGGCGCTCGACGTCACCGTCCAGGCGCGGGTCCTCGACCTCATCGTCCGAGGCGTCGAGGCCCGCAACTCCGCGATGCTCTTCATCACCCACGACCTGCCCGTCGTCGCGACGGTCTGCGAGCGCGTCCTCGTCATGTATGGCGGCCGCATCGTCGAGGCCGGCCCCGTCGCCGAGGTGTTCACCCGGCCCCGTCACCGTTACACCGAGGGCCTGCTCGGGGCGTCCGACCTCGAGGGCGCCGACCCGCACCAACCACTCGACACGATCCCGGGGACGGTGCCGTCCGCCGGAGCATTCCCCGAGGGGTGCGTCTTCCGCACCCGCTGCACGCACGCCACCGCCGAGTGCGCGGTCCCACCACCATGGAGCGGACCGAGCCCCGAGCACGGGCATGCCTGCGTCCACCCGGCCGGAGGGGAGCGATGAGCGCGTCGATCGTCGTCGAGGATGTCGTGCGGCACTATCGGCGGCCGCGGACCTCGTTGCGGCACAAGGCAACTGCTGTCGAAGCCGTCAAGGGGGTCAGCTTCGAGGTGGGCCGGGGTGAGCGATTCGGCATCGTCGGCGAGTCGGGTTCGGGCAAGTCCACCCTGCTCCGTCTCATCGCAGCCCTCGACCGCCCGACGAGCGGGGAGATCTACGTCGAGGGCATGGCCATCACGGGTCGCCACGAGCGCGACCTCGGTTTCGTCCGGTCGCAGCTGCAGGTCGTCTTCCAGGACCCCATGGGCTCGCTCGACCCGCGGATGCGGGTGCGCGACATCATCGCCGAGCCCCTCGTCGCCCAGGGCGGCCACGACCGGGACGCGCGCGAGGCGAGGGTCCACGAGCTCCTCGAGGCCGTGGGGATGTCGCCGCAGGCCGCTCACCGCTTCCCCCACCAGTTCTCCGGGGGACAGCGCCAGCGGATCTCCATCGCCCGCGCCCTCGCGCCGCGCCCCTCGATCCTGTTGGCCGACGAGCCGGTGAGCGCCCTCGACGTGTCGGTGCGCGCGCAGGTCCTCAACCTCATCACCGAGCTGGTGGACGAGCTCGGGCTGACCCTCGTCTTCGTCTCGCACGACCTGTCCGTGGTGCGCCACATCTGTGACCGCGTCGCGGTGATGTCCGCCGGGAAGGTCGTCGAGCTCGGCCCCACGGCGCAGGTCTATGACGACCCCCAGGACCCCTACACCAAGCAGCTGCTGCGCGCCGCGCCGAGCATGCGGCGCGCCCTGCGCGGTGGCGGCACCGCTGAGCTCGTCGGAGGTGGCTCATGACCGGACTCCACACCCTCGCCCATCCCGCCGGGCTGCCGATCGGCGAGGCGTGGGTGCCCGCGCCCACGACGGCGTCCGTGCACTTCCCCTACAACGGTGAGCTCGTCGCCGCGACGCCCGTCGGGTCGAGCGAGCTTGCCTCCCAAGCGATCTCGTATGCCGCTGGGCTGCGCGAGCGCGCCGCCTCCCTGCCCTCGCACGTCCGTCGCGCGGCGCTCACGGAGACCGCGCGGGCCGTGGCCGTGCAGCGCGAGGACTTCGAGCTGCTGCTCGTCCTCGAGACCGGCAAGCCGCTCGTCGACTGCCGGGTCGAAGTCGACCGCACCCTGCTCACCCTGACGACCGCAGCCGAGGAGGTGGCACGCCTGCACGGCGAGACCGTGCCGCTGGACCTCCTGCCGAGCGGGGAGGGACTGCTCGGCTTCTGGGTGCGGCGACCCATCGGCGTCGTCGTCGGGATCGCCGGCTACAACTACCCGCTCCTGCTCGCCTCCCACAAGCTCGCCCCCGCCCTCGCGGCCGGCTGCCCCGTCGTCATCAAGCCGGCCCCGCAGACGCCGCTGGCGACGCTGTGGCTCGTCCACCTCGTCCGGGAGGCGCTCGCTGCGGTGGGCGCGCCCAGGGGTCTCGTCCAGCTCGTCACCGGCGGCGCCGACGTCGGCGTGGCGCTGACGACCGACGCGCGCGTCGGCGCGGTGTCGTTCACGGGTTCGGCCGCGGTCGGGCACCAGATCGCGAAGGACGCCGCACCGACCAAGGTCCTGCTCGAGCTCGGGTCGAACTCCGCCCTCGTCGTCGCCGAGGACGCGGACCTCGACGCGGCGGCTTCTGCCGTGGTGCGGGGTGGCTACTACGCGTCGGGGCAGGCCTGCATCTCGGTTCAGCGCGTCGTCGTCGTGCAGGACGTGCGCGAGGCGTTCCTCACCGCACTCGCCGCGCGGATGGCCGAGGTCGTCGTCGGCGACCCGCGCTCACCGGAGACGCGGGTCTCGGCGCTCATCGACGAGCGCTCCACTGAGCGGGTCCGCTCCTGGGTCGAGACAGCCGTTGCGGCGGGTGCGACGCTCGTGACCGGAGGCGACGTCCGCGAGGGCGTGATGCAGCCGACGGTGCTCCTCGACGTCCCCGACGGCCAGCTCGCCTGGGACGAGGAGGTCTTCGGGCCTGTCGTCGCCGTGCGGTCGGTCGCATCCGTCGACGAGGCCATCGAGGTCGTGAACCGGTCCCGCTACGGGCTGCACGCGAGCGTGTTCACCGCGTCCCTCGAGACGGCGTTCCGGGCCATCGACCGCATCGAGACTGGCGGGGTCGTCGTCAACGAGGTGCCCGGCTTCCGTTCCGACGTCATGCCCTACGGCGGGGTCAAGGACTCCGGCGTGGGACGCGAGGGGCCCCGCTTCGCCATCGAGGAGCTGACCGTGACGCGGATGGCGATCATCCGCCCGACGACTGCATCCCAGCCAGAACCGAGGAGCCCGTCGTGACGTCCTCCGCAGTGCCGGGGGGCGGGGGCCGCGTGGACTACGCGCGCCTCTTCCGACTCGACGGTCGGCGGGCCGTCGTCGTCGGCGCCGGGAGCGGCATCGGTCGCGAGAGCGCCCTCGCGCTGGCCGCCCACGGGGCGCAGGTCGTCTGCGTCGACCGGGACCTGGCCGCGGCGGAGGGCACGACGCACCTCGGCGAGGGGCTCAGCGCGTATGAGCTCGACGTCCTCGACCGGGACGCGGTCCGGCGCTGTGCGGAGGAGCTCGGCGTCGTCGACGTCCTCGTCCACTCCGCCGCGACGAATGTCCGCAAGCACGTCCTCGACTACTCCGACGAGGAGTTCGACCGGGTCGTGGACCTCAACCTGAGAGCGGCCTTCGACCTCGTCCGCGCCTTCGGCCCGGGGATGGCCGAGCGCGGTCGGGGCAGCATCATCGCCTTCAGCTCCATCCGGTCCCTGACGGTCGAGCCCGGCCAGGGGGTCTACGCCGCGACCAAGGCTGGTCTCGTGCAGCTGCTGCGGGCGGCGGCTGCAGAGCTCGGACCACGCGGGGTCCGGGTCAACGCGATCGCCCCGGGAGTCGTCGAGACGCCCCTGACCGCCCAGATCCGCAACGTGCCCGAGTGGGCCGAGGCCTACGCCGCCAAGAGCGCCCTCGGCCGGTGGTCACGCCCCGAGGAGCTCGCCGGGGCCGTGGTCTATCTCGCCTCCGACGCCTCGTCGTTCGTCACCGGCACGCAGCTCGTCGTCGACGGCGGCTGGACCGCGATCGACGGGCGCTACACGCCCCCCAGGTGACCCACCCGCCACCTCAAGTCGAGTGGCCCCAAATGCCACACCCCCCCACTCGAGTGGCCCGGGTTTCCACAGGTCTTGGGCCCGTGGGCCTGTGCACAGTGGGGCCACTCGAGTTGAGCGCGGGGAAAGTCTGGCCACTCGAGCTGAGCGCGGGGAAAGTCTGGCCACTCGACGTGAGGGCGGCGATCGACGACGGGGCCCGAGACGTGTCGCTGCTGCTTCGTCGAGTGGCCCCAAAATCCACCTCCGCCCT
>NZ_JAJJPG010000103.1:0-12853 GCF_032907665.1 Intrasporangium sp.
CAGATGAAGGTCGTCGATCCCAGCGTCTCGACGGCTTCGAGGTTCCGGACGAGGATCTGACGCTTGGCCATCTGCTCGGCTCCCCACGCGAGGGACAGGGTGACCGTCGGCAGGAGTGCCTCGGGAACGAGGGCGACCGTGACGCCGATGGCGAAGACGAACCCGTCCTCGAGGGGCCGACCCACGAGGAGGGAGACCCCGAGGAAGAGCGCGCCGACCCCGAGGGCGATGGCAGCGATGAGGTGGACGACCTGCCGCAGTCCGCGAGTCAGCGGCGTGACCGGTTTCGCGGTGGCGGTCGTCAACCGGGCGATGGCGGCGAGTCGCGTGCGGTCCCCGGTGGCGACGACAATGGCCCGCGCCTCCCCCTCCACGAGGAAGGTCCCCGCGTAGAGGTCGCCGCCGTCCTCGACAGTGGCCGCCACACTCTCCCCGGTGAGCATCGAGGTGTCCATGAGCAGACGGTTTCCCCGGACCAGACGCGCATCGGCGGGGACCCGGTCGCCGCTCTCGAGCAGGAGCACGTCGTCGACGACGATCTCGGCAGCATCGACGATCTGGCGTCTGCCGTCGCGGCGCACCGTGACGCGTGTGGGAAGCATCGACCGCAGCCGTCGAGCAGCACGGTCGGCGCGAGTTTCCTGTGCGAGCGCGAAGAGGGCGTTGATGATGATGACAGCGAAGATCGCCAGCCCCAGCTGTGGAATCCCGGCGACGACGGCGAGCGCGCCGGCGGCCCAGAGCATGAGCGCGAAGAAGTGGACCAGCTCGCCCAGGAATCTCCGGGCGAGGGATTGTCGACGCGGCTGCGGAAGGCGGTTCGGCCCGTCGGAGGCAAGGCGTGCGGCCGCCTCAGCGCTGCTCAACCCTTCCGCTGTCCTGTGCACCGAGAGCCTCCATTGTCAGCATGCCCACGGGCCCACGGGAGACACAGGGCAAAGGTCCCGGTGCGTCGTCGAGGACGCAGAAGCGGCCCGCCACAGGCAGGCTCTGCACCCGACGTGGGCTTGGGCGAAATGGCCCGCAGACGGGCTCAGGCGCTCCAGCGGATGGGTAGGCGTTTCACGCCCCGCTGGAAGTTGGATCTCAGGAAGGCCGGCTCGCCGGCGGACTCGATCCACGAGGTCCGGGACAGCACCTCGGTGAGCAGGGCCGTCATCTGGACACGAGCGAGATGGGCACCGAGGCAGAAGTGCGGGCCGTGCCCGAAGGCGAGATGCGCCTTGGCGTTGCGGTCGAGGTCAAGACGGTCCGGGTCGGCGAAGACGGCCTCGTCCCGGTTCGCCGAGGCGAACGAGACGACGACCTTCTCACCAGCCCGGACCCGTTGGCCCGCCACGTCGACATCGGTCGTCGCGGTGCGGCGGAAGGTCATCACCGGTGTCCACCATCGGAGCAGCTCGTCGACGACGCCGGCCACCCGGGACGGGTCGGCCCGCAACGTGCGCTGCGCGTCGGGATCATCGAGCAGTGCGATGAGGGCACCCGGGAGCCCGTTGCGCAGGGTCTCGTTGCCGGCCACGGCGAAGAGCCAGAAGAGGTTCTCGAACTCCTCGATGGACACGTGGCCGTCGCCTCCAGCCGCGTCGTCTCGCTGGGCCATGAGGATCGACATGACGTCGTTGCCCGGATGGGCACGCTTGCGCTCCCCCAGCCCAGCGGCATACGAGTAGAGGTCGGGCATCCCGGCGCGACTGCGCGGGTCGGGCATCCGCCCGTCGGGACCGGGTGTGGGGCGCAGCGCCACCGCAGCGACAGCGAGGTCCGACCCGCCCTCCCCGGTGAAGGACGCGCTCGACGCGTAGTCGGGGTCCTGCCACCCGATGACCCGGTTGGACCAGTCGAACATCAGCCAGCGGTCCGTGGCGGGAACACCGAGGATGTCGGCCAGCGCGAGCAGGGGCAGGTCCGCAGCGACGTCCTTGGCGAAGTCGCACTCCCGCGGACCCGCGAGCATCCGGTCGACGATGTCCCGGGCGTGGCCGGCGATCTGGCCCTCGAGGCGACTGATCGCCCTCGGCGTGAAGGACCTCGCGAGCATCCGGCGCAGCCGCGAGTGCTCCGGCGGATCCATGTTGAGCATCATGCGCCGCACGTAGGCAAGGTCCTCGGGGGTGGCCGGATCGCGGATCTGCGTGCCGCCGAGCCACGACGAGAAGGTCTTCGGCTCACGCAGGACCCGCACGACGTCGCGGTGTCGCAGGACGAGCCAGTAGCCGGGGCCCTCGGGCCATCCGACCTGCTCCGGCTCCTCCACCCGCACCACGCCGTGCTCGCGCCGCAGCTCGGCGAGGACGTCATGGGGCACACCCTCGACGTAGGTCGAGGGGTCGTGCAGCAGCCGGGTGGCCTCGAGGGGCGCCACGGTATCGGCCCCGGGGTCGAGCGGCGCGTGCGCCGTCAGGCCCCGGCCTCCTCGAGGAACGTGTCGATCCGCGTCGCGAGATTGACGGGCGTCTCGAACATCGCGTAGTGCCCGGCGTTGGGGATGACCTCGATCCGTGCATTGGGGAAGAGCGGGAGCCAGTAGGTCTTCGCGAAGTCCTCGCTCAGGGCAGGGTCGTGCTCGCCGACGAGGACGAGGACGGGCAGGTCCTGGCCCCGGACCTCGTCCGCGAAGTCCGGCGAGGCCCAGGCCTCGAGCGCGTTGGCAAAGGCGTCGCGCGTGGAGTTGGCGAGGGAGAACTCCACCAGCCAGTCCACCCACACCGGGGTGTTGCGGTTGCCGGTGGTGTAGTCGATGATCCCGAAGCGCTTGGCCCGGTCGTCGACCGCCCCCCAGAAGAGCTCCCGCCCGGCGTCGTCGAACGGGAAGGGTGTGCTGCTCACGGGAGACAGGGCCACGAGCGACTCGACGCGCTCGGGGACGCGGGCGAGCACGCGCTGGACGAAGGCTCCGCTCATCGAGTGCCCGACCAGGGAGAACCGCTCGGCCCCCCGCTCGTCGGCGACGGCGATGAGGTCGTCGGCGATCTCGTCAAGGGTCTGGGAGCCCTCGACCTCCTTGCGCGCACCGTAACCGCGCAGGTCGGTGAAGACGTAGGTGTTCGCCTCACCGTCGAGGTAGTCGGGAAACAGTCCCCAGCCCTCCGAGGAGCCGAACCAGCCGTGGCTGACGAGGACGGTGCGCGGGCCGGACCCGACGACGCGATGGGCGATCGACATGACTCTCCTTCGAGCTCCGACAACAGATTCGGTATGCCGCTGAGCCTAGTCCGCGCCCACCTGTCGTGCCGCTCCTGCCGCCCACGTCGAGCGAGACGCCGGTCCTGGTCGCGTCAGTCGCGGAGGCGGTCGTAGAGGGCGTTGTCCTCCCACCCTCCGTCGGCGGTCTCGGCGCTGAGGCGTTCGGTGCCCACGCGGACGAAGCCGGCACGGACGGCGAGCCGCTGGGAGGGGACGTTGCTCACGGCGGTGAGGAGGAAGAGCCTGCGCAGGCCGAGGCCACCGTCATCCTGACTGCGCATCGACCATGAGGAGGCGAGGTCGACCGCGGCCGACATGGCTCCGCGGCCGCGGCCCTCGGGGTGCGCCCAGTAGCCCACCTGTGCGGTGCCGTCGGGCTCGTCGGTGTCGAACTCGAAGAGGGCGACGTTGCCGAGGGCGAGGTCGGTCTCACGGTCGGCCACGCACCAGGCGACACGGGTGCCGTTGGCCTCCATGAGGCGAAGCCGCTCGAGATAGCCGGGGACGTCCTCGACCCGCTGCGGCAGGGGGGAGTGCGGGAGCATCGTCTGGAACACGGCGTCGGTCGCGGCCTCGACCAAGCGCGTCGCGTCCTCGGCGCGCCAGGGCCGCAGCCGGACCCGGCTCGCCTCGAGGACGACCGGCTCGAGCCACCGGGACCGTGGCTCGCGCGCCTCCTCTCGGCCGAGCCAGCCGAGCCATTCCTCGCGCGACCTGGCGCGCGCGCCGTCCACGCGGAGTGCGCGCGGGGCGAAGGTGAAACCGAGCGACCAGGCCACGCGCCGGGCCTCCCAGTCCCCGACGGGCGCCCGCCAGACGACGAGGTCGGCGCCCCCGTCGAAGGCCTCGTTCACGAGAGCCTCGACCTCAGGCCGGCCCTGCCCGCGGGCCGGTCGCACAGTCGTCACGACGTCGGTGTGGGGCGGCACGTCTTCAGGAGAGCGCATGGGGGCCATCCTCTCCCGTGAGCGACGTGCCGCCGCAACGCCTTTTCCGGCTCCCGGTCAGATGAGACCGGCCGAGGTGAGCCACTCCTTTGCGACAACGCTCGCGTCCTTCGTGTCGACGACAACCTGCTTGACCATGTCCGCGAGGGCGGGGGTGTCGAGCTTGGCCGACACCGCGTCGAGCGCGGCCTGGACCGAGGTGGCCACCTCCTCGCGCACGAGTGGCACGACGTTGTCGGAGCCGAAGAGCAGCTCCGGGTCCTCGAGCACGACGAAGCCGTTGGCGGCGATGGACGGGTCGGTGCTGAAGATGTTGGCCGCCTTGACCTGGCCGTTCTTGAGCGCCTCGACGGTCGCCTGACTCGCGAGCGGGCGGAACTCCGCGGGCACGAGGTTGTAGACCTCCTTGAGGCCGACGAGCCCCTGGTGCCGGGTCCGGAACTCGGCGGGCGCGGCGATCGACAGCTCGTCCTGGTGGGCGACGAGGTCGGGGATCGCGGTGAGCGACCACTCGTCTGCGGTCTCCTTGGTGACGACCATGGAGTTCTTGTCCTCTGCCGTGGACTTCGCCAGCACGGTGAGGCCGTCGGGCAGCTTGGTCTTCAGCGCGTCGTAGACCTCGTCCGGGTCGGTCGCCGTGACCGAGGAGTCGTAGTAGTTCGTCAGCGAGCCGGTGTACTCGGGCAGGATGTCGACCTCGCCGCCCTCCATCGCCTTGAGGTAGGTCTCCCGGTTGCCGATGTTGAACTGCCGTTGGACGGTGACGCCCTCCGCCTCGAGGGCCTGGGCGTAGATCTCGCCGAGCAGCGCCGACTCGGGGAAGTCCGCCGAGCCGATGGTCACGGAGGTGGAGCCTCCGGTGCCGCCGTTCGTGCTGCCTGGCTGCTCCGGAGCGAGCGGGTCATCGGTGCTCCCGCAGGCTGCGAGCGGCAGGACCGCGGCAGCGAGCAGACCGGCGAGCAGGGTGCGCGTGCGAAGCATCTTCAGTCACTTTCCGTGTGGTGGACCACGTGGCGGCTGCCTCGTGAGGATCAAGGGTCGAACGGGTCAAGCCGGTTGTCGATCTGGCTCCGAGCGGCTGCCCGGAGGACCGAGGCCGGTGCCGGTGCCGGCGCGCGAGGGATCGAGACGGGGGACGTCCGTAGGTCCAACACGAGTGCGCCTCCCGGAGATTCCCGGCGAGACGGCGTAGCGCTGGAGCAGCGCGAGCAGTCCGTCGGTGACGAGGGCGAGCACAGCCACGAGGACTGCCCCCGCGATCATCTGGGGCAGGTCTCGCGCGGCCAGCCCGTCGATGAGGTAGCGCCCGAGCCCGCCGAGGCTGATCGAGGCGGCGATCGTGGCCGTCGCGATGACCTGGAGGGTGGCCGAGCGCAGGCCCGACAGGAACAGGGGCATGGCGATGGGCAGCTCGACCCGGGTGAGCACCTGACCACCGCGCATCCCCATGCCGCGAGCCGCGTCGCGAGCCGCAGGGTCGACGCTCTCGACCCCGGCATAGGTGCCCGAGAGCAGCGGCGGGATGGCGAGGATGACGAGGACGATGATGCTCGGGATGGTGAAGGCCAGGCTGCTCTGGATGAGCGGACCGACGAGCATGGAGATGGCGAAGAGCAGACCGAGGCTCGGAACCGCACGCAGGGCGTTGGCCCCGGTGACGAGCCAGCGGCCGCGACCGGTGTGCCCGACCCAGGCGCCGAGCGGCCCGGCGATGACGAGGGCGATGCCGACGGTGACGACGGTGTAGACCACGTGCTCGCCCAGCCGGGCGGGCACGCCGTCTGGCCCGGTCCAGTGCTCGGGGTCCTGGAGCCAGCTGACGAGGTCGTCGATCACGTCGTCGCCTCCGCCCCGGCGCGAGCCCACGGCGTGAGCAGTCGCGCGACCGCGTTGATGGCGACGTCGAAGACGATGGCGAGCAGGACGCAGGCGATGATGCCGACCCAGACCTCGGTCGCGAAGTTGCGGGCGTAGCCGTTGGTGAGGAAGTAGCCGAGCTGGTTGACGCCGATGAGCGAGGCGACGCTGACGATGCTGACGTTGCTCACCGCTGCGACACGCAGGCCGGCTGCGAGCACGGGGACGGCGAGGGGCAGGTCGACGGCACGGAAGCGGGCGAACCCGCCGTAGCCCATGGCGGTGGCTGCCGCGCGCGTCGAGGGATCGACGCTCGAGAGCGCGTCGGAGACGGTGCGTGTCAGCAGCGCGACGGTGTAGATCGTCATCGCGACGATGACGTTGACGGGGTCGAGGATGCCGCGCTGGAGGATGCTGGGCAGGAGAATGAAGAGAGCGAGCGACGGGATGGTGTAGAGCAACCCCGTGGCGCTCAGCAGAGGCCCTCTCAGCCAGGCCTTGCGCGCTGCGAGCCAGCCGAGCGGCAGCGCGATGAGCAGCCCGAGGAGCAGCGGGATCCCGGCAAGCCAGGCGTGCTGGCCGGCGCGTCCCATGATCTCGTCGAGGTGGTCGAGCGCCCACGTCACGGGTGCGGACCTCCCTCCGCGGCCGTGATCGGCTCCGTCGTTGGCGGGTCAGGTGGATCAGGCGGGGTGGACGCAGCAGGGGCACGGAATGCAGACGAGATGGACGCGACCCCCGGGTCGCGACGGGCCTCGATGGCGGGCAGCACGTCGGAGGGCAGGATCGTGCCGAGGAAGCGGCCGTCGGGGTCGGCGACGACGCCGCGCCCGCTCGGTGAGCTCAGCGCGGCGTCGACGAGGGCCCGGAGGGAGCCGTCAGTGCGGGCCACGGTGCCGCCCCGATGGAGCAGCGAGCGGTCCACCGTCGTCGTCACGGCGTCGGCCCGGACCCAGCCGATCGGGTCGCCGTCGTCGCCGAGGCAGAGCACCCACGCCTGCCCGAGTGCCCTGACCTCGTCGGCGGTGGCGCCGAGGACGGTCGTGGGCTCTTTCGCCAAGGTGAGCTCAGGCGCCTCCTCGAAGCCGAGCGCCCGGTAGCCGCGGTCCCGCCCGACGAACTCGGCGACGAAGTCGTCGACGGGGTCGGCGAGCAGTCGTGCGGGCGTGTCGAGCTGGGCGAGGACGCCGCCGACGCGGAGCACGGCTACCTGGTCGCCGAGCTTGATCGCCTCGTCGATGTCGTGGGTGACGAAGAGGATCGTCTTGCCGAGCTCGGACTGGAGGCGGAGGAACTCGTTCTGGAGCTGCTCCCGGACGACCGGGTCCACCGCGGAGAACGGCTCGTCCATGAGCATGACCGGCGGGTCGGCGGCGAGGGCCCGGGCGACGCCGACACGTTGCTGCTGTCCCCCCGAGAGCTGCGCCGGGTAGCGCCGGGCGAGGGCGGGCTCGAGGCCGACGCGCTCGATGAGCTCCATCCCGCGGGCCCGGGCGGCGCGCTTGTCGACGCCGAGGAGGCGTGGCACGGTCGTGACGTTGTCGAGGACGGTGCGGTGCGGGAAGAGGCCGGCGTGCTGGATGACGTAGCCGATGCTGCGCCGCAGCTCGGCGACGTCGAGGCTCGCGGTGTCACGCCCGTCGATGGAGATGGTGCCGGACGTCGGGGTGATCATCCGATTGACCATGCGCAACGTCGTCGTCTTGCCGCATCCGGACGGGCCGACCAGCACGGTGATCCGTCCCGTGGGTGCTTCGAGCGTGAGGTCGTCGACCGCTGTCGTCGCCCCGGCCGTGCCCGCACCGTAGGTCTTGGTCACGCTGTCGAAGCGGATCATGCAGTCAAACGTACCCATCCCGTCCGACGGTCATGTCCCATTAACCGTCGGCGACTCGACCGAGAACAGGTCACCGGGCGTGCACCCCAAGGCATCGCAGATGGCCGTCAGGGTGCTGTAGCGGATCGCCCTGGCGCGCTGGTTCTTCATCACACTGAGGTTCACGACCGACACGCCGACCGCGTCCGACAGTGCAGTCAGCGTCATCCCGCGCTCGGCGAGGAGGTCGTCGAGGTGGCAGACGACACGGTGGGCGTCCTCGGCGGGCATCAGACCAGGCCGTCGACGTCGTCGCGGAGACGCACGCCCACGCGGTACGCCTCCGCGATGGCTGCGATGACGAGCGCGACGGCCAGGAAGGCCAACGACAGCGACATCTCGAAGACCTGACGAGCACCTGCCCCGAGCGCGCCGTCGGCGACCAGGACGAAGTCGCAGAGGGCCTCTGCCGCCGAGACCACGATCGCGCCGGTGCCCACGACGACGGCGATGCCCCGGAGCCGGCGCACGTTCGCCACAGTGAAGGGCTCTCCGCCACGGAGGTCTCCGAGCAGGCCCAGGAGGTGCCTGACGACGACGAGCACGGCGACGCCGACGAGAGCGCTCGGCAGGGCGACCAGCAGCCGTTGTGACATGGTCGGGTCCGCGATGACGACGAGCACGTCGGCCGGGTTCGCCACCGTGACGCCTGGCGCGAGTCCGTCCACCGTCACCTCCGTGTGAACCGTGGCGCGGATCGGGTCCCGGACGATCCCCGAGATCACGGGAGCGATGAGCTCCACCGCAACGACCACGAAGGCCGTCGCCCAGAGCAGGACGCGCAGCCCTCGATGGTCGGTCCCCGTGAACGCCAACCGCTCCCTGCCATTCGGCTCCATGTCTTCCCTCCGGCCAGTCGTCGCGGACCATATCGTTATTCGATAGTATCGAAAAACGATAGGAAGGCAATGGCGCCTCGGCCTTCCCGCGCGTTCCGCCTGTTCAGCAGCTCAGATGTCGACGATCCCGCCGCCGCCGTGAACGGCTTGGGTCACCACGGCGCCGATGGGTCCGGGTCGGGGGTGGGCCCGACCGCCGAGCTCGGCCGCGAAGGTGGCGCCGACGATGTCGACGACGAGGGTCGTCCACAGTCCGGCGCGCACGAGCATCGCGTGGTCGCCGCGGGCGATGCGGATCAGCGTCGCGTCCCGCCCATCGGCGCGGAGCAGGTCGACGGTGCGGCGCGACCGGGCGAGCGCCGTGATCCGGTCGCGGTCCCCGTGGATGAGGACCGTCTTCTGCCCGTCGCGCGGGACCGGGTCGCCGCGCTCGATCCAGGGAGCCAGGCCGACGACGAGTCGCACGTCCTCGTCGTCCGTGACCGCCAGCGCGGTCCGCCCGCCCATCGAGTGTCCGACGAGGCCGATAGGGGCACCGGGATACGCTGCCCGAAGCTGCGCCAACGCCCACCTGGCGTCCTCGACGGGCGAGGCCTCGGCTCCGTTCCACCCGCGGTAGCGGAAGCGCAGCCTCGCCACAGCGAGCGGTCCCGGCACCTTGCGCAGCCCCCGGGCGAACGGCACCAGCCGCGCGACGTTGTGCGACCACGCATGGTTCGGCTCGCGGCCCTCGACCGATCCACCATGCATGACGAGCGCGATGGCACCAGCCCGCGCAGGCCGCGCGTCCCACGTCAGGGAGGCGAGCGGCATACGGCTGTCGTTCACACCCGGGCGCGGTGGAAGTTCTGGAACGACCGCGATGCGGTTGGCCCCCGCTGACCCTGATAGTGCGAGCCGTACTTCCCACTGCCATAAGGGTGCTCGGCCGAGGAGCTGAGACGGAAGAAGGCCAGCTGACCGATCTTCATGCCCGGGTAGAGCATGATCGGCAAGGTGGCGACGTTGGACAGCTCGAGCGTGACATGCCCCGAGAAGCCCGGGTCGACGAAGCCGGCCGTCGCATGGGTCATCAGGCCGAGACGGCCGAGCGAGGACTTGCCCTCGACCCGGGCGGCGAGGTCGTCGGGCAGGGTGACCGTCTCGAGCGTGGAGCCGAGGACGAACTCCCCCGGGTGCAGCACGAAGCTGTCCTCGTCGGCACCGACCTCGACGAGCCGGGTCAGCTCGGGCTGCTCCTGAGCCGGGTCGATGTAGGGGTACTTGTGGTTGTCGAAGAGGCGGAAGTACTTGTCCAGGCGCACGTCGATGCTCGACGGCTGGATCATCGCCGGGTCGTACGGGTCGAGCACGACCCGCCCGGCGTCGATCTCGGCCCGGATGTCCTTGTCAGAGAGCAGCACGTAGGGAGGCTATCGCGCTCGCGCCCGCCCGCCATCGAACCGGAGGTATGCCGCTGAGCATGCTCCCCAGCCCCTTCCCGCGGTCACCGGGTCGGCCTAGGTTGAGCGGCATGACGTCACAGGGGTTCGGGGCGGACGGCGAGGTCCGCGCATTCATGAGGCAGTTCCAGGGTCTGCTCCGGCGCATGGACGTCGAGCTCGGGCCGGAGGACGAGGCGGGCGAGCCCCTGGTCCAGGTGCTGACGGACCACCTCGGCAGCGCCGCCGAACGGCTCGCGGTCGTGACCGAGGAGGTCCCCGCCCACCGGCTCGTCGACGCCGACATCGCGCTGGAGGAGCTGGCTGCCTCCGATGCGCGGGCGCGCCTCATCGGGATCGGGGGCGGCGACATGCGACACCACTTCACCCTCGGCGACCTGCTCCAGGCCGGTCACCATGGTCAGGGCCACATCCCGGTCGGCCAGGTCGACTACCTCCGGCTCGACACCGGTCCCCGGCCCGAGGACACGCGTCAGGTGGTCACGGCGGGGGTCCGGCTGTTCCGTCACGGAGGAGTCCCTGTCGCGGTTCGGGTCCTGGGCCGGAACCCGCACGTCGGGCGGGAGAGCGCCGTCTACGAGGTGCTCGCACCCGAGCGCGACGTGGCCGAGGCGCTCGTGACCAGACTGCGTGAGGTGATGGACGAGCGGAGCGTCATGCGCGGGCGGGTCATCACCCTCGCGTCGGATCCCTACGGTCCCGGCCTCGCCGGCGCTGCCTTCGTCGAACGGCCCGCGCTGACCGCCGACGACGTCGTCCTGCCACCGGGCGAACTGGACCGCATCGAGCACCATGTCGTCGGGATCGGCCACCACCGCGAGCGGCTGCAGGAGCACGGGCAGCACCTCAAGCGCGGCATCCTGCTCTACGGGCCTCCCGGGACAGGCAAGACGCACACCGTCCGCTACCTGCTGAGCAGGACGCCCGGCACGACCGCCGTGCTGCTCAGTGGTGGCGCGCTCCAGCACATCCACGCCGCCGCCAAGATCGCGCGAGCGCACCAGCCCGCGATCGTCGTGCTCGAGGACGTCGACCTGGTCGCCGAGGACCGGTCCCTCACCATGGGGCCGCAACCGCTCCTCTTCGAGGTGCTCGACGCCCTCGACGGGCTCGATGCCGATGCCGACGTGGCCTTCCTGCTGACGACCAACCGGGTCGAGGACCTCGAGGTGGCCCTCGCCCAGCGCCCGGGTCGGGTCGACCTGGCAGCGCAGATCCCGCTCCCCGACCTCGACGGGCGCCGGGCCCTGCTGCGTCTCTACGGGAGGCACCTGTTCGGCGAGGACGCGCTGTCGGCTGCTGCCGAGCGCAGCGAGGGCACCACGGCGAGCTTCGCGAAGGAGCTCGTGCGACGGGCCGTGCTCGGCGCAGCCCTCGAGGGGACCACTCCGACGGACCACCACCTCGCGACTGCCCTCGACGAGCTCCTCTCGGACTCCGAGGTCCTCACCCGCAGCCTCCTCGGCGTCCGCGGCGACGAGACCGCAGGCGAGGGGATGCGCGACGCCTACCCCGATGCCGGGCCGGCGCCGTTCTCCGGCCCCTCGCCGGGGCTCCACCGCGGCCGTGGAGCGGGGTGGTTCGCCTACCGGCCTCGCCCCTGAGGGGACCCGGCTGCGGGAGCGGACCCAGCGGCATACGGACGGTGTGGTGCCGAGGGAATGACTGACTGTTCGTCCGGCACCGCGCTGCGGCAGCCTCAGGCGGGCGGGGTGGCGATGTCGTGCAACCGGACGAAGAGGTAGGGAACCACGACCAGCCCGACGAGGATCACCGCAGTGCCGCTGCGGCTGCGCTCGGCCCATGCCCAACCGGCCGCGAGCGGGAGGACCGCGAGGGAACCCACGAGGTAGCCGAAGTAGGTCAGGGCAGGGATGTCGGGGCGATCACCGGTCAGCCAGCCGATCCCCAGGACGAGATGAACGACGAGGCCGACCTCGATGAGTGCGAGGAGACCGAGGACCACCCGGTTCACCAGGCGGTCCCGGGCGATCTGGACCAGGACGAGCAGCGCCGTGACGCCACACAGCGCGGAGAGGGCGATCTGGAGCTGGACCACGGCGCCATTCAACCGTGCCGATCGGCCTGCGGCCGGTCAGGGCTGCCGTCAGCTCCACCACACCCCGACGTAGTGGTGCCCCTCCGGGATCCGCGGGGCATCGACGAGCCAGTCGACCTGCGTGGCCGGGCCGCCGCTGGGATCCACCTCGGCCTCGAGGAGCAGGGCATCGACCTCGTCCGGCATGAGGGTCGTGATGACCGCCGCCCCACTCGCGTAAGGCCACTCGTCGTCCGGGTAGGCATCGAACTCGAGCTGGTCGAGCTCGATGCGGACGTCGTGGACGTCGGGGTGCTCGCGCAGCGCGAAGAGGGCACGACGGACCCCGTCGAGCGGAAGGTCCTCGGAGCGATTCGGTGCGATGCACCACTCGCAGTCGTTGCCGTCGAAGAACTGCTCGAGGGTCACGGCGACCTGCGTCTCCCGGCCGCCCCGCTCCCGGACATGCTCGACGAGGGCGACCTGTTTGGCGAGATCCATGCTGTGGAGGGTCCTTCGGTGGAGCGGCACGGCGTCGGCTACACTGACGCCGCGTGCCGCCGACCTTCGGTCTCAGCGGCTCCGCGAGCGTAGCTCAATGGTAGAGCGCCAGCTTCCCAAGCTGGATACGCGGGTTCGATTCCCGTCGCTCGCTCCACCACGAAGCC
>NZ_JAJJPG010000104.1:0-4974 GCF_032907665.1 Intrasporangium sp.
CCGATGCCGACGACCTTGATGACGGCCAAGTAGTTCTGCGGTGCTGCTGCCACGAGAGTGGGCCTTCCTGGATGGTGGTGCAAAGGTGGTGCGGTGTGCGTGTGGGGCAGTCTCTGCCCCGGCTCTCCGGCGCGGTGTCGTGCGTGTGGCCCGCCCCGAGCCAGTAGCCCTCAACCTTAAACGTTGACCTCAAGGTTACGGTTTGGTCACGAACCAGTGCCCCGACGGTATGTCGTCGGACAGGGCGGTTCAACCCACCGCCCGGCGTGTCGCTCGGTGATTCTGCCGATTCCGGAGATTCCCCGGATTCCAGGGAAATCCCGGAAAGGCTGCAGGTCAGCGGGTGACCGGCGCCTCAGGGACGGTGACGTCGATGAGCTGGCCCGGCTCCGTGAGGAGGATGCTGACGAGCCTCGCCTTGAGGGCTGCGTCGCCGGGTCCACCCCAGCGCACGGTCCGGTCGGCACCCTTGGACGTCAGCGTGAGGGTGACCCGGTCCCCCGACTCGAGGGACACCTCCGACACCGTCTTGCGAACCTTGCCGTCGAGCGCCGCCAGCGCCTGGAGGACGGCCTCGACCCCCTCGGGGCTCGCCGCGCTGCCGGTCGAGGAGACGAGGGGCAGTCCGTCGGGCGGCGCGGCGACCGTGCGGAACGCCACGCCCTCACGGTCGTGGAGCTGCACCTCACCGGTGCGCATCCGCACGGCGAGCACGGCGACGCGCGGCGTCACCTCGATGACGACGGTGTGGGGCAGGCTCCTCGTCACCGAGACCTCGATCCAGCGAAGGTCGCGCTCGAGGCGGTCGACAGCGGCGTCGGTGTCCACCCGCATGAGCGGGCCGCCCAGGGGCACGGCCGCGACGTCCCGGACGGTCGCGGCCTGCGACGACTTCACTCCGCGGACCTCGACCCGCTCGGCGAGCAGGAGCGAGCTGAACCAGCCGAGCCACACGGCGCCACCGGCGAGCAGGAGCGTCAGGACGAGCAGGACGGCGACGAGCCGGGGTCGTCGCCTCGCCCGGGCGGCCCTGCGCTCGAAGCGCGCTCGCGCAGAGGAGAGTCCCTTGGTGCGCTCCTCGGCCGAGCCGGTCCGGGTGAGCAGTCTCATCCCGACTCACCGCCGAGGAGCCGGAGGATCTCGGGACCGACCATCGTCACGTCGCCGGCACCGACGGTGAGGACGAGGTCGCCCGGTCGGGCGAGGTCGGCCACGACGCCTGCCACCTCGGACCAGGACGGCACGTAGTGGACCTCCACCTCGGGTCGGGCCGCAGTGACGGCGTCGGCGACGAGCTGCCCGGAGACGCCCGGCACCGGGTCCTCCCGCGCGGCGTAGATGTCCATGACGACAACGACGTCGGCGGGCGCGAGACCCCGGCCGAGCTCGGCAGCGAAGTCCTGGGTGCGGCTGTAGAGATGGGGCTGGAACACGACGACGAGCCGCCCCGGGGCCTCGACGAGCCCGGCCGCCGTCTCGACGACGGCCGTCACCTTGCCTGCGTTGTGGGCGTAGTCGTCGACGAGGACGACTCCGGCCGCCTCGCCCTTGGGCTCGAACCGTCGCCGGGTCCCCGTGAAGGACGCGAGGCCGACGAGGACGCCGGCCGGGTCCTGGCCGAGGCCGTGGACGGCGGCCGCGTAGGCGGCTGCGGCGTTGAGGGCGTTGTGGCGGCCCGGGATGCCGAGGCTGAGACGGTGCTCGACGCCTCTGTCGACGAGGGTCGCGGCCGAGGTGAGCCCGTCCTGCTGGTGATCGCGCAGGCCGACATCGGCACCCGGGTCGAAGCCATAGGTGAGGACGGGGATGCCTGCGGCCCGGGCGCGCTCGGCGAGGCCCACCGCGCCTGCGTCGTCGGCACACGTGACGAGGAGGCCGCCGGGTCGGATGGTCCGGACGAAGGCGTCGTAGGCCGCCTGCACCACCTCGAAGCTCTCGTAGAAGTCGAGGTGGTCGGGCTGGACGTTCGTCACGATGGCCACCTCGGGCCGGTAGACGATGAACGACCCGTCGCTCTCGTCGGCCTCGACGACGAAGACGTCGTCGGTGCCCTGGTGGGCGTTGGTGCCGTGGCGGGCGAGCTCGCCGCCGACCGCGAAGGACGGGTCGAGTCCGGAGCCCTGGAGGGCGACGGTCAGCAGCGAGGTCGTCGTCGTCTTGCCGTTGGCGCCGGCCACCGCGACCGGGCGCTGCCCGTGCATGAGGCTCGCGAGACCCTGGGCCCGGTGGAGGATGCGCGCTCCCCTGTCCCGCGCGGCGCGCAGCTCGACGTTGTCGTCGCGGATGGACGAAGACATGACGATGGTCCCCGCGCCCGCCTGGTGCTCCTCGTCGAAGCCGACCCAGACGGTGGCGCCCTCGCTCGCGAGCGCCTTGAGCACCGGGACGTCCTTGGCGTCGCTGCCGGAGACCTCGATCCCCCGCGCGAGCATGATGCGCGCGACCCCCGACATGCCGGCACCCCCGATCGCGAGGAAGTGCACCCGGCCCAGCTCCTCCGCCCTCGGGACCGGCGCCGAGAAGTCGAACCTCGCTGCAGCGAAAGGCCGCTCAGTCGTCGGCTGGGCGCTCACCGGCGTGACCTCCACGCCTCGTCGACGAGGTCCGCCAGGGCCTCGTCAGCGGCTCGCTCCCCCAGGCGCGCGGCCGCCTGGGCCATCGCGGTGAGCCGGCCGCCGTCCGTGGCCAGCGGGATGAGGTGCGCCTGCACCCACTCCGAGGTCATTGCAGCGTCGTCGACGACCATCCCGCCGCCGGCGGCGACGACATCAGCGGCGTTGAGCCGTTGCTCGCCGTTGCCGATGGGCAGCGGCACATAGACAGCCGGTAGGCCAACGGCGGTGAGCTCGCAGACCGTGTTGGCACCCGCGCGGGCCACGACGAGATCGGCTGCGGCATAGGCGAGCTCCATCCGGTCGGCATAGGGCACGACGACATACGGCGCTCCGCCCTCGGCCGGCTCGGGCGTGAAGTCCTTGCCGAGACCCGTGACGTGGAGGATCTGGACTCCTCCGCGGCTCAGTGCCGCCGACGACGCGGCGAAGGCGTCATTGATCCGCTTCGCGCCCAGGGACCCGCCGGTGACGAGCACGGTGGGTCGGTCGGCCTCGAGGCCGAAGTGGTCGAGTGCCTCGGCTCGGCTCTGTGAGCGGTCGAGCTGGGTGATCTCGCGCCGCAGGGGCATGCCGATGCGGCGGGCGCCGGGAAGCCGGGTGGTCGAGAAGGTGGTCGCGACGAAGGGCGTCCATCGGGCACCGAGACGGTTGGCGAGGCCGGGGCGGGCGTTCTGCTCGTGGATGACGATGGGGATCCGTCGCCGCCGAGCCGCGAGGTAGGCGGGCGTGCTGACGTAGCCGCCGAACCCGACGACCACCTCGGCGCCGGTCTCGTCGATGGCGCGCCCTGCGGCGGACACTGCCTCCCGCAGGCGCCCGGGCAGGCGGAGCAGGTCGGCGCTCGGCCGGCGGGGCAGCGGCACCTTCGGCACGAAGCGCAGGTCGAGGCCGCGCGCGGGCACGAGCCGGGACTCGAGGCCGACCTCGGTGCCGAGCGCGGTCACGGTGATCCCCGGGTGCCGGCGCAGCAGGGCGTCGGCCAGGGCGAGCAGCGGCGAGACGTGACCGGCGCTGCCTCCCCCGGCGAGCAGGACGGAGGTGGGCGAGGACACGGCGATCACCGGTTTCTGCGACGGGTCGGACGAGAGGACAGGCGGGACGGGAGCACGCTGAGGGTCCGCTTGACGACGCCGGTCCGCGCGTCGAGCAGGGCCCGGCACCCGGGCTCGTTTCGCGCGAAGGACATGAGCATGCCGAGGGCGAGGAGAGTCGTGACGAGCGAGGACCCGCCCGCCGACACGAGCGGGAGCGGCACGCCGACGACGGGGAAGAGGCCGATGACCGAGCCGATGTTGATCATGGCCTGCCCGATGAGCCAGGCCATCACGCCCGCGGCGGCGACCCGGACGAAGCGGTCCTGGGTGCGGGTCACGAGCCGGTAGCACGCCCAGGCCAGCAGGCCGAAGAGGACGAGGACGAGGAGCGTGCCGGGCAGGCCGAGCTCCTCGCCGATGATCGCGAAGATGAAGTCGTTGTGGGCCTCGGACAGCCAGCTCCACTTCTCCTTCGAGCGTCCGAGGCCGACGCCCCACCACCCGCCGTCCGCGAGGGCGTAGAGGCCGTGCACCGACTGGCCGCACCAGCCGTCGGGGTCGGTCTGGCAGCTCGGGTCGAGCCAGTTGCTGATGCGGGCGGTCCGGTTGCCGCTCGAGGTGATGAGGTAGCCGATGCCCCCGATGACGGCGAGCCCGCCGAGGACGAAGAGCCGCTTCGGCGCGCCTGCGACGAAGAGGACGGCCGCGACGATGAGACCCATGACCAGGCCCGTCCCGAGGTCGTGACCGGCGAGGACGAGGGCGAGGACGACGGCCGAGATCGGCAGCACGTAGGGCAGCACGGCGTGGAGCCAGTTGCCGACGAGGCTGCCCTTGTTGGCGAAGATCGCGGCGCCGGTGAGCACGAGGGCGATCTTGGCGAACTCGGACGGCTGGATCTGGACCGGTCCCAGGGCCAGCCAGTTGAGGTTGCCGTTGACCTTGACCCCCAGGCCGGGCACGAAGACGGCGGCCTGGAGCGCGACGGCCCCGATGAGCGACACGGCGGCGAGCCGTCGCCACCACCGGATGGGCCACCGGGCAGCCCAGGCCGCGACGCCGGTGCCGACCACGGCGAAGAGCAGCTGCTTCGCGAAGATGCTGTAGGAGGCCTCGTCGTCGAGGAGCGCCTCGACGCTCGACGCGGAGAAGACCATGATGAGCCCGAAGACGACGAGGGTGGTCGTGACGCCGAGCAGGAGGTAGTACGTCGTCAGCGGCGACTCGAGCTTGCCGAAGTGGACGAGCGACCGACCGCCCTCCGTGTCACGGTCTCCCCCGCCCGTTCGCGACCCCGACGACCCCGACGTCGATCCCGACGTCGA
>NZ_JAJJPG010000104.1:5074-12792 GCF_032907665.1 Intrasporangium sp.
CCCGACGTCGATCCCGACGTCGACCCCGTCTTCGATGCGGACCGCGGCGCAGCACCCGTCCGTCGCCCGGTCGTCACGGGGCTCACAGGTCGCCCCCGCTCGCCTCGAGGTGCCGCCGGACCGCCTCCTCGAAGGCGTCCCCGCGTGCGCCGTAGTTGGTGAACATGTCCATGGATGCAGCGGCGGGCGCGAGCAGGACGACGTCGCCGGGCTGCGCGAGGCGCGCGGCATGGGAGACGACGAGGTCCATGACCCCAGTGTCGGTGTCGGGCACGTCGACGACCGGCACATCCGGCGCGTGTCGGGCGAGTGCGCGGGCGAGCTGCGCCCGGTCCGCGCCGATGAGGACGACGCCGCGCAGCCGGGAGGCGAACTCCTCGACGAGGCTGTCGACGTCGGCGCCCTTGAGCAGTCCGCCGGCGATCCAGATGACGCTGTCGAAGGAGCTGAGGGCCGCGGCGGCCGCGTGGGTGTTGGTGGCCTTGGAGTCGTTGACCCAGCGCACTCCGCGGACGGTGGCGATCTCGGCGATCCGGTGCCGGTCGGGCCGGAAGGCGCGCAGGCCGTCGCGCACCGCGATCGGGCCGACGCCGTAGGCCCGCGCGAGGGCGGCGGCGGCGAGGGCGTTGGCGAGGTAGTGCGGGGGGACGGACGGCGCGTCGCCACGCAGGTCGTCGAGGGTGCACAGCTCCGCTGCGGAGCGCTGGCGCTGCTCGACGAAGGCCCGGTCGGCGAGGACGTCGTCGACGACGCCGATCATCGACGGCGCGGGGATCCCCGTCGTGAAGCCGATGGCGCGGCAGCCCTCGACGACGTCGGCCTCCATGACGAGCTGCTCGGTCTGGATGTCGGCGACGTTGTAGACGCAGGCGAGGTGCGTGTTGTCGTAGATCCTCCCCTTGGCGCGGAGGTACTCGGCGTAGGAGCCGTGCCAGTCGAGGTGGTCGGGCGCGACGTTGAGGACGGCGGAGGCGACGGCGGAGACCGAGCGCTGCCAGTGCAGCTGGAAGCTGGACAGCTCGACCGCGAGCACGTCATAGGGCTCGGGGTGCAGGACCGCCTCGAGAATCGGCGTGCCGACATTCCCCGCGGCCGTGGCCCGCAGCCCGGCGGCCCGCAGGATCGAGGCGAGCATGTTGACGGTCGTCGTCTTGCCGTTCGTGCCGGTCACGGTCAGCCAGGGCGCGGCACCCTCGAGCGGGCGCATCCGCCAGGCGAGCTCGACCTCGCCCCAGATGGGGATCGACCGTGTCGTGGCCGCGAGCATGAGCGGGTCGTGGGGCGGCACGCCCGGGGAGGTGACGACGAGCTCGGTGTCGTCGGGCGGGTCGACGACGTGCTCGGGGCCGAGCCGCACGTCGACGTCGAGGATCTCGAGGATGGTGGCCCGCTCCGTGATGACGTCGGTGACGTCGCGCGACACGGCGGTGACCCGCGCACCGCGCTCGGCGAGGGCGTCCGCCGCCGCGAAGCCCGAGAGCCCGAGGCCGACGACGAGGACGCGCAACCCGGACCAGTCCGCGTCGCGGTGCGTGAGTCCCGGACGCGGCTCATGGGCAGGTTCGAAGGTCATTGCGTGCCCACCACCCACTCTGCATAGAAGACGCCCAGGCCGAGGGCGACGAAGAGTCCCGCGATGATCCAGAAGCGGACGACCACGGTGACCTCGTGCCAACCGACCATCTCGAAATGATGGTGCAGCGGAGCCATCCGCAGCACCCGTTTGCCGGTTGTCTTGAACGAGAGCACCTGCGCCATGACCGAGAGCGTCTCGAGGACGAAGAGGCCGCCGAGGATGACGATGAGCAGCTGGGTGCGGGTCGTGATGGCGAGCCCGGCGAGGGCGCCGCCGAGCGCGAGGGAGCCGGTGTCGCCCATGAAGATCTTCGCCGGGGTCGCGTTCCACCAGAGGAACCCGAAGCAGGCGCCCATGCCCGCGGCGGCGACGAGGGCGAGGTCGTGGGAGTCGCGCACCTCGTAGCACTTGATGCCGGGGTTGATCTGGCAGTTCTGGTTGAAGGTCCAGAGACTGATGAGGACGTAGGCGCCGAAGACCATCGTCGAGACGCCGGTCGCGAGCCCGTCGAGGCCGTCGGTGAGGTTCACGCCGTTGGACGTGCCGGCGATCATGAGGTTGGCCCAGATGACGAAGAGGAGCACCCCGACGAGCGTCCCGGCGAAGGCGAGGTTGAGGTTCGTGTCGCGGACGAAGGAGATGAACGGCGACGCGGGCGTGCGGTACTGGTCGTTGGGGAACTGGAGCACGAGGACGGCGAAGGTGACGCCGACGAGCGTCTGCCCGAGGAGCTTCTCGCGGGACCGCAGGCCGAGGCTGCGCTGCTTGGAGATCTTGATGAAGTCGTCGAGGAAGCCGACGAGGCCGAGCCCGGCCATGAGGAAGAGGACGAGCACGCCGCTCGCGGTCAACGGGGTGAGGGTGACGAGGTGCGCCATCGCGTAGGCCCCGAGCGTCGACGCGAGGATGACCGCGCCGCCCATCGTCGGGGTGCCGCGCTTGGTGTGGTGGGTCGTCGGACCGTCGTCGCGGACGAACTGGCCGTAGCCGCGGCGCACGAGGAACCTGATGAACAGGGGCGTGCCCAGCAGGGAGAAGAGCAGTGAGAACGCGGCGGCCGCGAGGACACCCTTCACTGCTCCACCGTCCTTTCGTCTGGTTCGTCGGTCGTGGCAGAGATGCCGGCGAGCCGGTCACCGAGCCACCGTAGTCCGCTGTCCCGGCTCGACTTCAGCAGGACCACGTCTCCGGGCCGCAGCCGCTCCTCGAGGAGGTCGTAGGCCGCGTCGACGTCGGGCACCCACTCGGGCACGGCGTAGGCCCGGGCCCCGTCGCCGACCGCCACGACGTGGTCGAGACCGAGCCCGGCGGCATACGACCCGATGGCGGCGTGCTCGCGGTCACTGTCGGCACCGAGCTCGAGCATCCCGCCGAGGACGGCCCACCGCTCCCCCGATGCGGAGATCGCCGCGAGCGCGTCGAGGGCGGCGCGCATCGAGTCGGGGTTGGCGTTGTAGGCGTCGTTGACGACGACGACCCCGTCGGGCCGCTCGGTGACCTCCATCCGCCAGCGACTCACGGGCGTCGCCTCGGACAGCGCAGCCGCCACCGCGTCGAGCGACATCCCGAGCTCCAGCGCGGCCGCGGCGACGGCGAGGGAGTTGCCGACGTGGTGGGCGCCGCTGAGCCGCAGGGAGACCCGGGCACGCCCCTGCGGGGCGACGAGGTCGTATGCCGCTCTGCCCAGCTCGTCGACGACCACGTCCTCCGCGCGCACCTCCGCCTCAGGCGACAGGCCGACGAGCTGGACCCGGGAGGCGAGGCCGTCGGCCATGGCGGCGACCACGGGGTCGTCGGCGTTGAGGATCGACAGGCCGTCCGCCGGCACCGCCCTGGGCAGCTCCGACTTGGCGAGCGCGATGTTGGCCCGGGACCCGAACTCCCCGACGTGTGCCGTGCCGACGTTGAGCACGATGGCGACCTGCGGTGGCGCGATGCGGGTGAGGTAGTCGATGTGGCCGATCCCGCGCGCGCCCATCTCGGCGACGAGGAAGCGGGTCGTCGGCGTGATTCGGCAGACGGTCAGCGGGACGCCGATCTCCCCGTTGAGCGAGTTGACCGGCGAGACCGTCTCCCCCGCCGTGGCGAGGACGGAGGCGAGCAGGTCCTTCGTCGTCGTCTTGCCGGACGAGCCGGTGATGCCGACGATGCGCAGGTCCGGCGCGCGGTCCACCACCCCACGGGCGAGCGCGCCGAAGGCGGTCTGGACGTCGTCGACGACGACCGTCGGGACACCCTCGACGGGCCGGGAGCCGAGGACGGCGACGGCCCCGGCGGCGACGGCGGACGGGGCGTAGTCGTGCCCGTCGGCGAACTCGCCGATGCGGGCGACGTAGAGGCTGCCGGGACCGCACTCGCGCGAGTCCGTGCTGACGACGCCGTCGACCACGACAGCGGCCGGGTCGTCGCAGCCGTGGATCTCACCCCCGGTGAGCTCGCCGACGTCCTCGAGGGTCAGGGCGATCACGAGACTCCTCCCACTGCAGCCGCAGCGAGCGCGCGCCGCACGGTGTCCCGGTCGTCGAACGGGTGGATCACGCCGCCGATCTCCTGTCCCTTCTCGTGGCCCTTGCCGAGGACGACGACCGTGTCGACCGTGTCGAGTCTGTCGGCGCCCGGGCCGGTGCTGTCGAGGACGGCCATGGCGACCGCCTCGCTGATCGCCTGGGCCCTGGCCCCGCCGTCGATGACCTCGGCCGCCGTGGCGGTGCCCTCGCTCACGGCCTTCCGCGCGCCCGCGAGGACGGCCTGCCGGATCGTGGCGGGGTCCTCCGAGCGGGGGTTGTCGTCGGTGACGATGACGACGTCCGCGCCCCTCGCGGCGGCCGCGCCCATGGCGCCACGCTTGTCGCGGTCCCGGTCCCCGCCGGCACCGACGACGGCGATGAGCCGACCCTGCGTCGAGGGCCGCAGCGCGGTGAGGGCGGCGTCGATCGCGTCAGGGGTGTGGGCGAAGTCGACGATGCAGCGCGGACCGTCCGACCCGCCGGGCGCGACGACCTCCATCCGCCCGGGAACTGCCGGTGGCACCGCCAGCGCGGCCTCGACCTGCGCTGCCGGGAACCCGAGCGAGAGGAGGGCGACGGCGGCGAGCGCGGTGTTGGCGATGTTGAAGGTCCCCGGGAGGTGTGACAGGAGGTTGAGCCTGACCTCCCCGGACCGGCCGCGAAGCAGGAAGGAGCTGCCCGGCTGCGCCGAGTCGGTGCCGGTCGGATCGGTCCGGGCGACCCAGTCCGCGTCGTCCCCGGTGGTGGAGAGTGTCGTGACGGGGACCGTGGCCCGCTCGACGAGGCGGCGGCCCCAGGCGTCGTCGACGCAGACGACGCCCGCGAGGGCGCGCTCGGGGGTGAACAGGTCCGCCTTGACGTCGAAGTAGTCCTCCATCGACGGGTGGTAGTCGAGGTGGTCCTGGCTGAGGTTGGTGAAGAGCGCGATGTCGTAGACGACGCCGTCGACCCGGTGCTGGTGGAGGGCGTGGCTCGACACCTCCATGACGCACGTGTCGGCACCCCGATCGCGCATCACCGCGAGGAAGGCGTGCAGGTCGGTCGCCTCCGGGGTGGTGTGGGCGGAGTCGATGCGCTCGTCCCCGATGCGGGTCTCGACGGTGCCGATGAGGCCGGTCCGGCGCCCGAGGACCTGGAGCGCGGACTCGAGCAGGTAGGCCGTCGTCGTCTTGCCGTTGGTGCCGGTGATCCCGATCATCGTCAGGTCCGAGCCGGGGTCGCCGTAGATCGCGGCGGCGAGTCGGCCGAGCCGCGCGCGCGGCCGGTCGACGACGAGGACGGGCACACCGAGCCCCTCCGAGCGCTCGATCTCCGCCGCACCGGCCTCGTCGGTGAGCACCGCCACCGCCCCGAGACGCACGGCGTCGGCGGAGAACCGCGCACCGTGGACGTTGAAGCCCGGCAGGGCGGCGTAGAGGTCCCCCGGTCGGACGGCCCGACTGTCGAGCGAGATGCCGGTGACGGACACCTCCAGCGGGATGGCGTCGGCCTCGGCCTCGCTGAGCTCGGCCAGGGCGCGCAGGGACACGCCCGACGTCGAGGGTCGGATCAGGTCTGGTGACACGTCATGCCAACTTACAGGCCGTCACGCCGGGCGCGGGCGTCGCTCAGCACGTCGGGGTCGTTGGTCGAGAGGTTCTTGGCCCACACGTGGTAGTCGAGGTCCGACGGCGTGCTCAGCGGGGTGTTCTCCCGCTGGAGGAGGTAGGTCATGACCTGGTTGAAGACCGGGCCGGCGAGCGCGCCGCCGAACATGCCCGCCCGCGGCTTGTGGATGAAGACCGCAACGACGTACTTCGGCTTCTCCGCGGGGGCGTAGCCGATGAACGACGCCGTGAACCCGTTGTAGCGGCCGAGCTTCTCGTCGTAGCGGTCTGCCGTGCCCGTCTTTCCGGCGACGCGGTAGCCCTCGATGCGGGCGTCCATCGCGGTGCCGTCCTCCCCGGTGACCTCCTCGAGCATCCGGCTCAGCTGCGCGGCGGTCTTCTCCGACACGACGCGGGTGCCGTCCTTCGACGGCGCCGGGACGAAGGTGCCGCTGTCGTTGTAGGCCCCTTCGACGAGGGAGATCGGCATCCGCGTCCCGCCGTTGGCGACGGTCGCGAAGACGCTCGCAGCCTGGATGGCGGTCAGCGCATAGCCCTGGCCGAAGAGCACCGTGTAGCGCTGCGGCGCGTTCCAGTCGCTCGCCTTGGCGAGCTGGCCGCTCGACTCCCCGGCGAAGCCGACCTCCGTCGGGACCCCGACGCCGAACTTCCGGTAGGTCTGCTCCATCGTCGCCGGGGGCACGCGCTCGCCGACGAGGATCGTGCCGATGTTCGACGACTGCGCGATGACGCCGGTCGCCGTCATCTGCTCGGTGCCGTGCTCCTCGTGGTCCTTGAACTTCATGCCGGCGCGCGGCAGCCGGTTGGGGATGATGACGCCGGTGTCCGGGGTGACGACGCCGTGCTCGAGCGCGGCCGCCATGGTCATGAGCTTGCCGGTCGAGCCCGGCTCGAAGGCGTCCTGGAAGGCGTGGTTGCGCAGGCTCTCCTTCGTGGCCTTGGTGAGGTCGTTGGGGTCGAAGGCGGGGTAGCTCGCGGCGGCGCGGACCTTGCCCGTCGCGATCTCGAGCACGACGGCGGTGCCCGTCTCGGCCTTGACCGCGGTCACCTGCTTGGCGAGGGCGTTCTGGGCATACCACTGGATGTCGGAGTCGATGGTGAGGCGGACGTTGCGTCCGTCCACGGCCGGCTCGTCGACGCGCTGGGTGCCCGGGATGACGGCGCCGTTCTGCGCCCGCTCCGCGATCCTCGTCCCGGATCGGCCGGCCAGCGTGCCGTCGAGCATGAGCTCGATGCCACCGCCGGCCGTCTGGTCGGCCTGGTTGACGTAGCCGACGAGCTGCCCGAGGGCCATCGAGGTCGGGTAGACGCGCTTGGCCGTCCGCTCGCCGGCGATCCCGGGGACGCCGAGGGCCCGGATCTCGCGCCAGTCGGCCGGCGTGACGTCCTTCTTGACGATGACGTAGCGGGTGTCCGGCGTGGTGAAGAGCGTCGTGAGGCGGGCGACGTCCATGCCGAGCATCGGCGACAGGTCCACCGCCGCCTGGTGAACGCCCTGCGAGCCGCACTCGCCCCGGACCTTGACGTAGCACTGGATCGCGACCGGGTCTGCCGCGATGGTGAAGCGCTCGACGCTGTCGGCGAGGACCTGGCCGTTGGTGTCGAGGATCTGGCCGCGCATCGCCGGGGTGTGCAGCTTGATGAGGCGCTTGGACAGGGCGGCCGCCTGCGTCGCGGAGGCGTCGAAGGCCTGGATGCGGAGCAGCTGGGCGCCGAAGAGCGTGAAGATGAAGAGGATGACGACGAAGATCCCGCGGGCTCTCGCTCGCGGGTTGGCCAGGGAGATCCGCAGCCGTCGAGGGGGTCGAGGCCCCCGGGGACCGCTCCCCCGTTTCGGCGCCGGACCGCGTCCACGCGGCGACACGGTCGCGCGACGCGAGGCGGGCTTTCGTGCGGCCGGGCGTGGAGAGGGCCGCGCCGGCCCCCGCCCGGCCGGCTTCGCACCCCGCGCCGTTGCCGCCTTCGCTCCCCGCGCCGTTGCCGGCTTCGCACCCCGCGTGGGTGCCGGCTTCGCGCCCCGCGCGGGTG
>NZ_JAJJPG010000105.1:0-12775 GCF_032907665.1 Intrasporangium sp.
TCCTCTCGTCGCGCCCGGCCTCGCGTCGGCCGCCGGCCGACGCGGCCCAGCGGGCCCCCGACGTCGACCGGCGCGACCGGAGTGCGGCCGTCCACGAGGTCATCCACGAAGGCGGCGAAGCGGGGGCAGGCGACGATGTCATGTGCCTGACAGCGCAGCGCGTGCTCGGTCATGGCGCGCGACCGCTCGATGTCCCTGGCGCGCTCGTCGAGGTCGCGCAGGTGCGCCTCGAGCATGGCGTGTCGCCCTCCGGCACCGGAGTCGAGGAGGACGCGGATCTGCTCCAGCGACATCCCGGCTGCCTGGTTGCGCAGGATGATGGCGGTGCGCACGAGGTCGTCCCGGCCGTAGCGCCGGTAGCCCGAGGCGTCGCGCTGCGGTGAGAGCAGGCCGAGGGACTCCCAGTGGCGCAGCACGTTCGTGGCGAGGTCGAAGCGGGCTGCCAGCTCGCCAATGGTCCAACGGTCCGAGGGCGGTGTTGCCTTCATGTCGACATGAAGGTACACGCTGTTCCCGACCCTGACCACTCCGCCACGAAGGAGCCGTGAGCATGTCACCAACCACCCTCCACACCGACGTCGCCATCATCGGTGGGGGCCCCGCCGGTCTCCAGGCAGCCCTGACGCTCGGCCGGATCCACCGCGACGCAGTCCTCTTCGACAACGGCACCTACCGGAACGCCGGCGTCGCCCACATGCACAACGTCCTCACCCACGACGGCACGGCGCCCTCCGAGTTCCGTGCGACCGCCCGGGACCAGCTGGCTGCCTACGACACCATCTCCGTGAGGGACGTGGCCGTGACCGATGTCGTCCAGGCGGACGGCGGCTTCCGCCTGGTCCTCGCCGATGACTCCGTGCTGACTGCCGAGGTGCTCATCCTCGCGACCGGGGTGCGGGACGAACTGCCTGCGGTGGACGGGCTCGACGATCTCTGGGGCGACCTCGCCGCGCACTGCCCGTTCTGCCACGGCCACGAGTTCAGCGGCCGGCGCATCGGCATCCTCGGGGCCGCAGCCGCACCCCACCTCAGCGCACTCCTCGGACCGATCGCGTCCGAGCTGCTCGTCCTCACTCAAGGCGAGGACCTCCCCGAGGCATGGTCGGGCGGGGCGATGGTCCGGGACGAGAAGGTGCTCGGGCTGGAGCGACACGACGGCGGCATCCGCGTGCGCTTCACCGAAGGTAGCGATGAGCAGGTCGCGGCGATCTTCGTGTCCACTGCCCTGCGCCAGTCCGCGCCGTTCGCCGAGCGCCTGGGGCTCGAGCTCAACCCCTCCGGCTGCGTCCGCATCGACGAGCTCGGTCGCTCGAGCCTTCCGGGCGTCTACTGCGGGGGCGACATGGCCCACCTCCCGGCTCACCCGATGCCGATGGCCTCCGTGATCATGGCCGCCGCGGCGGGCCAGCTCGCGGCATCCGGGGCGCAGATGCAGCTCATGTCGGCAGCGCACTGACGACGTCCCTGTGCCGGCACCCCGCGGGGGCCACCTCGAGCGCGAAGGCAGCCCAGCGGCATACGGACCAACGGCCTGAAGATGTCGTATGCCGCTGAGCTCCCTTGCAGCCCAGGTGGGAAACTGACCCGTGGACTTCTTCTGCTACCACCGCGACCGCCCCGGCTCGACCTCGTTGCGGCACGAGATGGTGGAGGAGCACTGGTCCTACATGGACCGGTTCGCCGCGACGATGATCGCTCGCGGGCCGACCTTCACCAGCGACGGGACCCTGACCGGCAGCGTGCACATCCTCGACCTGCCTGATCCCGCGGCGGCGCGCGCCTTCGCGTTCGAGGAGCCCTGCTATCAGGCCGGGGCCTACCGAGACGTCCTGCTGCGTCGATGGCACAACTCTCTCGGCCGCACCATGTGGGACCACACGGGCATGACAGACGGCGAGAGCCGCTACCTCGTCCTCGGGTTCACCCTGGAGCATGCGGCAGGGGCCGTCGACCCGCCGGTGCGCGACGAGCTCATCGCCTGTGGGCCACTGCTGTCGGACGACGGTTCCCTGGTGCTCGGTGCCGCTGTGCTGCTGCCGGCGCGGGACTCGGCGGAGGCCCGCACGGTCCTTCCCTCCGATCGATACGTCGGGGTCGAGGTGCACCAGTGGCGGGCGGGGGGCCGACCGGCCAACGGCTAGGACAGCCTGAGATACCGGCCGCCCGGGGCCGGGTGCACCATGGCCGACCTCGCTGGCTGGGTCAGCGTCGAGCTCACGAAGAACGTCGCAGACGTCGGCCAGCTGCTCCTCATCCGCCGGGCGACGGGCTGACCCCCTCCACGAGTCGTGAGAAGGTCGAGTGGCCCCAAACGCCGAGTGGGGCGCGACGGCGCCAGTCTCACGTCGGGAGCGGCGCGGCGACCCTACGGCGCTGGCCCAGGGCGAGCAGGGCAGCTCCTGCAGCCGCGAGCGCCAAGCCGGCCGATGTTGCGGCGAGCAGGCCGGCCCTTCCGGAGCGGAGGATCTGCCCCCCGATGAACCCGCCGCCGGCGACCCCGACGTTGAACGCAAGTGAGCTCATCGCCAGGGCCGTGGGCAGACGTAGCGGGGAGTTGTCGAAGAGCAGGTGCTGGCAGGACAGCGGCGTCGCCACCGCACCGGCGCCGACGAAGGTTGCCCCAGCGAGGAGTGTCGCCTCGGTCTCCGGGCCGAGCCGGAGGGTGAGGAAGCCGAGCAGCAGTACCCCGAGCGCGGACAGCAGCACGAGGCGGCGGGCGCGGTCGATGGTCCGGCCGGCGACGTAGGCGGCCGCGAATCCGGCGAGTCCGAAGCAGGACAGAGCGAGGGCAAGCGCGGACGGACCGACACCGGTGGTCACGGGGATGACCGACAGGTAGGTCACCGTCAGGAACACGGCGCCGACGCTCAGCGCGACCACCGTCAGGGTCGCCACGAACCCGAAGGGGTGCGGCTCGGTTCCGGTGGTGGCTGTGTCGCGGTCCTGGCTCGGGGCCGCGCCTCGCATCGACCAGGCAAGACCGATCGCGGCCAGGACGCCCATCCCTGCGACGGCGAGGAAGGGTGTCCGCCAGCCGGCGAGACCGCCGAGGAACGACGCGCCGGGAACCCCGCCGATGATGGCGAGCGAGGAGCCGATGCTGAGCACGGCCAGGACCCGACCGCGCAGGTGGGAGGCGAACTGCGCCACCGCGATGGGGGACATCAGCGACCACAGGAGGCCGTGCGCTGCTGCCGTCGTGAACCTGCTCCCGTAGAGCAGGAGGATCGAGCTGCTCGCTACGAAGACGACCGTGCACGCGACGAGCAGGCCGAGAATCGTCAGCACCAGCCGGCGCCCCTCGAGGCTCCGCGTGAGTCGGACCAGTGGCAGCGTCGCGACGGCGATGACGGTCGCGTATCCGGCCACGAGGGTGCCGGCCTGCTGGGCGCTGAGGCCCAGGCCGGCGCTGATCTGGGGCAGCAGTCCCAAGGGCATCATCTCGACGGTGTTGAAGGCGAAGGCCGCGACGGCCAGGCAGATCAGGATGACGGACGGTCGCCCTTGCCGAAGGACCTCACGCATGGGTTTCCTCCCGGGTCAGCTCGTGCCTCGCAGTGCGTCCGGCTGGGCCACGGGACTCGAGGGTCGGCACGGCAGGCAGCGTGGTCGTGTCTGGGTCGGCAGAGCGGTGGATGAGGTGCATTCGGCGATCGTTGCCGGGCCTCTGGGCCGGCGCATCCGCCACCGGTCGTATCTCCTGCGCGCCGTGACCTCGCGGCGCTCTCCCGCAGGAGATGCCCGCGACCACCTGAGCCGGGCGCGGTCGAGCGTGACGTCAGTCGCGTCACCACGCCGACGGGGCCGGCCGTGCTTACATTGCTCTCGGAGAGCCGACGCACGGTGGCGCGGTGGCCTCGAGAGGAGCATGGTGTGCTCGAGAGTGGGATGACGACGGAAGGCACCGCCGACGCTCGGCTCACGCTGAGGCGAACTCTGGAGTGTCTGGTCGGCGCCGCCTTCACCGAGGGGAACTCGATCACCGTGCTCCGCAACGGCGACGAGATCTTTCCCGCCATGCTCGAGGCGATCCGGGGTGCCGAGCACAGCGTCGACCTCATGACGTTCGTGTACTGGAAGGGGTGGCCTGCGCGGGAGTTCGCGGACCTGTTGAGTGATCGCGCCCGAGCGGGTCTGCGGGTGCGGGTGCTCATCGACGCACTGGGCGGTCGGCTCATCGAGGACGGGCTCATCGAGGCGATGGAGGAGTCCGGCGTCGATGTGCACTGGTTCCGCAAACCGCTCCACAAGTCGCCCTTCAAGCAGAACCATCGCGGGCACCGCAAGCTCCTCGTCGTCGACGAGACGATCGGCTTCACGGGGGGCGTGGGCATCGCCGAGGAATGGGGCGGCGACGCGCGGGACGAAAGGGAGTGGCGTGACACCCACTTCCGGGTCGAGGGGCCGGCCGTGGACGGTCTCGCCGCCGCCTTCGTCCAGGACTGGGCAGAGACCGGCCGGCCGCTCTACGACGAACGAAGCCGCTTCCCCGAGCAGCCCCGGCACGGAAGCGCCGTGATCCAGGTCGTCCGCGGCTCGGCAAGCATCGGCTGGGACGACATCCACACTGTCTGGTATGTCCTCATGCGGTCCGCCCGGGAGCGGATCCGCCTGCAAACCGCCTACTTCTCCCCGGACGCCGCGCTCGTCGATGCACTCAAGGAAGCCGTGGGCCGCGGCGTCGAGGTCGACGTGCTGCTCCCGGGGCCCCATGCCGACAAGCGGGTCACCCAGGTGGCGAGCGAGGCGACCTACGCCGAACTGGCCTCGGCCGGCGTGCGGATCTGGAACTTCCAACCCTCGATGCTGCACACCAAGATCATGGTCGTCGACGGCGCGGCTGCCCTCGTCGGCTCGAGCAACGTCAACCGACGATCCCTCGACCACGACGAGGAGGTCGCCATGGTCGTCATCGACCAGCCGTCGGTCGACGTGCTCGAGCAGCACTTCATCGAGGACCTCGAGCGCAGCAGGCGAATCGACCTGTCGCGGTGGGAGAACCGTGGGCTCCCGCAGCGAGCCCTGGAGCAGGCAGTTCGGCCGATCCGCCGCTGGCTCTGACTGGCATCAGGAACTCAGCGCAGCGTGGTGAAGAACTCGCGGACGTCGCCGACGAGCAGATCTGGTGCCTCCATGGCGGCGAAGTGGCCGCCGCGGTCGAACTCGCTCCAGTGCACCACGGTGTGTTCGAGCTCGACGGTGCGCCGGATCGACATGTCCAGGGGAAACACTGCGACCCCGGTCGGCACCCTCGAACGTGCGCTCGCGCCCCAGGCGCCGGCATGCGCGGTCTCGTAGTAGCTGTTGGCCGAGGACCCCGCTGTGCCGGTGAGCCAGTACAGCATCACGTTGGTGAGCAACAGATCCCGGTCCACCGCGTCCTCGGGCAGCTCGGCAGCCGGATCGGTCCACTCCTTGAACTTCTCCACGATCCAGGCCAGCTGCCCGACCGGGGAGTCGTGCAACGCGTGCGCCAGGGTCTGCGGCCGGCTGATCTGGATCATCGCGTATCCGGACTGCTCGACCTTGAAGTGCGCCAGGTGCTCGAGCCGCGCCTGCTCCGCCTCCGTCAGGTCCCCCACCTCGGCTGCGTCGACCTCGGTGAACGCGGACACTCCGTTCACGTGCACGCCGACCACCTTGTCGGGGTTGAGCCGCCCGAGCCCCGGGGCGATGACCGCTCCGGTGTCGCCGCCCTGCGCGCCGTAGCGGTCGTAGCCGAGCCGGTTCATCAACTCGGCGAAGGCCCGGGTCACCCGGTTGGTGTCCCAGCCCGCCTCGCGGGTCGGCCCGGAGAACCCACTGCCGGGGATCGAGGGGATCACGAGATGGAACGCGTCCCTCGGGTTGCCGCCGTGTGACCTGGGATCGGTCAGCGGGCCGATGACGTTGAGGAACTCGACGATCGAGCCGGGCCAGCCGTGTATCAGGATCAGGGGCAGGGCGTCCGGCTCGGGCGAGCGCACGTGCAGGAAGTGGACGTTCTGGCCGTCGATCTCGGTGGTGAACTGCGGGTAGGTGTTCAGCTCGCGCTCGTGGACGCGCCAGTCGTAGCGGTCGCGCCAGTAGTCGGCCAGCCCCTTGAGGTAGCTCACGGGCACCCCGCGGCTCCAACCGACGTCCGGGAGGTCCGCGGCCCAACGCGTCCTGGCGAGCCGCTCGCGCAGGTCGTCCAGCTCAGGCTGCGGAATGTCGATCGTGAAGGGCCGGATATCGCTGTTGTTCTCCATGTCGGCCACGTTAGAGATCGGTTAGGTCGACTTCAGTCCTAGGTCGACGGCAGACTGCTTCTCATGTGGGAAACCTCGGCGCGGCTGCTGCGACTGCTCTCACTGCTGCAGACCCGACGCGACTGGTCGGGCTCGGAGCTGGCACAGCGCCTGGAGGTCACCCCGCGCACCGTGCGCCGCGACATCGACCGGCTGCGCGCCCTCGGCTATCCCGTGCTCGCCAGCGCGGGCACCGCGGGCTATCGGCTGGGTGCCGGTGCGGATCTGCCACCGCTGCTGCTTGACGACGAGGAGGCCGTCGCGGTTGCGATGGGTCTGCGCACGGCCGCGGGCGGTTCGATCACCGGCATCGAGGAGGCCTCCGTGCGGGCGCTGGCCAAACTCGAACCGGTCCTGCCGTCCCGGCTTCGCCACCGCATCAACGCCCTGCAGTCGGTGACGGTGCCCATGGCCAACGCTGGCCCGACCGTCGACCCGAGCGTCCTCACCGCCATCGCCGGCGCCTGTCGCGACTCGCTGCGACTGCGCTTCGACTACCGCACGCACGACGGAACCACGAGCATCCGCACGACGGAGCCTCACCGGCTCGTGCACACCGGCCGGCGCTGGTACCTCATCGGCTGGGACGTCGACCGCGAAGACTGGCGGACCTACCGCGTGGATCGCCTCGACCCGCGGACTCCCACCGGCCCCCGATTCACCCCGCGCATCCCGCCTGACCCCGACGTCAGCGCCTACACCTCCCGGGCGATCTCCACCTCGGCGTACCGCTACCGGGCCCGGTTCACGCTCCTCGTCGATGCCGAGACCGCGGCGCAACGGATCGCCCCCACGACTGGAACGTTGGAGCCGATCGACGAGCACAGCTGCACGCTGCGGGCCGGCTCCAACTCGCTGGATGAGCTGGCCATCTACGTGACCACCAAGGGGTTCGACTTCCACGTACACGAGCCCCCGGAGCTGGTGGAACACGTCAGGACGCTGGCAGCCCGGCTCGCCTCCGCCACCCCTTAGGTCGCATGCGGTCCCGGCCGGGGTCATGGCCGTCGTCAGGCACGCGGTCGCGCGACATCGAATCGTTCGGCGAAGCGAGCCAGCTCCTCGTGCTGTTCGTCGGGTGTCGCGGTGGTGGCACTGACCACGACGCGATCCACACCCGCGCCGAGATATGCCTGGTATCGCTCCTCGGTCATGTCGATCGGGGCGAGCCTCGTGTATTCCAGCTGGTTCGGGTCACGACCGGCCTCGGCGGCGGTCGATCGCGCCAGATCCCACTGCCGGGCACGCTCCTGTGGCATCACGGCGCCACCGGGAAGGAAGCCGTCGCCGAACCGTCCCGCGCGGCGGGCGGCGGCCCGGCTCGAACCGCCCACGTGGATCGGCAGTGGGTCGGACCCGTACGGTTTCGGGTAGCTGACCAGGTCGCGGACGGTGAAGAACTCGCCATCGAATCCCACCCCATCGACATCCCCCGACCACAGCAGGCGCAGCAGCTGGATCGCCTCGTCGGCGCGGCGCCCACGGGATGCGAAGTCGACCCCGACCGCCTCCGCCTCGCCCGGCAGGGCCCCGAGACCGATCGTCAGGAGCCGCAGGCGGCCACGGGACAGGCGGTCGATCGTTGCCAGCCGCTTGGCCAGGGTGACCGGGTGGTGGTAGGGCAGGAGCAGCACTCCAGTGCCGAGGAGCAGGCGCTCCGTCCCGGCCGCGATGAAGCTCAAGCAGTCGAGCGGGTCGGCGTAGTCCAGGTCCGGTGGGAGCTCGAATCCGCCGATCCGGGCGCCGCGATAGCCGACGACATGCTCGGGAAGGTAGATGCCCTCGAACCCGAGCTCCTCCGCATGCCGGGCATACCCGAGCAACCGGTCGGGGTCCGTGCCGAAGAAGGGGGTGCTGTAGCTGACGCAGAATCTCACAGGGTCCTCCGGGTGTGCGGCCTTCCGCAGCCTAGGCACGACCTCACAGGTGTACGCACCCCTTTTGACGAGCGACCTCACCTGAGCGATCCGACCCCCACGCTCGAGGTCACAGGCTGAGCAGCGTGCCTCCGTCGACGCCGAGGACCTGACCCGTGGTGAACCCTGAGCGGAAGGACGCGAAGTAGGCGACCGCCTCGGCAACCTCGTCGACGCGACCCGCTCGGCCCATGGCGACCTTCGCGAGCCGTCGCTGCATTTCGGCCTCGTCACGTCGGCCGTCCCAGAAGCCCGTGTCGGGGACGTAGCCGGGCGCGACCGCGTTCACCGTGATCCCTTCCTGCGCAAGCTCCCCGGCCAGGTCGACGACCCAGTTGTTCAGGGCAGCCTTGGCCGCGCCGTACGAGCCGGACCCCTTGCGACCGGACACAGAGCTGATCGCGACGATCCGGCCGCCGGGACGAGGCATCAGGGGGACCAGCGCTTCGGCGAGCAGGACGGCGGACAGGACGTTCGCGGCGTAGGTCTGGGACCAGCGCTGGGCGGTGGCCACGAGGTCGTCCCCCGTGACGTCCACGGTTCCGCCAGCCGCACAGACGAGGACGTCCACCGACCCGACCTGTCTGGCGAGCGCGGCGACGTCGTCCGGGTCCGAGGCGTCCGCGCGGAAGCAGGTCGCCCTCGAGCCCAAGGCCCGTGCTGCGTCGTCGAGCACCGCCTGTCGCCGCCCGACGAGGACGACGTCGGCGCCGTCGGCGACGAACCTCTCGGCACAGGCGCGCCCGATCCCCGTGCCGCCTCCGCTGATCACCACGCGCACGTCTCCTCCTTCGCTTGCTTAAGCGCTAAAGTAATGGTCGTGAGCGATGTGGTCGACGAGATTCGGGACGGGTGGGCACGGGTTCGGCCGGACCTGCCGACGCGCTCGGTCGGAGTGATCACCCTCGTCTGGCGCCTCTCGCGTGCGCTGCACGCGGAGCGCGCCGCCGTCCTTTCCGGCCTCGGTATCGACCAGGCCACGCTCGAGCTCCTGGCCAACCTGCGGCGCAACCCGGGGGAGGAGCCCGTCTCTCCGGGCGCGCTCGCGACGCGGTGTGGTGTCACCCCGGCCGCGATCTCCCTGCGCATGAGGCGCGCCGAGGAGTCAGGGTGGGTGACCAGGGAGAGGGCCACTAGTGACGCGAGGTCCGTGCGTGTGCGACTGACGGCCTCGGGTCGCGTCGCCGCAGACCGCTTCGCCCAGCTCGTCCTCGAGCACGACGACGCGCTGACGGCCGAGCTGAGCGATCGTGACCTCGACGAGCTCGAGCGCCTCCTCAGACGGCTCGGGCAGGGGGTCGCCCGGGGGCGACGTCGTAGTGAGCGATGAGCCCCTGCCAGCCATGACATGCCGTATGCCGCTGCCCTCGCTCCCGAGGTCAGGTGACCTCGGGAGCCGGCTCAGCGGCATACGTCAGCGTCGAGAGCGTCTCCCGCGCGGTCTCCGCCAGGTCAGGTCGGCCCAGCACCGCGGAGGCGGCCATGGCTCCCTCGGCGAGGAGGAAGGCCGCCTCGGCGGCGTGGGTCGGCTGCCCGGCTCCCTCGGCGAGCCGCCCGAGGTAGTCACGAAAGGCCTGCTTGTGGCGGCGAGCCAGCTGCGCGACTGCAGGTGAGGTCGCTCCGAGCTCGCCGAAGGAGTTGAGGAAGGCGCACCCGCGGTAGGTCGGCTCGGAGAACCACTCGTGCAGCCAGTCGAAGACCGCGACCAGCCGCTCCGATGCCGGTCGCTGCTCGACGTGGTCGCGCAGCTCGCGCAGCCAGCGCTCGTCGCGGGCACGGAGGAACTCGACGACGAGCGCGTCCTTGGACGGATAGTGCTTGTAGAGGGTCTTGAGCGAGACGCCCGATGCGGCTCGGACGTCGTCCATCCCGACCGCGTGGATGCCGCGGGCGTAGAAGAGGTCGCCGGCGGCGCGCAGCGCCTGGTCCCGGGCCTCGATCCGCTCTGTCATCACCAATCTCCTTGCCGGGAGAACCATCGTTCTACTACTGTCGGACAGGTTATCGGAGAACGCTGGTTCTCCCGGCGCGGCGGCTCGTCCCGGCGTCCGCCGGGAACCTGAGAGCAAGGAGTCAGACATGGTGCCGGAGACCCGCCCGCCGCTACCGCCCTTCACCGCCGCGACCGCGACCGAGAAGGTCCGCCTGGCCGAGGATGCGTGGAACTCCCGCACACCCGAGAAGGTCGCGCTGGCCTACACCGTCGACACCCGGTGGCGGAACCGCTCCGAGTTCGTCAACGGCCGCGACGAGGTCGTTGCCTTCCTCACTCGCAAGTGGAACTCGGAGCTGGAGTACCGCCTCATCAAGGAGCTGTGGGCCTGCGACGGCAACCGCATCGCCGTCCGCTTCGCCTACGAGCACCACGACGACGCGGGCAACTGGTACCGGGCCTACGGCAACGAGAACTGGGAGTTCGACGACTCGGGGCTGATGCGGGTCCGCCACGCCTCCATCAACACGCTTCCCATCGCCGAGACGGACCGGCTGTTCCACTGGCCGTTGGGCCGACGGCCAGATGATCACCCCGGGCTGAGCGATCTCGGGCTGTGAGGACCTTCGGATTCATCGCGCCTCGCTAACGGGCTCCCCCTCTGACGGCTCCGGCTCCCCGCCGCTGGCCGCCGCGCGTTCGGCCCTCGCTGCGAACGGGACGAAGGCGATCGCGACGACGACGGCCAGCACCGTCAGGCCCGTGAACGTCGTGCGGAGCCCCCAGGCCTCGGCTGATCCGCCTGCGACGACTGCGGCAACCGGCACGACTCCCCAGCTGATCACCCGCGTCGCTGCGTAGACGCGACCCAGCAGGTCATCGGGCGTGATCACCTGCCGGATCGTGGCGTTGATGATGCGCCACACGCTGGACCCCGCGCCGGCGACCACCGCGCCGACGGCGACGGCAACGACTCCTGCCCCGAGGGCCACCGGCAGGACGAGCAGGACCGTCCCGACAGCGTCGGCGATGAGCAGCCGCGCGTCCCCGAAGCGGCGCCGAAGCGGCTCTGTGAGGACGGATGCGGCAATCCCTCCGACCGCCATCGTCGTCAGGAGGAGCCCGTAGGCAGCCGGGCTGAGGCCGAGAGGTCCCGGCTCCACCGCATAGACGACGAGCAGGGCGATCGACCCTCCCCACACGACGTTCATGGCGGCCGTGAACAGCACCAGGGCCCGAAGGAGTGGGGTGGCCCAGATGAAGCGCAGCCCGCTCGTCAGCCTTCGCGCTCGTTGGTCGCGGTCCGTCGTGTCGGCGGTCGGTCGGGGGATCGGGCGCGCCGCCGCGCCGTCGGCAGCACCGCCGTGGCGACGTCCGGCGGCGTGCAGTCCGATGAGGACGGCGACCGCGACGGCGTAGAGGGCGGCGCTGGAACCGGCGGCTGCGGCGAGCGTGAGTCCGGCGAGCAGGCCGGCCAGTGATGGGCCGAGCAGCTCGTTGGTCACATTGACCGTGGCCTCGATGCGGGAGTTCGCCCTGCCGTAGCCGGACGGCTCGACGACGGTCGGCACGAGCGAGGTGACGGCCGTGTCCACAATGGTCTCGGCCACGCCGAGGACGATCGCGGCGGCGAGGATCATCCACAGCTGCAGTCCCTCAGCGAGGATCGCGGCGCCAAGGGCGGAGAGCGTGACCGCCCGGACGACGTTCGCGGCGACGAGGAGGCGGCGCCGATCCGCTCGGTCGACCAGCCATCCTGCGTGGAGGCCGAAGACCGGCCAGGCCACGGTGCTCGCGGCCGCCACGGCCGCGACGCCGCTCGCCGTGGCTCCGATCGCGAGGGCCATGAGCGGGAGGAGCACCCGCACCATGCCGTCGCCGAGGTTTGCGGCGCCCCCCGCGATGAGCAGCCGGTGGAACGGCCTCCCCAGACCAGCTGGCCGGTGTGCCATCGCCTCACCTTTCAACGACCATTTGATGGTGAGAGTATTGCGGTATCGTGTCTCACGTGTCAAGCGCCTTTCGACGGTCAAGTGAGGAGGGGCAGTGATGCCGGACGTCGAGCTCGTCGGCAACGCCCTCTGCCTGGACTTCACCAACACCGTCAACGCGAGGCCGAACGCCTCCCGCGACTGGCTGGCCACCCCCGAGCAGGCCCGGACCTGGGCCGATGCGGTGGGACGCGAGACGACAGCTGAACGCATCGACGCGTCGGCGCTCGCGGCAGCACGGACCCTGCGAGAGCAGCTCCACGACATCTTCGGCGCGCTGGCCACGGGCGCAAAGCCTGCTCCCGAGGACCTCGACGCCCTGGTCCGGGCACACGCGGCCGCCGTCGGTCGAGCACGACTGTTGCGCAGCGAGGCCGGCAGCTACCGCCTCGACTGGCCGGACGACGGAACCCTCACCCCTGTCATCGACGCGGTCAGCAACTCAGCCATCGAGCTTCTGGCGCACGGCCCGCTCCACCGCCTCGGGCGTTGCCCGTCCTGCGGGTGGCTGTTCGTCGACACGAGCAAGAACGGCCGTCGTCGCTGGTGCAGCATGGCCACCTGCGGCGCGCGTGACAAGGCCAGACGGCACTACCGAGCGCAGCAGGCCGAGCGGCAGCCCGCACCGTGACGTCGTCCTGTCACGGCGTCGGCTCGGTCACAGCG
>NZ_JAJJPG010000106.1:0-4694 GCF_032907665.1 Intrasporangium sp.
TGGGTGGGGCAGCAGGGGCTTGAACCCTGGACCGACGGATTATGAGTCCGCTGCTCTAACCGGCTGAGCTACTGCCCCGGGGCCGTCGACTGTCGTCGGCGGTGCTGCGAGTGTAACCAGCGAGGTGGCCTCCGGCTGACGCTCCCGACGGCTGGGTGCCCCATGGGACGGTCGCTCGGTCAGGCGTGTGTCGGATGCTCGTGGCCGGCGTGGGCGGGCGACTCGAACTGGATCGTCGAGTGCTCGACGTTGAAGTCGGTGTCGATGCACCCCTGCAGCTCGTCGAGCATGGGCCCGAGGTGCCCGTCATGGAAGCAGGAGTCGTCGACGACGACGTGCGCGGTGAGGACCGGCAGTCCGGTGGCGACCTGGCTGGCGTGGAGGTCGTGGACGTCCCGGACGTGGGGGAGGGTGAGGATGCGCTCCCGGACGCCCTTGAGGTCCAGGCCCCGGGGTGTTGACTCGAGGAGGACGTCGACAGTCTCCCGGAGCAGCGCGAGGGTGCGGGGCACGATGAGGGCGCCGATGACGAGCGAGGCGACGGCGTCGGCGCGCAGCCAGCCGGTGACCGCGATGACTGCTGCCGCGACGAGAACGGCGACCGAGCCCAGCGCGTCGGCCCCGACCTCGAGGAACGCGGCGCGCAGGTTGAGGTCGGCGTGGCGGGCGCTGACGAGGATGAGGAGGCCGACGATGTTGCCGACGAGCCCGACGGCGCCGAAGACGACCATGAGCCCGGAGGTGACCTCGGGCGGCTCGAGCAGCCGTTTGACGGCCTCGACGATGATGAAGATGCCGACGGCGAGGAGGACCCCCGCCTGGGCTGCCGCACCCAGGACCTCCGCCCGCCGATAGCCCCACGTCCGCGCGTCGGTGGCAGGTCGGCGGGCCAGCGCAGCCGCGACCAGGGCCAGGCTCAGCCCCGCGACGTCAGTGAGCATGTGACCGGCATCGGCGAGCAGCGCCAGGCTCCCGGATGCCGCGGCTCCGATGACCTCGATGACGAGGACGGCCACGGTGATGCCGAGGACTGCCACGAGGCGACCGCGGTGGTCCGCCCCGCCCACGCCGTGACTGTGGTGCGTGCTCACCGTGCGCTTCCTCCGGGCGGTTGGCACGCACAGGCCTCGCCACGCCAGGCCTCGACTCCCTCCCGGATGGCGACGACGGCGATGACGAGGGCGGCGACCGGGTCCGCCCACGACCAGCCGAGGGCGGCGTTGACGAGGAGGCCGAGCAACAGCACGCCGGAGAGGTAGGCGCACAGGAGGGTCTGCGTGGAGTCGGCGACCACGCTGGCGGAGCCGAGCTCCCGGCCGGTCCGGCGCTGCGCCCAGGACAGCAGCGGCATGACGAGGAGAGATGCGACCGCGATGCCGATGCCCAGTCCGGTCGGCGAGGCTTCACCGGCGCCGAGCAGCGAACGCGTCGCCTCGACGGTCACGTAGGCGGCGAGGGCGAAGAACGAGATCGCGATGAGGCGCAGGGCCTGTCGTTCTCGGGTCTCCGGCAGGCGATGGCGGAACTGCCACAGGATGACGAGGCCGCTGCCCACCTCGACGAGCGAGTCGAGGCCGAAGCCGATGAGGGCGATCGAGGACGCGGCCGCCCCTGCAGCGACCGAGACCGCTGCCTCGACGACGTTGTAGGCGACCGACGCGCCGGCCAGCAGCTGGGCCTGCCGGCCCAGCTGGGCGCGCCTCCCCGCCGACAGGACGGCGGTGGAGTGGGCAGGGTTCGCAGGCTCGGCCGTCACCGCGCACCGCCCTTTCCATAGCGCGGGCAGAGGACCACCGCGTCACCCGTCGCACCGAGCAGCCGCTCGGCTGCGGCGAGCAGGTCGAGCGTCTCCTCGGGGTGCGCGAGCGAGTAGACGGAGGCGCGGCCCTGGGTGCGCACCTCCACGATGCCGCAGTCGAGGAGGCAGGACAGGTGCTTGCTGACCGTCGACTGCGCCAGGCCGAGATGGCGGGTGAGGTCCACGACGCGGTGCTCGCCGAGGGCGAGGTGCTGGACGATGGTCAGCCTCGACCGCTCGCTGAACCCGTGGAACAAGCACGCGGCAGCCGATACCGCATCAGCCTCGGCGCCTGACTCCTCATCGATAGCAGTGGCTGTCATCGTCATGGAACGATGATAGTCGCGGGAAGCCCAGTCCGACCCTGCCGCACGGGACCCATAGGCTCGGAGCGAACAGTTGCCAGGAGAGGGAGAGTCATGAGCGAGGGGATCCGCGTCGCGGGTGTCGATGACGTCGAGCCGGGCGAGGCTCTCGTCCTGCCCGAGGAGCTGACGGGGACGGAGCAGCCCATCTCCCTCTTCCGCGACGACGACGGGAGCTACTACGCCCTCGACGACACGTGCTCCCACGAGGACGCCTCCCTCGCCGAGGGCTGGATCGAGGCCGGCGAGGTGGAGTGTCCCCTCCACGCCAGCCGATTCTGCCTCCGCACAGGTGAGGTGCTGTGCCTCCCCGCGACCAAGCCGGTCGCCAGCCACAAGGTCGAGGTCCGCGACGGGGAGGTCTATCTCTTCCCCGGCGTTCCGAACGACGGCTGAGCCACGCGCTCGTGCGTGGCTCAGGTGCGCGCGCGGGCAGGCCGATCGTGATACCGCTCGTTTGTCTGGTGCGGGTGGGTCAGGTGGTGCACAATGGTCAGGAGCTCACGGAAGTGAGCCCAGCGGCATACAACTTCATGAGAAGCCGGCAGCATGAGCTGATCGCCACGCACGAGGTCGTTGGGGAAGACGTCCCTTGCACGTGAGGAGGTCAGGATGTCTGTCGCGACGCAGCGCACCCCGCGCCACACGACGCGCGGGGTGGTGTTCATCCACGGCGCCCCGACGGCGCTGTGCCCACACGTCACGTGGGCGATCGAGGCCGTCCTCGACCAACGGATCGCGCTCGACTGGATCCCGCAGCCGATCCTGCCCCGCACGGTTCGCACGGAGCTGTCCTGGACCGCCGCGGTGGGCACGGGGGCCGAGTTGGCCAGTGCCCTCCGTGGGTGGGAGGGACTGCGCTACGAGGTGACCGAGGACCCGACCGCAGTCTCCGACGGCGCGAGGTGGTCCTACACGCCGAGCCTCGGCATCCACCACACGATGACGAGCGTCAACGGTGACGCGGTCATCCAGGAGGACCGTCTCCGGGACGCCATGATCCGCGTTCGTGGGGACGCTGCCGCCCTGCAGGACGAGATCGACCTGCTTCTCGGCGTCCCGTGGGACGACGAGCTCGAGCCCTTCCGCTACGCCGGCGACGGCGCCCCGGTGAGGTGGCTGCACAAGGTCGGCTGACCGACCCACACGGGCGCCCGTCTCCTGCGCTACGTGTGGCCCAGGCTGGGGCCCGGACGGTTCGTGCGTCCGGGCCCCTGCCATGTGCAGGGACGCCTTTCGCATAATTCGGTGTGCCGGGGCATGCGCAGCGTGAAAGGCTGAAGACACCAGTCCGCCCACTAGGGGCGCCGCCTCACGAGAGCTCTGTCATGACAACGGGATTCACCCCGCAGCCGAAGCCCAACGCCGCCCTCCGAGGGGCCTACCCGTGTGTCGACCGCGCCCTGACCTGCATCGAGCGGGAGTCACCCACCGAAGTCCCACCCCCAGCGCGGACCGCACAGATCTGACGTCGAGCCAACCAGCCGGACATCGACAGCCGCTCACGGGATCCCCGGGGCGGCTTGTTCCGTTACCACCGCAACGCACGCGCAGATCATCGGAGAGGAGGCGCGGTTCAATGACACAGGTCGAGGTGTGGAACGCCGACGAGACCCTCCTTCATCGCGTCTCCGTGAAGCACGCCGTGAAGATGATCTGGCGCGGCATCGCGACGCCGGTGGCGGTCCACGAGTCCGAGACGTTCGGCCCGTATCAGCTCCCGATCGTGGTCCGACTCGTGCGCTACGTCGAGCAGAAGTGGCTCTATTCAAGGACTCGCGCCACCTACTCGCGTGAGGGGGTCCTGCGCCGGGACCGCCACCGATGCGCCTATTGCGGCCAGCTCATGGCCACGACCATGGACCACGTGATGCCCCGGTCCCGCGGCGGCGCGACGTCGTGGGACAACGCCGTGGCCGCGTGCGAGCCGTGCAACACGCGCAAGGGCAACCGGACGCCGGACGAGGCCGGGATGCCCCTCCACTGGGATCCCTACGTGCCCACCCGCGCGCAGCTCAACTTCGCCAGGACCAGCCAGACCGGCGGCACCGACCCACCCACGAGACCCCGAAAGGAGCTCGCCGCATGACCAGGAACCGACTGAACTTTCGCACCCGGCCTGTGGACCGGCCGTCGCTCCGGACGCGCTCGGGTCGTCCGGCTGGTCTCGACGGCCTGCACGGACGGGCCTTTACCGCCGCGACAGAGCACCCGTGGGACCTTCACCACGAGCGGCCGCGGTGCGCCGACGAGGACCCGGAGCTCTTCTGGCCGGCCACGCCCATTGAGGCGGAGCAGGCCAAGGTGATCTGCCGCGCCTGCCCTCTCTCGGCCGAGTGTCTGTCGGTGGCGCAGCGGCGCGGTGAGTGGGGCATCTGGGGTGGCGTGCTGATGGCGAAGGGGCGCCCCACGGACGTGCTGCCGGGCAACGTGCGCGAGCCGTTGTCGGCCGACCAAGCGCGAAGCGCCTGAGCACAGCGCCTTGGATCGCCGCGCCGCCGCGGCAGGTTCGCCGGGGCGAAGTTGTGGCG
>NZ_JAJJPG010000106.1:4794-10431 GCF_032907665.1 Intrasporangium sp.
AGCGCCTTGGATCGCCGCGCCGCCGCGGCAGGTTCGCCGGGGCGAAGTTGTGGCGCTGGTTCGGGTCTGGGGGCCGCGGCAGGTTCGCCGGGGCGAAGTTGTGGCGGTGGGTCGGGTCTGGGGGCCGCGGCAGGTTCGCCGGGGCGGAGTTGTGGCGGTGGGGGAGGGCGGGGCGGCCGCGCGCACCAGGGCTCGCAAAGCCTGCTGGGCTGGGACCGCGCGAGGTGCGCGGCCCCAGCCCAGCGGCATACGGCCGAGTGGTTGCGTCGTCAGACGCTCTTGATCGCGAGGGCCACGTTGTGACCGCCGAACCCGAACGAGTTGTTCAGCGCGGCGACGTCGCCCGACGGGAGGGTGTGGTGCTCGCCCGTGACGACGTTGAGCGGGATCTCGGGATCCTGGTTGTCGAGGTTGATCGTCGCCGGCACCGTGCGGTGGTGGACGGAGAGAATCGTCAGGACCGCCTCGAGGGCACCGGCGGCGCCGAGCAGGTGTCCGGTCATCGACTTCGTCGCGGTGATGGCGATGCTGTCGGTCTGGTCGCCGAAGGCGCGCTTGATCGCGTTGTACTCGGCGACATCGCCGACCGGTGTCGAGGTCGCGTGTGCGTTGATGTGGCTGATGTCGGTGAGGGAGAGTCCCGCCTGCTCGACCGCGAAGACCATTGCCCGCGACGCACCGGACCCGTTGGGCTCCGGGGCCGTGATGTGGTGGGCGTCTGCGGACAGGCCGACGCTCGCGAGCTCGGCATAGATCCTGGCTCCCCGAGCCCGAGCGTGCTCCTCGGACTCGAGGACGATGATGGCCGCCCCCTCGCCGAGGACGAAGCCGTCACGGTCGGTGTCGTAGGGGCGTGAGGCGCGCTCCGGGTCGTCGTTGCGCGTCGACAGGGCCTGCATCGCGGCGAAGCCGGCGATCGGCATGGCGTGCACGGCCGCCTCGGTGCCACCGGCGATGACCACGTCGGCACGGCCCGTGCGGATCATGTCGATCGCATAGCCCATGCTCTCGGCGCCCGACGAGCAGGCGCTGACAAGGGTGTGCACCCCTGCCCGAGCACCGAACTCGAGCGAGACGGCGGCGGACGGGCCGTTGGGCATGAGCATGGGGACAGCGAGTGGGTAGACCCGGCGGGGGCCCTTCTCACGCAACGTGTCCCACTGGTCGAGCAGGGTCCACACGCCGCCGATGCCGGAGCCGATCGCGGTGCCGATCCGCTCGGGGTCCACCTCGGGCGAGCCGGCGTCGGCCCAGGCCTCCCGGGCGGCGATGAGGGCGTACTGGCTGGACGGGTCGAGCCGTCGGGTCTCGACCTTGGCGAGCACCTCCTCGGGCTTCGTCGCGATCGTGGCGGCGAAGGTGACGGGCAGCTCGTACTTGGCCACCCAGTCGAAGTCCATGGTTCGGGCTCCGGAGCGCCCGGCGAGGACGGCTTCCCACGTCTCGGGGGCGGTGCCGCCCACGGGCGTCGTGGCGCCCAGGCCGGTGACGACGACGCGTCGGTCGTTGGACGTCATGGTGAGGTGCTCCTCGTCAGGTCAGGTCGATGGTGGTGCGGCGAGGTGGAGGACGTATGCCGCTGGGCTGGGTCCGCGTGCCCGGTGCCCACAGTGGTGGGACCGGACACGCGGCGGGCCCGAGGCGTGCGCGATGGGTCAGGCGTTGGACTCAGCCTGGGCGCCTGCGATGTAGGAGACGGCGTCGCGCACCGTCTTGAGGTTCTTGACCTCGCTGTCGGGGATGCGGACGCCGAACTTCTCCTCGGCGTTGACGACGATCGTCATCATCGACAGGGAGTCGATGTCGAGGTCGTCCGTGAAGGACTTGTCCATCTCCACGGATGCCGTGTCGAGGCCCGTCTCCTCGTTGACGATCTCGGCGAGACCCTCGAGGATCTCCTGCTCGGACTGAGCCATGTGTCTGCTCCTTCTGGTGGTCACCTGGTGGTGGTCTGATCGGGTGGTCGGTGGTTCGGCTGTGCTGGCTGTGCTGGCTGTGCTGGCTGTGCTGGTTGCGCTGGCTGTGCTCTCGGCGAGCGTCCGGGTGAGTGACCAGAACCTCTACCGAATCCCGCCTGCCGGGAGTACCCGTCGGGACACGCGGGAAACGAGGACGTCCTAGGGCAGGACGATGACCTGGGCGGCATAGACGAGGCCGGCGCCGAAGCCGATCTGCAGGGCCAGTCCGCCACTCGGGATCTCATGCTCCGCGAGCATTCGGGTGGTGGCGATCGGGATCGAGGCCGCCGAGGTGTTGGCCGTGGTCACGATGTCGCGCGCGACCGGGATGTCGGGCGGCAGCTTGAGCTGCTTGACCATGGCGTCGACGATTCGGATGTTGGCCTGGTGCGGGATGAACGCGTCGAGGTCGTCGGCCTTGATTCCGGCCCGGTCGATGGCCTGCTGGGCAACGGGCGCCATGCCCCAGACGGCCCAGCGGAAGACGCTCTGGCCCGCCATGGTCAGGGTGGGCCATCCCCTGGCGGACAGGCCTTCCACCGCACCTGCCTCGGCGGCAGCGGTGGCATCGCCGAGCCCAGCGGCCTCGGTGCTCCCGTCGCCGAGGATGTCCTTGACCTCCAGCCACGAGTGCCGGTTGGAGATGACGTCGCGCTGCGCCCCGTCGGACCCCCAGACCGTGGGGCCGATACCCGGCGTGTCGGAGGGGCCGATGACGCAGGCGCCGGCGCCGTCACCGAAGATGAAAGCCGTGCCGCGGTCGGTGTAGTCGGTGAAGTCGCTGAGCTTCTCCACACCGATGACGAGGACGTAGTCGGCGGAGCCTCCCTTGACCATGTCGCTGCCGGTCGCGACGCCGTAGCAGTAGCCGGCGCAGGCGGCCGAGATGTCCATCGCGGGAGCCGTGGACCCGAGCCGGGCGGCGAGCTCCGGGGCGGCCGCAGGGGTCTGGTAGGGATGCGTCACCGTCGCCATGAGCACGAAGCCGAGCTGCGCGGGGGAGATGCCGGCATGCTCCAGGGCCTGCCGCGCGGCGTGCTCGGCCATGTCGATGACCGACTCGTCCTCGGCGGCACGGTGGCGGCTGACGATGCCGGATCGCTCCCTGATCCACTCGTCACTCGAGTCGATCGCGTCGACGATCTCGGCGTTCGTCACGACGCGAGCAGGGCGGTAGGCGCCCACGCCGAGGACGCGCGAGTGGCGGGCCACGCCCGGGTCGATGATGGTGCCGGTCCCCTTGGGAACCGGGGCGCTGGTGGAAGCAGTCACGGGGTGGCCTCACTCGTCGACTCGTGCAGGGAAGGGGGAGCGGCGACGCCGTGCTCGGAGATCATCCGGCGGGCGGCGTCGAGGTCGTCGGGCGTCTTGAGCGCCAAGGTCTCGACGCCCTTCAGGGCGCGCTTGGCCAGGCCGACGAGAGTGCCCGCCGGCGGAAGCTCGATGAGGCCCGTGACCCCGAGCTGCTGCATGGTCTCCATGCACAGGTCCCAGCGGACCGGGTTGCTCACCTGGCGCACCAGGCGGTCCAGGGCCTCACGGCCGTCGGGGACCGCCTTGCCGTCGGCATTGGAGAGCAGCGTCACGCTCGGGTCGGAGGTCGTCATGGTGGCGGCCAGCTCCTCGAGGGTGCCGACCGCTGGGGCCATGTGGTGGGTGTGGAACGCGCCCGCGACCTGGAGCGGGATGACGCGGGCCCTGGCCGGCGGGTCGCCCCGCAGGGCTTCGAGCTGGTCGAGGGTGCCGGCGGCGACGGTCTGCCCGGCTCCGTTGACGTTGGCGGGGGTGAGGCCGTGTCGGTCGAGGGCTGCCAGCACGTCGTCGGGGTCACCGCCGAGGACGGCTGCCATCCCGGTGGGCTTCGCGGCGCTCGCGGCTGCCATGGCCCGTCCCCGCTCCCGGACGAAGACGACGGCGTCGCCGGCATCGAGGACGCCGGCGGCCGCTGCCGCGGTGATCTCCCCGACGGAGTGGCCGGCGAGCAGCCCGACGCTGGTGGCGATGGTCGAGCGGGACGCCTTGTCGGAGGTCGAGTCGGAGGTCGCGTGCGTGGTCGACCCAGCGCGTAGCGGGGGGAGAGAGACGAGCCCGGCACCGACGATGAGAGGCTGCGCGATCGCGGTGTCCTTGATCGTCTCGGCGTCGGACGTGGTCCCATGGGCAACGAGGTCGAGGCCGGTCGCCTCGGAGAGGCGTGCGAGCTCGTCCCGGACTCCGTCGAGCTCGAGCCAGGGCGTGAGGAAGCCGGGGGTCTGGGAGCCCTGTCCAGGGCAGACGATCGCTAGCACCTGTCCAGCCTCCCCGATGCTCCGCGTCCATGCTGACTCCGAATGTCACGAAGTCGGCGGTGCAGGTTTGGAGGTTTCCTCCAACGTGGCGCGGACGCTGGCGCGGGCTGAGCGCTCCGTATCGGCGAGTCGGCCGAGGGCGAGGGCGATCCGGGCCGCCCAGGCGTCCCGGGGTCGGGTCAGGTCATATCCGGTGACCTCCTCGATCCGGCCGAGTCGGTAACGCACCGTGTTGGGGTGGATGAAGAGGCGGCGCGAGGTCGCTTCGAGTGATCGGCCCGTCTCGAAGTAGGTCTCGGCCGTGGCGAGCAGGGCGCTCTGCGCGGATCGCGCCAGCGGCCGGTGGACCTGGTCGATGAGCAGTCGCTGCGCCGGCACGTCGCCGGCGAGGGCGCGCTCGGGCAGCAGGGCCTGGGACTCGACGATCCGCGGAGCGGCGGGCCATGCCGGAGCTGACGAGAGGCCGCTCAACGCGGCCCGGGCGGAGCGGCCGGCCGCGAAGAGGTGGGGCACGGTGGGGCCGACGACGATCGGCCCGTCGCCGAAGCAGTCCGCCACGGCCGACACGACCGCGAGCGGGTCCTCGGTGCCACCGAGGATCGCGATGAGGCGGGTTCGCTGGACGATTGCGAGGGCCTCGACTCCGTGGTGCCGGACGGCGCGCCGCAGGGCGTCGACGGCTGCTGCTGCACCGCCGTCGACCACGGGGGTGGTGCCGACCACGAAGGTGACGTGGCCGATGTCGCCCCATCCGAGCGCCGCCGCCCGGGACTGCATCGACTCGTCGGCCTCGCCGCGCAGGACGGCATCGACGACCAGGGCCTCGAGGCGGGCGTCCCAGGCACCGCGGGCCTCCGCCGCGCCGGCGTAGACCTCGGCCGCGGCGAAGGCGATCTCGCGGCTGAAACGGAGCACCGACTCGCGGAGCAGCTGCTCGTCGCCGGGCGCAGCGAGGCTCTCGACACGAGACTCGACGACGTCGACCACCGTGCGGACCAGGTCGAGGGTCTGGCGCAGGCTGACCGTCCGGGTCAGCTCCTGCGGGGCGTTGGCGAAGATGGAGATGGCCGACGGGGTGCTGTCCTCGTGCGCCTTGAACCAGGCGATGAACTGCAGGATCCCGGCGTGGGCGACCAGGCCGACCTGGGACCGCTCCGCGGCGGGCAGGTCGCGGTACCAGGCGAGGTTCTCCTCCATCCTCCGCGAGGCGAGGGTGGCCAGCTCCCCGGCGCTGCGGTCGACCGCGCGCGAGGTCTCCGTGCTCGGCCGGTGCGGCAGGGGTCCACTCACGACATCAGGGTACGGCCCGCCGACCGCCGAGTTTGTATGACGGGCACAATGCGACCGTGGGCGGTCAAGCGCGGTCGGGTCACCGTGGTTGGGTCACCGTG
>NZ_JAJJPG010000106.1:10531-12448 GCF_032907665.1 Intrasporangium sp.
GGGTCACCGTGGTTGGGTCACCGTGCGGTGAGGATCGAGGTGAAGCCGGCGAACTGTCGCGGGCCCGTGAACGGCGGAAGGGCGGCCGCCAGGTCTTCGGAGAACGTGCGCAGGTAGGCGACCGCCGAGGCGTGGTCCGGGAACGTCGCCCGCGTCTCGATGTCGCGCTGGGTCACGTGCGCGAAGTGGCGGCTCAGCGTCTCTGCCGCAATCTCGGAGGAGAACTGCGTGACGAGGGGTCGGCCGCCCGCTTCGGCCAGCAGCTCCGCGAGGTGGGCGTCGCCGTTGGTCGCCACCGTGAGCTGGCCTCCCGGCCGCAGGACCCGCCGCGCTTCTCTCAGGGCCCGGTCCACGTCCGGCACGTGATAGAGCATCCAGGCAGCGACAACACCGTCGAAGGTCTCAGCCATGAAGGGCAGTGCCGTCGCATCGGCCTGCCGGGCCGGCACGCCGAGCCGTCCAGTCGCCTCGACCATGGCCTCTGACAGGTCGGTCGCCAGGTAGTCGCAGCCGGGCATGGCGTCCATGACGGATCGGGCGAACTGCCCGGTGCCGCAACCGATCTCCAGGATCTCGCTGGGACGGGCCGAGATGACCGCGGTGCGGAGCACGTCGACGGGGGAGACGCCCTCGGGTCCGGGCCCCCACACCCCACGACGGACCTCCAGGTTGCCTTCACGCTCGTACTGCCCGGTGACATGCTCGTGCTCCGTCATCGCATCCACGCGCGAGAACATACCGGCCCATATCGGGTTGATTCGCCGCGCCGCGCCGCGCCGCGCCGATCGGTGGACCTTCACTCACGCGTCAGCGGCAGGTCCTTGTCCCGCTGCCTGGGTGGGCGCCACCGGTCGCGTGGGGACGTGCGGCCCATGGGCGTCAGTCGGTGCCGAACTCCATCGCTGCGCGGTCGAGCGCGTCGTCCTGGGTGTCGACGTCGGATGCAGCTGGGTTGGCCGAGATGGCCGCGGCACCCCCGGGTGCCAGCTCCCCGACGAGCTCCGCGTTGCGGGCGCCGAGGAGGCCTTGAGCGGCATACTGCTCGAGCTTGGCGCGGGAGTCGGCGATGTCGAGGTTGCGCATCGTCAGCTGCCCGATCCGGTCGACCGGGCCGAACGCCGCGTCCTCGGTGCGCTCCATCGACAGCTTCTCCGGGTGGTAGCTGAACGCCGGACCCGTCGTGTCGATGATCGACCAGTCGTCGCCGCGCCTGAGACGGACGACGACCTCGCCGGTCACGGCCGAGGCCACCCAGCGCTGGAGCGACTCGCGGATCATGAGGCTCTGCGGGTCGAGCCACCGGCCCTCGTAGAGGAGACGACCGAGTCGACGTCCCTCGGCGTGGTAGTTCGCGATGGTGTCCTCGTTGTGGATCGCGTTGAGCAGCCGCTCGTAGGTGAGGTGCAGCAGAGCCATGGCCGGTGCCTCGTAGATGCCGCGCGACTTCGCCTCGATGATCCGGTTCTCGATCTGGTCGCTCATGCCGAGGCCGTGGCGTCCGCCGATGCGGTTGGCCTCCAGGACGAGGGCGACGGGGTCGGGGTAGTCGACGCCGTTGATCGCGACGGGCCGGCCCTGCTCCCAGCGGACCGACACGTCCTCGGTCTCGATCTCGACGGACGGGTCCCAGAACCGGACGCCCATGATCGGCTCGACGATCTCCATGGACTCGTCGAGGAACTCCAGGGTCTTGGCCTCGTGGGTGGCGCCCCAGATGTTGGCGTCGGTCGAGTACGCCTTCTCGGCGCTGGCGCGATAGGGCAGGTCGCGCGCGGTGAGCCACTCGGACATCTCCTGCCGTCCGCCGAGCTCGCTGACGAAGTCGGCGTCGAGCCACGGCTTGTAGATGCGCAGCTCCGGGTTGGCCAGGAGGCCGTAGCGGTAGAACCGCTCGATGTCGTTGCCCTTGAACGTCGA
>NZ_JAJJPG010000107.1:0-12248 GCF_032907665.1 Intrasporangium sp.
GCGTCCTGCAGGCTGGGCCCGAGCCCCGTGCTCCCGTCCCCGTCCGGCCCGTCCGCCCCGGACGGCCCCGCCGCCCCGGACGGCCCGGTCGGCTCGAGCAGGTCGTCCCGCTCGAGCGGGAAGGCCGGCTCGAACGGCTCGAACGGGTCGGGCAGGGCCGCGGCCTGGGCCAGCTGCCGGGCCAGGGTCTGCTCGTGCCACTGCTCGAACCGGGCCAGCTCGGCCGGGTCCCACTGCCACGCGAACCCGCCACCCCGCTCGGGGTCCCACCTGTCCTCCCACGGTCCGGCCGGGTCGCTGCCCTGCCGCGCGGTGCCCTGCCGCGCGGTGGCAGGTGGGGCCGGGTCGGTGGTCGGGTGCGGCACCGGGCGTCCTCCCTCGCGCGACGAGTCCCAGGGGTGTGGTGATGGCCCGGCGCCACGGGTCTGGGCATCTCGGACCAACAGGACAATTCGATCACATGTTCGAGCCCGGCGCAACCGTTTTCCGGTGTTGATTCGGCGTGAATCTTCCTGCAGTACAACGGAACCTGACAGGCAGAGCCAGCCCAGCGGCATACGGCCCGAGGTGCCGTCCGCCCGCGCACGCAAACCGGGAAAGGTCGGGAGTCCCACCCCATGCGCCCGGGAAACCCGGGGGCCGAGGGTGGAACCTCCAGCACCCCAGAGGAGGAACAATGCCCGGCCCAACAGAGTCCACCAACCCCGCGAGGCAGCTGCCCGCCATCCCACTCGCCATCGTCGGCGGACTGCTGCTCGTCAATGCCGTGCCCTTCGGCACCAGCATGTTCACCGACACCGGCACGCCCTACTCGGTGTCGTCGCAGACGTCGCTCCACCTGGCCCACTACGTCGTCTGGACCGCGTGCCTCGTCGCGCTCGGCCAGCTCTACCCGCGGATCCGCGGGGTGGGCTGGGCCGGGATCGTGGCCGCCGTCGGCGTCTGCCTGGACGCGTGTGCGCGATTCGCCGAGGCGTTCTTCGTGCCCTACCTCGGTCGGGAGGTGCCGGCCCTCCTCGACAGCCCGCCCGACGCAGGACTGCTCGTGCCCTTGCTCGGGTCGGGTGTCGTCGCGATGATCGGCACGGCCACGCTCGCCGTGGTGGCGTGGCGCCGCCGCGTCTTCCCGCGCCCGGCAGCCGCGCTGTTGCTCGTCGGGGCCGTCATCGTCCCCGTCCTGGGTCCGGTGTCCAACGTCTTCATCGGAACTGCGCTGCTCTGGGCCGGGGTGGCTGCCCGACGACCAGCCCCTGCCGCGAGCCGCGCCACCGTGGCCGTCACGGTTCACTGAAGGTGCCCCTCCGCCGGTCGGCCCTCCCTAGACTCGGGCTCGTGACGGCCGACCTCACCTGGGCAGCGCGGGCGACCTCGCCGGGGCGGGACCGCGTCCGCCTCGGCGAGGCCCAGCGGCGTCACGTCGCCCTCGCAGCAGTCTCGGCGACCGGTCTCAGCGTCGCGGCGACGCTCTACTCGATGGCCACGCTGCCCATCACGCCGGTCGAGGGAGTCGACGGCCGCGTGGCCACCGCCCTCTTCGTCACCGGGATGATGTTGCTGGCAGCGGCCGGTGCCGCGGTCCTGTGGCAGGGGCCGTCCACGATGGGATGGCTCCTCGTCGGGACCGGCCTCGCCAACGCCCTCGGGCGCGCCACGTACGCCGTGGCTTTCGTCGCCGACAGTGCCGGACACGCAAGCGCCCCGTGGCTCGGGTGGCTGACGAACTGGTCGTGGATCCCCGGGCAGGCCTGCGCGCTCGTGCTCTTCCTCCGGTTCCCGACGGGTGGGCTTCCCAGCCCCCGCTGGCGCCACGTCGAGCGGGCGCTCGTGGCGTATGCCGCTGTGCTCGTCGTCGTCACGGCCGTCCTCCCCGGTCCGCTGGGTGCAGAACCCCTCGATCACCACGACAACCCCTTCGGTCTGGAGCCACTCGCCCCCGTGCTCGACGGCGCGCTCAGCGGCCTCTTCGCCGTCCTGCCGGTGGCGGTCCTCGTCAGCCTCGCAGGCCCGGCGCTGCGCTGGCGCCGGGCGACTGACGTGGAGCGCCGCCAGCTGCGCTGGGTGGCAGCCGCCCTGGCCTTCGTCGCCTTCGTCGCCGTGGCCGTCCTCGTCTCTGGCGCACTCCTCGACGCGGGTCCGGGGCCGGCATCCTTCGTCGAAGGGCTCGCCTACCTCGTCCTGCCCGCCACCGTCGTCTTCGCCATCGCCCGACACGGCCTGTGGGGCGTCGAGGTCGGGCGCCGGCTCGACCGGCTCCACCGCGTCAGGGCCGAGGAGCGCACCCGGCTCCAGAGGGAGCTGCACGACTCGGTTGGACCTCTCCTCGGGTCGATCTCGATGCGCGCCGAGGCCGCACGGCGGCTCGTCGCCTCCGCGACCGACTCCGGGCGGGTCGACGAGGTGCTCTCGTCGATCGAGGCGGACGCGGAGGGCGCCCTCGTCGAGGTCCGGCGGCTCATCGACGAGCTGGGCCCGGCACCCCTCGCCGAGCAGCAGCTCGGCGAGGCGCTGAGCGGCCTCGTCCGCTCCTACGACGGTGCGACCACGTCGGTGACCCTCTCGACGGGAGCACTTCCCGACCTCGACCCCGCGACGGAGGTCGCCGCCTACCGCATCGTCGCCGAGGCCCTGCGCAACGTGATGCGCCACGCCCGAGCCGGCCGGTGTGACGTCCGGCTCCACGTGACGGACGGCGAACTGCACCTCCAGGTCACGGACGACGGGGTCGGTCTCGGAGGCAACCCGGCAGGAGTCGGACGCCGCGGCATGGCCGCTCGGGCCGACGCGCTCGGCGGCGCCGTGCGCATCCACGACGCACCCGGTGGCGGCACGGTCGTCACGGCGGTCCTGCCCGGAGCGCCGGCATGAGCATCAGGGTCCTCATCGCCGACGACCATCCCGTCTTCCTCGAAGGACTACGGCTGCTCCTCGACTCGGCGGACGGGATCGAGGTGGTCGGGGCAGCGGAGGACGGCCGACGCCTCGTCGAGCTCGCGGAGGACACGCCCTTCGACGTCGCCGTCGTCGACCTGGACATGCCGGGCCTCGACGGCGGGGGTGCGACCCGACAGCTGCTGAACGACCATCCGGGGACCGCGGTCCTCGTCCTCACGATGCACGACGATCCCCAGTCCGTGGACCGGGCACTCCGCGCCGGCGCACGGGGCTACCTGCTCAAGGGGGCGCGGCACGGTGCGGTGGTGCGGGCCATCGCTGCTGTGGCCGAGGGTGAGACCGTGTTCGGCGGGACGGTGGGACGCGCCGTCGTCGAGGCGGCGACGGCCGGGGGCCGCCCGCGCCTTCCCTTCCCGGACCTGACGGCCCGCGAGGGTGAGGTGCTCGAGCTGGTGGCCCGGGGGAGCGGCAACGCTGCGATCGCCGCCGAGCTGCACCTGTCGCTCAAGACGGTCCAGAACCACGTCAGCGCCCTCGTCGCCAAGACCGGATCCGTGTCGCGGGCTGAGCTCGTCGCCCGCGCCCGCGATGCGGGAGTCGGCTCGGGGCCGGACAGCGCGCGAGGGCCGCGCGCTGGGGGAGGGCCGGGACCGCACTGACCCGCGGAGGGACTCAGCGGCATCCGGCTTCAGGCAGCATGCGGGGACGACCCGCGCACGAAAACCAATTGGCACCGGGTCGTCGCGAGGGTAGCGTCTTCGGCCATGTTGGCGACTGACCGATGAGAACCTTCCTCCTCCTGGTCAGAGCGGGCTTCCGGCGGCACTCCACGTATCGGCTTTCCCTGCTGGCCGGGATGACGACCAACTCCGTCTTCGGCTTCATCCGGGCCTTCGTGCTCGTGGGGGCCGTCACCTCGGCGGGCGCGCAGATCGGTGGCTACGACGCGCCCACGGTCCTCGCCTTCGTGTGGTGGGGACAGGCACTGCTCGGGGCCGTGAACCTCATGGGCTCGCAGGAGGTGGGCGACCGAGTGCGCAGCGGCGACATCGCGGTCGACTTCCTCCGCCCGCTCAACCCGCAGGTCACCTACCTCGCCGGCGACCTCGGCCGAGCCGGCATCACCCTCATCGCCCGAGGCACACCAGCCCTGCTCATCGGTGCCCTGCTCTTCGACCTCGCCTGGCCCCCGGGGCTGGACTCCTGGGTCCTCGGCCTCCTGTCGATCGGCATCGCCGTGGTCGTCGCCTTCTCCGGCAGCTTCATCGTCAGCCTCGTGTCCTTCTGGGTCATCGAGGTGCGCGGCATCCGGTTGGTCTGGATGATCACGGCCGGGTTCTTCTGTGGGCTCTACGTGCCCGTGCCGTGGTTCCCGGACTGGCTGCGCACCATCGCGCAGTGGACGCCCTTCCCCGCGATGCTCCAGAACCCGCTCGACATCCTCTCGGGCCGCGTCGACGGCGGCGCCATCTGGTCGACCCTCGCGAGCCAGGTGGTCTGGGCAGTGCTCCTCCTCGTGGCCGGTCAGGTCGTGCTGCAGCGCGGCCGCCGGCACCTGGAGGTGCAGGGTGGCTGAGCCGACTCGCCGTCCCGCCGCAGGGTCGATGGGCAGCGCCCTGGCCCCGTATCGCGTCATCCTCCGCTCGCGGATGCGGTCGCAGATGCAGTACCGCGCGTCGTTCATCACCGACATCCTGGGGACCGTCGGAGTCGGGCTGACCGAGCTCGCGGAGGTGTGGGTCATCTTCCACAACGTCGAGCTCCTCGGCGGTCTCGACTTCACGGCGGCGCTGCTCGTCTTCGCCCTGTCCAACATCTGCTTCTCGCTCGCCGACATGCTCGTCGGGCACCTCGACCAGCTGCCCACCTACATTCGCGCCGGCACGATCGACGCCTACTACGTGCGACCGTTGCCCCTCCTCGCGCAGTTCATGTCGAGTGAGATCTCGCTGCGCCGCATCGGCCGCCTCAGCGTCGCCGTCATCGCTCTCGTCGTCGCCCTCTCCGTGGCCGAGATCGACTGGGATCCCGCCACGGTCGCCCTGCTCGTGCTCAGCATCATCAGCGGGACCGCGATCTTCGCGGCACTCTTCACGACGGCAGGCGGGCTCCAGTTCTTCGTCGTCGACGGAGCGGAGTTCACCAACGCGTTCACCTACGGCGGGTCCTATGCCGCCCAGCAGCCGCAGCGTGTCTTCCCCGACCCGCTGCGGATCTTCTGGACGTTCGTCGTGCCGACCGCCTTCGTCGCCTACCTGCCCGCCGTCGCGATCCTCGACCTCCCGGGCGCCTCCCTCACCCCGACCTGGCTGGCCTGGTGCACCCCCGCCGCCGCAGTCCTGGCCTGGTTGATCGCCGGCTGGTGCTGGCGGCTCGGCACTCGTCACTACCAAGGAGCAGGCGGATGACCGCGACGCAGACCCCCATCATCGAGACGCAGGAGCTCGTCCGCGACTTCCGACGGGCCGCCCGTCGCACGAGAGCGGTCGACCACATGACCTTCGCCGTGCAGCCCGGCGAGGCAGTCGGCTACATCGGAGCCAACGGAGCCGGCAAGTCGACGACGATCAAGATGCTCACCGGCATCCTCAAGCCGACCTCCGGCCTCGCCCGCACATGCGGCCTCGACCCGATGCGGCACCGGATCGACGTGGCGCGCCAGGTCGGCGTCGTCTTCGGACAGCGGTCGCAGCTGTGGTGGGACCTGCCCCTGCGCGAGTCCTTCACCATCCTCGCAGCGATCCACCGCCTCGACCCAGCCGTGGCCCACACCCGGACCGAACGGCTCGTCGACCAGCTCGAGATGGGCTCCCAGCTCGACACCCCGGTGCGCTCCCTGTCCCTCGGCCAGCGGATGCGGGCCGAGATCGCGGCCGCGCTGATCCACTCGCCCCGGCTGCTCATCCTCGACGAGCCGACGATCGGGCTCGACGTGCTCTCCAAGCAGCGCCTGCGCGAGTTCCTCGTCGAGGAGCGCCGCGAACGCGGCACGACCCTGCTCCTGACGACCCACGACATGGGCGACATCGAGCGGCTCTGCGACCGCGTGCTCGTCGTCGACCACGGGCGCCTCGCCTTCGACGGCACGCTCCCGGGTCTCGCGGCCACCGTCGGCGCGGAGCGGCGCCTCGTCATCGACCTCGCCGTGCCCACCCCGCCGCTCGACGACGTGGCCAGCACCCGGCTCGTCGGGTCCGAGTCCGACGGCCTGCGCCAGCGCCTCGCCTTCGACCCCGAGGCCACGACGGCCGCGGCGGTGCTCGCCGAGGTCTCCCGTCGCGCCGAGGTGCGTGACCTGACCATCGAGGAGCCCGACATCGAGGACGTCGTCCGCCGGATCTACAAGATGTCCCGCACGCGGCCCCCCGCCGCAACACCCTGAGCTCCCGCATGACCGGTGCACGCAGAGGGGGTATGCCGCTGAGTCGGCCTGCGCTGGAAGCCGGCCCAGCGGCATACGGGCTGGAACGGGCGCGAGCTACTCGAGACTCCGCAGCATCCTCGTGTTTCCCAACGTGTTGGGCTTGACCCGCTCGAGGTCGAGGAACTCCGCGACGCCCTCGTCGTAGGAGCGGAGCAGCTCGGCGTAGACCTCGGCCGAGACCGCCTGTCCCTCGATGGCCTCGAACCCGTGGTGCGTGAAGAACGGCACCTCGAAGGTGAGGCAGAAGAGCCTGCGGACCCCGAGCTCGCGGGCGTCCTCGACGAGCGCCTCGAGGAGTCGGCCGCCGAGACCGGTGCCGAGCAGCTCGTCGGCCACCGCGAGGGTGCGGATCTCGGCGAGGTCCTCCCACATGACGTGCAGGGCGCCGCAGCCGACGAGGCTGCCCCCGCGCTCGGCCACGCGGAACTCCTGCACGGACTCGTAGTAGGTCACGGCCTCCTTGCTCACGAGGACACGGCGCTCGGCGAGTGGTGCGACGAGCGCCCGGATGCCCCGGATGTCAGCGGTGCGTGCTCGCCGGATCGTCACGTCGTCGAGCGGTGTGCCCGTCACGAGAGGTTCCCGTCCTCGAAGGAGGCGAACAGGCGTCTGGCCTGGTCGCCGAGGACGACGATGGACTGCGACCCGGCCCACCCGAAGGGTCCGGCCGCGACGCCACGCCCGACCTGCGTGGGGTTGACGCGGTAGAGGCCGGCCGCGAAGGTGAGCATCTCCTCGGCCGTGAGGTCGCTCCGGCCCACCTCGCTGAAGCTCGTCAGCGCGCCGGGAACCGCGATCGGCCCCGCCAGCTTGGCCTTGACCGCCGCCGCGAGAAGGAGTTGGCCCTGGTGGCGGGAACGGCCGAAGTCCCCGTCGGGCAGTGTCTTGCGCTCGCGGGCATAGGCGAGAGCCTCCTTGCCGCTCAGGACCTGCGGGCCCTTCTCGATGACGATGCGCGCGTGCGAGGCGTCGACGGTCTCGGGGACGACGATGGGGATGCCTCCCTGGTCGTCGATGAGCGTGGTGAACCCCTCGAAGCCGATGACCGCGTAGCCCTCGATCGGCAGGCCGGTGGCGGCGCGCACGGTGCGGAGCTGCGCCTGCGGGCCGCCCAGCGCCATGGCCGAGTTGATCTTGCCCTTACCGCCGGTGCTCAGCGTCACCCAGAGGTCCCGAGCGATCCCCATGACTCCGCCCCCGCCCTTGCCGTCGAGCCCCACGACCTGCAGGGTGTCGGCACGTGACCGGGCGAGGTCCTGACCGCGCCGCGCGTCGGACCCGACGGCGAGCACCCAGCGCGGGCCTCCGCCGACGACGGGGGCGTCGACGCCGAGCGATGGCCACCAGCCCCCGACGACCTGCCACCTCTTCCCGACCGCGAGCGTCACGTCCTCGCCGGCCGTGACGACGGCGATCGGCGTGCCGAACCATGAGCCGACGGCGGCCCTCGCGTCAGCCGGGACGCCGCCACCTGCCGAACCCCCGCCGCTGCGTGTGCTGCCTGTGGCCAGGGCCCTGGTCGTCTCGGCGTTGGCGGCCCGTCCGAGGTCCTTGCCGGCGTAGAGACGCTCGACGAGGGCGGTGAGGTCCGCCGGCGCACCCTCGACGGGCGGGGTCGGGCTGGGCGTGGCGGTCGCCCCGGGCGCGCCCGCACCGGCTGTCGGGGCGGCGCTGCCGGCGCGCGGCTCGGGATCCCCCGTGCACGCGGCCAGCAGGGCCGCCGCGGTGACCATCGCGGTGGCCATCGAGGTCAGGGCGGCCAGGGGGCGGGCGCGGGTGGGTCCGGGTCTCACAGGGAAACCGTAGACGACGACCTCAGCGCGCCTCGCTCACCGCCCTCCGCACCAGGCTTCGCGAGGCAGCGACGGACAGCATCATCGTCAGGGCGGCCACCACCGTCGCCGCGAGGAACTGGATGACGGCCCGCGCGTCGATGAGATTCGCGAAGGGCAGGATGAGCGCGAGCACGAAGCCAGCGGACAGGACGACCGTCACGGCCAGAGGCAGCCCGATCTCGTGCGCCCGGGCGCGGTGGAGGGTGGACAGGGACGTACCCGCGAGGGAGAGCGCACGGTACTGATCCCGCTGGTCGAGCACCCGTGCCGCCTGGACCACTCCCGTCGAGGTGGCGGCGATGACGGTGATGATCGTCAGGGTCACCATCGCGCCCGTCGCGAGGTCGCGGGCCATGACCGCATCGGCCGCCTGCTGCATCGTCGCCTCGGACGTGGCGAGGGTCGTCACCCCCGTGACGAGGATGCCGAGGCCCAGGGCGCCCACGGCCCGCCACGTGCTGCGCGGGTCGTCGACGATGCGGCGGGCCGCCAGCAGCACCGCGGAGGTGGGGGCGAGGCGAGCGGCGATCCTTCCGGACACCATGACGCACCACGGGCCCACGGCGTTGATCGCGAGGATCATCGCCGCGAGGAGGAGGACGACGATGGCGCGTTGCGGCCGCGTCATCGTGCTCATCGCCGCGAACCAGGCCGCCAACACGACCACCGCCACGACGACCCGGAGCAGGCTCAGCCGCCGGGGCGTGGTCCGCGCCGCCACCCCGAGGGGACCCACGACGACCTTGGCGAGGGACGAGAGCCCGGACAGGACGGCCACGACGACGACCACCCCGATGACGAGCACGAGCTGACCGATCGGCAGGACGAGCTCGTGCAGTTCGAAGGTCCGTCCCTGGAAGCTCAGTCGGGCGACGAGCGGCAGGGCCGCGGCATAGAGAAGCACTCCGGCCACGGCCCCGACGAGGGCCTGCGTGGTGGCCTCCGCCAGCGTCATCACGGTGACCTGGCCGGAGGTCGCGCCGCTGAGGCGCAGGGCCGCGAGTCGTCGGTCGCGACGGGCGATGGCCAGCCGGGCCGCCACGCCACCGAGGGTGAGGATCGGGACGACCAGGCAGGTCACCGCGATCCAGGCCAGCGTCACGTAGGTCTCGCCGATGGTCGCCTCCGCCGCACCCGCCGCCGAGACATCGCCGGCGTTCCTGGCCTCGAAGGCGTTCAGACCGCTGAGGCTGACGAGCAGCGCCCCGGTCGCCACGGCGAAGGCGATCACGGACAGCAGCCCCGGAACGCGGTCCCTCTCGACGTCCGCGGACCGCAGGCGCCACCAGATCGACAGGGCCGCGCTCATGCCCGCACCTCGGCACTCTCGATGCGGCCGTCCCGCATCCGCACGATGCGCGAGCACCATGCCGCGACGTTCTCGTCGTGGGTCACGACGACGAGGGACGCACCCGTGTGCGCCGTCAGGCTGGTGAGGTGACGCATGACCTCGGCGCTCGTCACCTGGTCGAGGGCTCCCGTCGGCTCGTCCGCGAAGACGACACCCGGACGACCGACGAGGGCACGAGCGATGGCGACCCGCTGGGCCTGCCCACCGGAGAGCTCTCCCGGCCTGCGCCGCTCCAGCCCGGCCAGCCCGAGAGGCTCGAAGAGTGCCGTCGCCCGGGCGACAGCCTTGGACCGGCGCGTGCGGGCGAGCATCAGGGGAAGGGCGACGTTCTCGACGGCCGGCAGCTCGGGCAGGAGCATGCCCTGCTGGAAGACGAAACCGAAGTCCTCCCGGCGCAGGCGGGTCCGCTCGGCGTCGCCCAGCCGGGCCAGGTCCCGGCCGCTCCAGAGGACCTGTCCGCCCGTCGGCTGGAGGATCCCGGCCAGGACGTGGAGCAGCGTCGTCTTGCCGGATCCGCTCGGTCCCATGACGGCCACGCTCTCCCCGGCGGCGATCGTGAGGTCGACGCCTCCCAGTGCGGGCACGTCAACCGCGACGCCGTCAGCGCGTTCGTCCGCACGTCGCGGCTCGGATCCGTATCGCATGACGAGCGCCCGCGCGACGAGGTGCCCGTCGGAGGCGGGGAGGTCAGGGGCGTGCGCGTGCGCGCCCAGCGGCATACGGCTTGGGGGTGTCTGGGTCTGTGCCATGGTGCCCAGCCTCGCCGCGACCGGGCGTTCTGACATCAAACGACGGTCTCAAGGTGTGATGCGCGCGTACGACCCGGGTATGACGTGGAGGGGGAGGGGAACGAAGGGGCCGAGGACGATGTCCTCGGCCCCTTCGCGGGTGTCGTGCGGTCGTCGTGCCGGTCAGGCCGTCTCGGTGCCGGACGACGTCGACGGTCCGGCGTGGCCGGTCACGTCGCGGGTCGGGTCGGGCACCGCGACGAACTCCCCACCGAGGGCCTCGTCGAGCGCGGGGCTCTCCGGCAGCTCCGGAAGGTCGTCGGCCGGCCGGTGACCGGGGTGGGCCATGTCGGAGAAGGTGAACTTCTCGTCCTTGCCCTCGCCCTCGGTGTCGACCTTGATGTACTGGCCGGACGTGAACTCGGCGTAGAGGATCTTCTCGGACAGGGCGTCCTCGATCTCGCGCTGGATGGTGCGGCGCAGCGGCCGCGCACCGAGCACGTGGTCGTAGCCCTTCTTGGCCAGCAGGTCCTTGGCCGCAGGCGTGAGCTCGATGCCCATGTCCTTGTCCTTGAGCCGCTTGTCGAGCTTGGCGATCTCCAGGTCGACGATCTGGGTGATCTCCTCGCGGGTCAGGTGCGGGAAGACGATCGTGTCGTCGACCCGGTTGAGGAACTCAGGCCGGAAGTGCTGCTTGAGCTCGTCGGTCACCTTCGCCTTCATCCGCTCGTAGTCCGAGCGGGTGTCGGGCCCGGCAGAGAAGCCCATGCTCGCCTTGGAGATGTCGCGCGTGCCGAGGTTGGTCGTCATGATGATGACGGTGTTCTTGAAGTCGACCATCCGACCCTGGGAGTCGGTCAGGCGGCCGTCCTCGAGGACCTGCAGCAGCGAGTTGAAGATCTCCGGGTGGGCCTTCTCGACCTCGTCGAAGAGGACGACGGAGAACGGCTTGCGGCGGACCTTCTCGGTCAGCTGGCCGCCCTCCTCGTAGCCGACGTAGCCGGGCGGGGAGCCGAAGAGGCGGCTCACCGTGTGCTTCTCGGAGAACTCGGACATGTCGAGGCTGATGAGCGCGTCCTCGCTGCCGAAGAGGAACTCGGCGAGCGTCTTGGCGAGCTCGGTCTTGCCGACACCGGTCGGTCCGGCGAAGATGAACGACCCGCCCGGACGACGCGGGTCCTTCAGCCCGGCACGGGTGCGCCGGATGGCCTGGGACAGCGCCTTGACGGCGTCGTTCATGCCGACGATCCGCTTGTGCAGCTCGTCCTCCATGTGGAGCAGTCGGCTCGACTCCTCCTCGGTCAGCTTGAAGACCGGGATGCCGGTGCTGGCCGCGAGGACCTCGGCGATGAGCTCGTCATCGACCTCGGCCACGACGTCCATGTCGCCGGACTTCCACTGGGCCTCGCGCTCGGCCTTCTCGGCGCGCAGCTTCTTCTCCTCGTCACGGACCCGGGCAGCCCGCTCGAAGTCCTGCCCGTCGATGGCCGACTCCTTCTCACGCACGAGGTGCGCGATCCGCTCGTCGAACTCACGCAGGTCCGGCGGCGCGGTCATCCGGCGGATGCGCAGGCGCGCGCCCGCCTCGTCGATGAGGTCGATCGCCTTGTCGGGGAGGAAGCGGTCGTTGATGTAGCGGTCGGCCATGTTGGCGGCCGCGACGAGCGCGCTGTCGGTGATGGTGACGCGGTGGTGCGCCTCGTAGCGGTCGCGCAGGCCCTTGAGGATCTCGATCGTGTGCGGGAGCGTCGGCTCCATCACCTGGATCGGCTGGAAGCGGCGCTCGAGCGCCGAGTCCTTCTCGATGTGCTTGCGGTACTCGTCGAGCGTCGTCGCCCCGATCGTCTGGAGCTCACCGCGGGCGAGCATCGGCTTGAGGATGCTCGCCGCGTCGATGGCGCCCTCGGCAGCACCCGCACCGACGAGCGTGTGGATCTCGTCGATGAAGATGATGATGTCGCCCCGGGTGCGGATCTCCTTGAGCACCTTCTTCAGGCGCTCCTCGAAGTCACCGCGGT